>CAYGWP010000535.1:0-3024 GCA_964353455.1 uncultured Anaerolineales bacterium
CCGGCTAAGAGGCTGTTTCAGAACCGGCTTCTTGTGGCACAGCCGCCCCCGGCTGTGCATCTTTTCAGCCACTTGCACGCCCGAGGGCGGGCGTGCCACAGTTCTGAAACAGCCTCTAAATGTGATCACGCAGGCTTCGCGGCGCGCCAGCCCTGGGCCAGTTGGGCGGTCAGCGATTCGACTGTCTTCGCGTGTTCCGGAATCACGGCCAGGTTGACGTTCTCCTCGGAGTCTGTGTCGTGATCGTAAAGTTCCGTCCCCGAGACCTCCGTGCCGGGCCCCGCCCAGCGGGTGAAGCGGTACTTCTCGGTCCGCATCGAGTGTCCCATCACCTTGCCGCGCGGGTACTGGCTGAACGCGGCCTTCTTCCACGGGCGGTCGGGTTCCTTCATGAGTGGGACGAAACTCGTGCCCTCAAGCGTGGCGGGCTGGGCGAGGCCCGCGAGTTCGCACAAACTCGGGTAGATATCAACGAATTCCGTCAGCCGCCGCGTGCGGACCCCGCCCCTGAGGCCCGGCGCCCGCGCGATCATCGGGGCGTGCGTTGCCGTCTCGAAGTTCGAGTGCTTGCACCAGAGGCCGTGGTCGCCCAGGTGCCAGCCGTGGTCGCCCCAGAGGACGACGACGGTATTCTCGGCCAGGCCGAGCGCCTTGAGTTCATCCAGGACCTTGCCGATCTGGGCATCGACGAACGAGACGCACGCGTAGTACCCGTGCACCAGTTCGCGGGCCTGGCTCTCGGCCAGGGGCCCTTCCTTGGGGATTCCGTAGTAGGCCCTGAGTTCGCCCCAGTTGTGCATGGCGATGTCTGGCGTGCCGCGCGGCTTGAACGGGTTGTCGGCCAGGTCAACCTCATCACGCTTGTACAAATCCCAATATCTCTTCGGACACGCGAAGGCAAGGTGCGGCTTCAGGAACCCTGCGGCCAGGAAGAACGGGCCGTCCTTCACGCGCCGCAGCGTCTCGATGGCCTTCTCGGCGATTTTGCCGTCGCCGTAGGCGCTATCCGGAAGGTCGCCGCACTCGACCGGCGGGCCCTTGTTCGCGGCGGCCGGCGACTTCATCTTCACCGTCTCGGTTACCGGATTGGCGGCGCGCATCAGGTCCTTGCTCGACTGGAGGGCGTAGCCGGGGAACGGGTCGGCCGGCATCCAGGGCGGCTCGCTCCAGCCGGTGGGTTCGTCCTTGGCCCCGTGGTGATAGACCTTGCCGAGCGAAATCGTGGTGTACCCGTTGGCCTTGAAGTGCTGGGGCAGCGTGACAAGGTCGGGCCGCGTGGTGGGCAGCGGCGTCTGGAGGTCATAGACCTTGGTGGTGTCGGGGCGGCAACCCGCGAGGAGGCTTGCCCGCGACGGCGCGCAGACGGCCTGCTGGCAGTACGTGCGCTCGAAGAGCGTGCCGCCGGCGGCAAGGCGGTCGAGGTTCGGCGAGATCATCTTCTTGTGTCCGAAGCACGCCAGTTGCGGCCGGAGGTCGTCGATGGGGATGAAGAGGACGTTGGGCCTCGCGGGCGTCATGCCGCGCAGGATGGTCGGCGCGAGGACCGAGACGGCGGCGGCCTTGCCGGCGAGTTTCAGGAGTTGGCGGCGGGTCGTTCGGGTCATTTTGCACCCCTTAGAAACTTTCTCAGAACTGTGGCACGCCCGCCCTCGGGCGTGCAAATTGCCGAGAATCTGCACAGCCGAGGGCGGCTGTGCCACATAACAGCCATATCTTACCGGTCGGCCCCCCGTGTATTCGCCGGGGGGTGACTACATTAACACATGGCGCAGGGGGGCGCATAGGCCGAAAATGCCTTGCAACCGTCCGGCAACCGTTTAAGATTCGGGGCGGGTCAGTGCGACCGAGAGCCTGACAGCCTTAGCGGCCGAGAGCGGAGGCACGCCATGGACACATTCCTGAGCAGTGTGTACTGGGGCTCGGCCCTGTTTTTCAGCGTCCTCTTTGCGTGGCAACTGCTGGCCACGCTGTTCGGCCATTTCGGCGGCGGAGACCAGATCGACGCCGGGGCGCACGATGCCGCCGGCGGCCACGACGTGGCGGGCGGCCACGCCGGCTACGAAGCGGCCCAGGCCATCGAGTCGGTCGCCACGTTCAAACTCCTGTCGGTCCGGTCCGTCACGTCCTTCGGCCTCCTGTTCGGATGGGCGGGCGTTCTATACGAGGGGAACAACCTGAGGATGCTCTACAGCCTGCTCTGGGGCCTGGTGGGGATGCTCATCGTATCGGCGCTTTTCTATTTCTTTATGCGTATGACCGAGAGCGGCACGCGGCGGCTGTCGAGCGCAATCGGGCAGCCCGCAACGGTCTATATGGACATCCCGGCGGGCGGGAGCGGGCAGGTCCGCGTCCTGTGCGGCGGGACGATCTCTTTCGTCAGCGCCCGGGCCGCCGGCGGCGAGGCACTCAAGGCCGGCACGCCGGTCGTCGTCAGGCGCATCATCGGCCCCAATACCGTGGAAGTCGAGAAAAGCCAGGCGTAACGGGTTTCTGTCGAACCTTAGCCGCCGCGCTTGCGCGGCGCCGGCGGCAACGCTAAGATGCCTTTATGCCAGCGCCCCGCCAGGGCTAAGGGCGGGGCGGCGAACCTTAAGGAGGCACAACAATGAGTCTGATCGAGCAATTGCCGCTGCTGGGGTTGCAGGTGCCCACGTCGCTGGCCCCTTCTTCCCCCGGCGAGTGGGGTCCGGCCACCATGTTCCTCGCCCTCCTGGCGGGGTTCGTGGCCGTGGTCATCCTCCTGATGCTGGTGCGCCTCTACAAGCGATGCCCGTCCAACAAGATCCTGGTGATCTACGGGAAGACCGGCCGCGGTGCGGCCAAGTGCGTTCACGGCGGCGCGGCGTTCGTGTGGCCGGTCATCCAGGGATCCAGTTTCCTGGACCTTGAGCCGTTCGTGGTGCCGATCGACCTGACGAGCGCCCTGTCGCAGGAGAACATCCGTGTCTCGGTGCCGACCACGGTAACGGCGGCCATCTCGACCGAGTCGGGCATCATGGAGAACGCGGCCATCCGCCTGCTGGC
>CAYGWP010000536.1:0-8611 GCA_964353455.1 uncultured Anaerolineales bacterium
TACGGCCTGCCGGTGACCGTGTTGCGCCGGTTGACGACGTACCGGAGGGTGGCCTTGAAGTCATCCTTGCACTGCGGGTCGGTCCAGAACTCCTTGACGGACTTTCCGCGCCATGCGGCATAGGTGGAGACGCCGCCGAGGTAACTGCCCGCCTCGGCCGAGAACGAGAGGATGATGCGGACGTCGTACTTGTCGGCCAGCGCGATCGCCTGGTCCACGGTCTTGAAGGCTTCTTCGTTGAACTTGCCCGGCCCGAGGACGTAGTGCCACGGCTGCGGCTTCTCGTTCGGGCCGCACATCGGCAGGTTCCACCACCGCGTGACGCGCATGCCCATCTGGACGAGCGTGCGGTAACCGTCCTCCTGTTCCCACGGGGTTGCGAGAACCAGCCGCTCCGGGATGTTGAGGGTGAAATCGTAGGGGAGGATGAGGCCGGGCATATTCGCGCCGACGGCCCGCCACTGCTTGTCGCCATCCATCAACTTGTCGCCCTGTCGGGTGATGAAGTTCTTCATGCCGCCCTCCGCGCCCGCGGCAGCCCGCTGAATCGCCGGAAGACACAGCAGCGCCCCCGCCAGCATCAACCCGACTGCCATGGCATGTTTCATGACGTGGCCTTCCCTCAAGCGGCGGTGCTTTCCATGACGACTTCCATCCTGCGAATGGTACGGCCTCGGCCCGGCAGACTCAATTCTTTTCGCCGGGGCTCCGCCGGTTACTGTTGCAAACGGCCCCGCCCTTGCGTAAAGTCTGGTGGCCGTAAGGGGAGGACTCCCGTTGCCTGATGGAAAGAAAAACTGGCACGCCCTCGCCGTCGCCGCCGTTGAGCAGGCCCTCCGCACGGACGCCGCCCGCGGCCTCTCGGAGGGCGAGGTGAGCGCCCGCCTCGCTCAGTACGGCCCAAACGTCCTCCCGGAGGAACGCAGGAAGACCGCCTTCGAGATGTTCCTCGGACAGTTCAAGGATTTCCTGGTCCTCATCCTGGTTGCCGCCGCCCTGGTGTCGCTGGTGATGCAAGAGATGACGGACGCCCTCGTCATCATCGCCATCCTCATCTTGAACGCCATCCTGGGCGTCACGCAGGAACGCAAGGCCAGCCGCGCGCTTGAGGCGCTCAAGAAACTCTCCGTCCCGCAGTGCGAGGTGATCCGCGGCGGGCGGACCGAGCAGGTGAGTTCCGAGGGCCTCGTCCCCGGCGACCTCGTGATCCTGCGCGAGGGCGGATTCATCCCGGCCGACCTGCGGCTCACCGAGACGCACAACCTCCGCATCGACGAGGCCAGCCTGACGGGCGAATCCGAACCCGCCGAGAAGCACGCCGACCCGCTGGCCGAGGACCTCCCCATGGCCGACCGGCGGAACATGGCCTACGCCGGCACCGTGGCCACTTACGGCCGGGGACGCGGTATAGTGATCGCCACCGGCATCGAGCGCGAGATCGGCCGCATCGCGCAACTCCTCCAGCAGCAGGAACCCGAAGTAACGCCGCTCCAGAGAAAACTGGCCGGCTTCGGCAAACTACTCGGAATCCTGTGCCTGGCCATCTGCGCCCTAACGTTCCTGGCGGGCATCGTCCACGGCATGCCCGCCCTCGATATGTTTCTGACGGCAGTGAGCCTGGCGGTGGCGGCGATCCCCGAAGGGCTGCCCGCAATCGTCACGGTGGTCCTCGCCCTGGGCGTCTATCGGATGAGCCACCATAAGGCGATCGTCCGGAAACTGCCGGCCGTCGAGACCCTCGGCTGCGCCACCTTCATCTGCACCGACAAGACCGGCACGCTGACCGAGAACCGCATGACCGTGGCGCGGAGCGCGACGGCGGATGAACTGCTCGGCGGACCGGGGTCATCCTCGCCCGAGTCCCGCCGCAGGCTCATTGAGGTGGCCGCCCTCTCCAATGATGCACATATCGAAAAGATTGGCGATGAGACCCGCCGCTTCGGCGACCCGACGGAACTGGCGCTGGTCGATTTCGCGGAGTCCGAAGGGGTCGGCGTGGCCGACCTCCGCCGCCGGCATCCGCGCCTGGCCGAGGTCCCCTTCGACTCCGGCCGCAAACGCATGAGCACGCTGCACGACCTCCAGCCCGGCCGCCGCCTCCTCGTCAAGGGGGCGCCCGACGTCCTCCTGGGCCTCTGCTCCGGGTACCAGGCGGGCAGCGAGGTGCGGCCGTTGGGCGAGGCCGAGCGCCGCCAGGTCCATGACGGCCTCGAGACCCTCGCCGGGCAGGCCCTGCGGGTCCTCGCCTTCGCCTGGAAGGATGCGGCAGGCCGGCCGAAGATCGCCGTTGAGGATGAGACCGGCCTCGTCTTCGTGGGCCTGGTGGCAATGCGCGACCCGCCGCGCCCCGAAGCGCGGGCCGCCCTGAAGGAGGCGACCGACGCCGGTATCCAGACCGTCATGATCACCGGCGACAACATCCTCACGGCCCGCACCATAGCCGGCGAACTCGGAATGCTCATGCCCGGCGACGAGGCCATCACCGGCCAGCAACTTGAGCAGATGTCGGATGAGGAACTCGCGCGGCGGATGCCAAACCTCCGCGTCTTCGCCCGAGTCTGGCCGGAGCAGAAACTCCGCATCGTCCAAGCCCTCCAGGCCGACGGCGAGGTCGTCGCCATGACGGGCGACGGCGTCAACGACGCCCCCGCCCTCAAGAAGGCCGACATCGGCGTCGCCATGGGCATCGCCGGCACGGATGTGGCCAAGGCCGCCGCCGATGTCGTCCTCATGGACGACAACTTCGCCACGATCGTCAAGGCCATCGAGGAAGGCCGCGTCATCTTCGATAACATCCGCAAGTTCGTCACGTTCCTGCTGGCGTGCAACCTGGGGGAGATCGTTTGCATCTTCGTGCCGGTGATGATCGGCCTCGGATCGCCCCTGGTGCCGGTGCAGATACTGCTGCTTAACCTCGTGACGGACGGGCTGCCGGCCCTGGCCCTCGGCATGGATGCCGCCGAACCCGGCGTCATGCGCCGCCGCCCACGGCGCTCGACCGAGGGAATCCTCAACTCCTATTACATGAAGATCATCGTCCTGAACGGCCTGCTGTTCGGCGCCGCGGCCATCGCCTGTTTCCTTTGCGGCCTGCGGATGGGCGGCATGGAAGTGGCCGAGACCATGACGTTCGTCACGCTGGCCTTCGACGAACTCTGGCGAGCATACGGCTGGCGCTCCGCTTGGCGGAACTTCTGGCAGATCGACCCGCGAACGAATATGTTCCTGGTGGGGGCGATGGCGCTATCGGCCGCCATCATCCTGGCCACCGTCCTCGTGCCGACGCTTCAGCCGATCTTCGCCACGACCTCGATGACGGCCGCACAGTGGGCCGTGGCCCTGGGCTTCTCGCTTGTCCCGTTCACGGCCTATGAGATATGGAAGATCATACGACGCCGATGGTTCCCTGAGTGACACATTTAGCCCCTCCGTGAATACACGGGGGGCACATTTAGCCCCCGGTGAACACACCGGGGGCACATACGACTGTGAGGCTTCAATGGGCAAATGCATGGCCGTCCTCCTGACGATGACGACCTACGGCACGTGGCTCCGCGGCGACGCCCGGGGGTGGGTTGACACCGGCATTGTGTTTCCGCCCGACCCCGTGCTTGAATCGCAAGACCGTCAAAAAATGAAACATTCGGAATACAGGTTCCGCGCCGAGGACCGGCTGGCCGTCGGCCAAAGCATCGGCGAGTCGCTGATTTCGCGGATGGGCCTTTCGATACTCGCCCTCACGGTGCAAACCTGGCACGTACACATAGTGGTTAATGCGGCGGAACACCCGCTCGCCGCCGTGGTCAAGTGCGCCAAGGATGCCGCGCGGTGGCGCCTGCGGCCGGGACGCCCCATCTGGGGCGACGGGTACGACAAGCGATTTTGTTACTCCGCGGAATCCGTGAGGGCCCGCATCGATTACGTTGAGCGGCACAACCTCGCGGCGGGAATGCCCGCCCGACCATGGCCGTTCATTACATTTAGCCCCCCGTGAATACACGGGGGGGGCGCGGCGCGGCGTGTGCCCGTATCAGCCCCCGGTGTATTCACCGGGGGCTAAATGCGATAAACTTGCCCCCCGTGTATTCACCGGGGGCTAAATGCGATAAACTTGCCCCCCGGTGAACACACCGGGGGCCAAATATGCGAAAAGGAGGATGCCCATGCGTAGGTTAAGTACGACCCTTACGTTGGCCGGTGCAACCGCGGCAATCGTGCTCCTTACCATAACGGCGCCGGCCGCGGCCGGAGAGCCGGCGGTGCGCCGCCTGCCGGTGGCCGAGTACCTCGACAAGATGAAGGGCGGATGGATCGGCCAGATGGCGGGCGTAGGCTGGGGGCAGCCAACGGAGTTCAAGGTCAAGGGCGCGATCATACCGGAAGACAAGATGCCCCCGTGGAACCCGGGCATGATCAACCAGCACAACAACGATGATTGCTATGTCGAAATGACGTTCCTCCGCACCCTTGAGCAGCACGGCTGGGACGTCTCCATCCGCCAGGCGGGCATCGATTTCGCCAACTCCGGCTACCCACTCTGGCACGCCAACAAGGCGGGCCGCGACAACGTGCGGGCCGGCATCGCGCCGCCCGATTCCGGGCACCCGAGGTTCAACGCCCACGCCGACGACATCGACTACCAGATCGAGGCCGACTACTCCGGCATCATCGCCCCCGGCATGCCGAACACCACGATCGCGCTGGGCGAAAAGTTCGGGCGGCTCATGAACTACGGCGACGGCGTGTACGCAGGCCAGTTCATCGGCGCAATGTACGGAGAGGCATTCTTCGAGTCCGACGTCCAGAAAATCATCGCGGCGGCCCTCCGCTGCATACCCGCCGAGAGCCAGTACGCAGGCATGGTCCGCGACGTCCTGGGGTGGTTCAAGGAGAACCCCGACGACTGGCGGAAAACATGGCAATGCGTCGAGGAGAAGTACCACAAGGACCCCAAGTTCACCCACGGCCTCTGCTCAAAGCCCGGCGGCGAGGGGGCATCCTCCATCGACGTCAAACTAAACGGCGCCTACGTCATCATGGGACTCCTCTACGGCCGAGGCGACCCGGACAAGACCATCCTCATCGCCTGCCGCTCGGGACAGGACAGCGACTGCAACCCGTCCAACGCGGCCGGCGTCCTCTTCGCCACGATGGGCCTCTCGAAGGTCCCCGCGCGGTTCACCGAGAAACTCAACCCGGATGCCAAGTACAGTTTCTCCGACTACACCGTGCCGAAGGTCTATGAGGTGAGCGAGAAACTGGCGCGCCAGGCGGTCCTCCGGGCCGGCGGACGCATCGAGAAGAATGAAAAGGGCGAGGAGGTCTTCGTCATCCCCGTCCAGGAGCCGAGGCCCGGGAAACTCGAGCGGTCCTGGGACCCGGGGCCGGCCGCCGACGCGAAGTTCACGCCCGAGGAAATGTCGCAGATCAAGCCGCCCCCGCCCCCGGCCAAGCCGAAGAGCAAAGGCAAATGACCGTGAACACCTATCTCGTTGCCGTCCTGCTGGTGCTGCTCATGGCGGGCATCTTCATCGGCGCGGCCGAAGCCGCTGGCCCTGGGGCGCCCGCCGCGCCCCAGCGCGGGCCGCTTGACCCGCGAGGGCGCATCCATATCCCCATCGGCATCCCCAACACGCTCGACACGCTAAAGACGTTTGTCGAGGCCGAGGGCTGCTTCTCGCCCGGCTTCGCCACCTACGGCATCTATTTCTGGGTATATGATCCTCAGCAGAATAAGTTGATCGCCCCGACGCAGGACGGCATCCCGACGAAGCACGGCCTCGCCCCCGGCGGCGCCCTCATCCCGTGGAGCGAGTGGCAGGCGGGCGATGTGATTGTCCGGACCGAGGTCTGCCAAGTGCGGTGCCCATCCCCAGAGGGGGATGTCTTCGTCGTCGGCGCCCGGGCAATCCTGACGAACCGCGGCGATTCGCCCCGTCGCATTCTCGCCTTCGCGGCCCTCAGGCCGCTGGGGCCCGCGGGCGGGCCTGTCCCGGAACTTGCGGTCAGCGATGAAGGCGACGCCCTGCTGGCCGACGGCCATGCGGCCATCGTCGCGTGCGACAAGCCCGCCGCCGCGGGTGTCATCTCCACCGACACCGTCGGCGAGGCCGCGATGCAAGGTAAAACGCCGACCGAGAAGAAGGCCGCGTCAGCAGGCGGCGACTGCTCCGGCTCGCTACAGTTCGATGTCACCATTCCGCCGGCCGGGTCGCAGACCCTCGGCTTCATCTGCCCGGTCCTCCCCGGCCGCAGGGCCGTAGGCCACCAGTGGGACGGCAAGAGCGAGTGGGCGCAACTCGACCTCGCCACGCCGAATCCGACCGAGGGCGGCGTACTCCAGCCGGACCCCGGCCTCGCGTACTGGCGGCAACTCAAGGCCGATGCCCTCTTCGAGAAGGCGGCGGCGTACTGGCGCGACCTCGCGGGCGGCCTCAAGGTCCGCGTGCCCGATGGGCGGTGGCCGGAGGCGCTCGCGGCCATTCTCGGCCACGCCGCCATGGCCATGAACGAGGGCGCCCCCGACGTCGCAGTCATCAATTATAATGTCTTTAACCGTGATGGCATCTATACGGCCAACATCCTCCAGAAGTCCGGCCGGTTCGACCTCGCCGAGCAGGCGATCGACTACTTTTTAGCCCACCCCTTTAACGGCCGCGCGTATCCCGAGGCCGACAACCCCGGCCAGGTCCTCTGGATCATGGGCGAGCACTGGCTCTTCACGCGAGACAGGAAGTGGCTGGCCCGCGTGTATCCGGGCGTCCAGAAACTGGCGGCCATGATCCGCTACTGCCGCACCACGGCCGGCCCGCACTGGGTCAGCATGAGCAGCCTCAAGTTCGGCGATGCCCTCAAGGCCGACGAGCGGCAGGAACTCAAACCCGGACGCTGCGACGGCTCGCACCCTGAGTACACCGAGGCGTTCGACGTGTCGGGCCTCTGGCGTGCGGCGCTCCTCGCGCAGGCGATGGAGAACGAAAAGGACACCTCCGACTGGGCCATCCTGGCCGACTCGCTCCTTGCATCCTACGAGGCCCGCTTCGGCTCGAAACTTGCCGCAGGGTACGGCAGTTACTGCGTCCTCTGGCCCTGCCGGCTGGTTCCCGGCAGCGAAGGGTCGGCCTTCGAGCAGTTCCGCAGGACCGGCGCCCAGAAGCCGGGCGGCTGGCGGTACTTCCCCCTGGCGACGGCGCACCAGGGCCTCCTGGCCGCGAATCGCGAGGCCGGATACGCAACGCTTGCCGCGCACCTCGACCACGAGCAGATGCGCGGCTGGTACGCCTTCGACGAGGGCGGCAAGAGCGGCCCCGGCGGATGGAGCCACGCTCGAACCACGTGGAACCCGTCGGTCGCCATGCCGCACGGATGGGCGAACGCCGAACTCTGGCTCCTCATGCGCGACTGCCTGCTCTACGAAGACGGCGACCGGCTGGTCCTCCTGGCGGGCGTGCCGCCGGAGTGGCTCACGGACCGCAAGGGCCTGGCTGTCGAAGGGATGCCCACCTACTTCGGCACATGCTCGTATGAATATGTGCGCGTGGAAGGCGGGGCGGCGCTGAAACTCACGGGCGCTGCCGCGCCGGCCGACGGGTTCGCCCTGCGTCTGCCGGGGGTGCTCAAGGCGAAGGTCAAGGTCGGCACGAAGGAGGCGAAGCGGCTGCCGGGCGGCGACTTCCAATTGCCGGCCGGGACAAAGCGGGCGGAGATCACTTTCACCGAGGCGAAGTAACCCGGCGGGTGGCACGGCCACGCTTTGCCGTTGCCCGCCACAGGCGGGCAGGCTGTGGCCGTGGCTGCCGCCCAGCGAGAATATTATGTAGGCCGGGGCGTGCCCCGGCTATTCATGCTTCAGCCACAGAAGCCGGGGCGCGCCCCGGCCTACATAGATGCTCCCGCGGCATTCCGGATAGCCGCCAGCAGCGCCCCGCGGTTCCGCTGCCAGCATGCCGCGCCGCTCGCGCCTCCAGGCAATTCGAGGGTGATGATGGGGATGCTCCGGTCCACACCGGCCCAGTTGCCGAGGCTGCCGGGTGTGGGATAACCGATATTCGCCCGGACCGGGTAATCGTTCCCGGCCGCCATCATGACGGCCACTTCCCTGGCGGGTCCATCGTAGTTGTTGCATGGCGCGCCGCGGCCGGCGCAGTGGATGGCGATGATCATGGCCGGTCGCAGGCCCTCGACGGCTCGCATGATGGCCCGGGTCTCCGGCTCGCTGGCCGGGCGTGGGCCGCCGTAATCGTGTCTGCCCTCGGCGGACGGCCGCCAGTTGTGGGCGGGGAAGTTGCGGTTCAGGTCAACCCCGTTTGCGTTGGTCCGCCTGTGGGCGGCCATGCCGTCGGGGTTGACGGCCGCCAGGATTGCGACGGACCTCCCGCCCGCGGCGGCCTGGTCTTCCCGCAGAAGCGATGACAGGCAGCGGGCCATCTCGGCGCCCAGGGTCTCGTCTCCATGGACGCCGCCGAGGATCAGGACGGGCCTCGGCCCCGCCCCGAAGACCTCCAACGTCAGCGGCGCGCCGCCGACACTGCGGCCCAACTCGACCGCACGGACGGGCGGAACGACCGGCGAGGCAGGCCGGGCAGGCCAGACCGGCGGGGCGGGCGGGGCC
>CAYGWP010000537.1:0-5448 GCA_964353455.1 uncultured Anaerolineales bacterium
TGGCACTTTACTCGGATATCTGATTATATGAAAAATATCAATTTCATCCCGGCCTATCGGCGAGTCGCCCAGCGCGACCGCCGCAAACTTACGCGGTGGATCACCCTGGGCGCCGCCTACCTGGTCCTCGTGGCGGGCGGCACCGCCGCATGTTACGCAGTCTGGAGCGTCGGCGGCGCAACCCTGGCCGGCGAACTCGAAAAAACCAAGGCCCAGATCCAGATGACCAACGGCGAACTCCGCTCCATGCGCACCGAACTCGAAGCAAAGGAAAAAGCCCTCCGCGCAGAGCAGGCCGCCATCGACCAGCCCGACTGGAGCCTCCTCCTGGCCATGCTCGCCCGCAGCATGGGCGACGGCCTGGTCCTGACGCAGTGCGAACTGCGACCCGCCGCCGCAGGCCCCGCCCCCGCCGCCGAACCGGAGACCACGGCCTCCTTCTCGCTCCAGGTGGCCGGCTACGGCAAGACGCTGCCCGGCGTCCTGCGGTTCGCCCAGGAACTGGAACGCTCGGGGGTCTTCGACCAGATACGCCTCGTCAAGACCGACCCGGAGAAGTTCCTGGCAGGCACGGCCGTCCGATTCCAGATGGAATGCACCATGGGGCCCAAGAAACGCGAGCGTGCCAATTGAAACTGAACCCCGCCAGATGGCAGTCGTGGCACATCGACGCGGCCGCCGCCGCACTCGTGATCGTGACGGTCGCAGTTTGCCTGGGCGGCATCCGGCCACTCAGGAGCAGCCACGACGCGTATCTCGCCCAGAAGGCCGAACTGGAAGGCCAGCAGGACCAGGCTTCACGCCTCGCCGCCTCCATGGCCGCCATGAGACGACAACTTGCCGCTATCGACCAGACCATGACCACAGGGGCGCTCAGACTGAAGCCCACATCGCACGTCAACACCGAGTTGGTCCAACTCTCGGCCCTGGCCGTCGAGAGCGGACTGGCCATCGGCGACATCCGCGCTGGCCTCCCCATCTCCGGCCCGCACTACGACACCGTGCCCATCGAACTGGCCGGCAGCGGCACCTATCGCACATGCACCATGTTCCTGCGGCGGCTGCGGCAGGAGCATCCCGATACGAGCATTGCGGCGTTCACGATGTCGGCCGGCGGCGACGACCCGGCCGGGGCAAGCAAGTTCCGCTTCGGTCTCCGGTGGCACGCCGCCGCCCCGCAGGCCGTCGCCAGCCGATAGCAGGTTAGTCTGTTCACCGCTCCTGTTGTGGGAGGGGGGGCTCGGGTAAGGGTAACAAAAATGAATCTTCCGAGGTCGCGAAAGGTGATGTTGGGGCTTCTGGGGCTGGCCATCGTGGGGTTCGCGGCCGACCGCCTGCTCCAGGGCGACGCCGCCATTCAGCCGAACTCCGCTGCGGCCGAAAGTCCCCCGGCCGGCGTCGCGCCGCCCGTCCCGGGCCCGGCGGCCCCGGCGCCGGCGATGGCCGACGAGGCGAAGGCCACTTCGCTTTCCATGTCGGTGGCCGACCGTCTGAAGACCCTGGCCGACCCCGAGGACCTGGAGCCGCAGAGCCTCCGCGAGGCCTTTGCCCCGCCTCAGGACTGGCTTCGTGAACTCCAGACCCAGCCAGGGACCACCACGGCCCCCGAAGTTGACCCGGTGGCCGAGTTCGCCGCCAAGCACAAGGTGACGGTCGTCATGCTCGCGGGCAGCGCCGGCAGCGCTATCATCGATGGCAAAATCATGCAGGTCGGCCAGGAACTGGACGGCTTCACCCTGGTCCGCATGGCCGCAGGCAGCGTGGTGTTCCGGGCGAAGAACGGCGCCGCCGAGGTGGAACTACGCCTGACCACGGAACCCCGATGATCCCCGGAAAATACGAAATTTTCTTTAAGGTTCCGCGGAATACTGACCGATACTATGATGCACCTTGTTTCAGGAAATGGCATCCCCTACGCACGGCATTTCCATACAAAGGAGGAGGAGGATGCGACTTTCCAAGAAGCGGGCGTTCAGTCTGCTGGAACTGGTCATTGTCGTCGTCATCATCGGCATCATCGCCGCCATTGCCATTCCCCGCATGAGCCGGGGCACGGCGGGTGCGGCTGATTCCGCGCTCTCAGGCGACCTGGCGGTCCTACGCAACGCCATCGACCTCTTTGCCGCGGAGCACGACGGCAAGTTCCCCAAACTGGCCAAAATCGCCAACCAGTTGACCCTCTACACCGACTCCAGCAACACGTCGGACCCGGTGGCCGCCAAGGACGCCACGCATATCTTCGGCCCGTATCTGCGGGCCGTCCCGAAACTGCCCGTCGGCGCCAACAAGAACGCCGACACCTTCACCGGCACAAGCCCCCCGGGCACCGATGCCGCAGGCTGGTTCTATGACGAGACTAGCGGCAAGATCTCCGCTAACTGCGCCGCCGCCGAAGTGGACCAGGCGAACAAGAAGTACGTCGATTATTGAGAACCCGCTTCGTCGGCCGTAACGGCCGTGAAACCTCCTTAGCCGACGGCGCGGCGGGTCTTCCGATCCGCCGCGCTTACTGTATTGCAGGGCGGCGCGCCGCCCGTACGGGCCGCGCCATTATCAACCTTAGAGTGTCCTAGTCCCCGCCGCGCTGGGCGGTCCAGTCCCGCGCCGCGGCCCCGTCGCCGCTCACCTTGCCGACGATCCGGTCACCATCGGCAATGCCTTCGAAGGTCTGCCGCGGGCTGCCTTCAAGGATGAAGTAAACCCCCGCCCCCCAGGCGTAGAACTGGGGCAGGGCGGCCTGGTCTTTGCCGGTCCCGATGGCGGCGTAGTACCGGCCGTCGTGGCGGCGGATGTCGAGCGATGCCGGTTTGGCCCCTTGGGTCCAGCGCCACGTGCCCACCAGGTTGACCCTGTCGCGTTTGGCCGCCCACTCGCGTTTGCCGGCATCCGGACCGCCCTGCGTCTCCACGTTGCCGCGGATGGCGTCGCCGATGATCCGCCCGCTGAAGGTCATCTTCTGCTTCTCTCCTTGCCCCTCGCGGACGATGCTGAAGCCGAGCCGGTCGCCGACGAGCGCCGCATCCGCGATCGGCTGCTCGCGACCATCGACCTTCGCCGCCCCGCTTACCGCCTGGAACCGCTGCCGCAGACGCAACTCGAACGCCTGCCCGCCCTTCGCGCCCGGGAGCGTCCACTGCCACGTGCCCGCCGCCGGCCCGGGCAGCACCCAGTAATACGCCGTCCGCTCCCAGTCCGCACACGGCACGTTCATCGTCTGGTCGGCCTGCCATTCACCCATGTCGAATGCATGAGAGACGATGCGGTCCCCAGGACGCAACTGCCGGAACAGCGCGGGCCGCAGCCGAATGTTCAGCATCGGCAGCAGATACAGCGTCACCACCGTCGCCTCGCTGAAATCCGTCTCGTACAGGTCCTGCTGGAGGAACGTCACACGGTCCTCCAGGTTCGCCTTCCGGACGTTCTCAAGGCACTCCTTGATCCGGGCAGGGTCGATGTCGATTCCCACGCCCTTTCTGGCCCCGTACTTTCCGGCCGCCGTGATCACGATACGCCCGTCGCCGCAACCCAGGTCATAGACCACATCATCCTTCCCGACGTTGGCCGTCTTGAGCATCGTCTCCACGACCTCGGGCGGCGTGGGCACGTAATGAACGTCCGGCCGCCGGTCCGCCGCGCGGCACGCCAGGCACACGCACAGGACTACCAGCATCCATACGCCGACCGACAACACCCTGCGCCGATTGAGCATGTCCTGCCTCCTTGTTAGAGACCTCCACGTTCGCTGACTTGCCACGATGCCGAACACAGACCGTCGGCATCAGTATAAGCAGGGCCGCCGCGGGCTTCAAGCACCTCGTGAACCCGATGTCGTAACTCGACCGGGAGCGCGCAAGACCCCTGCCATCCAGCCTGTGGCAAAGCGATGCACGATGGCTTATACTACGCGGGCCGGCCTGCCGCCCCAGGCGGCCCGCCCGCCCCATCCAGATAGGAGCAGACACGATGAACTTCTCGCCGATCGTGAAGACGGCGGCGCTCGCCGCGCTTCTTGCGGCGGCCATCGCCGTTCCCGCAGGGGCAGGGGCCCCCGCCGCCGCCGACCCGGCGGCCGAGGAACTCCGCAAGGAGGTCGCCGGCAAAGGCTGGATCGTCATTGCGGCCTACGCCGACGAGGTCAAGGCGCAGCGCCGGCTCGCCGACGACAACCCCGGCCAGGCCGACCTCTACCTCATGCGACCCGACGGCTCCGAGATGCGAAACATCACCAACACACCCGACACGCACGAGTTCTTCCCGCAATTCTCGCCCGACGGCCGCAAGATAATGTTCCGCCGACTCCCCAAGGATAGAGACATCGAGCACGACTCCGTCGGCGCACTGGGGTCGCTCGTCATCGCCGCCGGCGACGGCTCAAACCCCGTCGCCTGCGGCAGGAACCGCGAGTTCCCCTGGGCAACCTGGAGCCCCGACACAAAAGAGATCGCCTGCCTGTACCAGTCCGAAAACGTCATCCGCATCTTCAATGTCGAAACCAAAAAGCAGGTCGCCGAAATGCCAAGCCAGGGCATCTTCCAGCAGATGCACTGGTCGCCCGACGGCAAGAGCATCTGCGGCACGGCCAAAGTGAAGGGCGAATCGTGGAACATCGTCGCCATCGACATCAAGACCCGCGACGTGAAGGTCCTGTCGCGATACTTTAACTGTACGCCCAACTGGTTCCACGCCGGCGCGGCCGTCGTCAACTCCTGCCGCAACCCCGCCTGGGGCCGCAAGGGCGGCGACGGGAAACCCTACGGCAACACCGTCCTCGTGCAGGCCGCGCTCGCCGATGGGACCCCCGCGCTCCTCTACGCCGATATAGATGCCCATATCTATAATGGATTCACGTCGCCGGACGACAAGTACGTGGCCTTCCACACCGGCATGAGCGAGGGCGGCACGCGCGGCGACCCCGCAAAACACCGCTGCCTCCTCATCGTCCGCCGGGCCGACACCCCCATCATCCAGCCCGGCTTCGACCAACTGAAAGGTCTTTACCCCGGCGCAAAGACCGGCCCGGTCCTCCAGCCGCGATTCCCCGGCGGCAGCCCCATCGTCACCGTCTTCGTCTCCGGCGACTGGACCTGGGCCGACATCGGCGCCGGCAAGTGATAATGTCGCCGGAACTACAACCTCAGCCGGTTGTAGAGATGGACATATTAGTAGATCACTGCGGGGGAGAAGACGGGCCGCTCGTGCTTCGCAGCGAAGCATTGCTTCGCAGAGTAGCAGCGGAGTTCATCTCCTTGTCGGCTCGTCGGCCGGCTCGCGCCCCAAGGTGCGTCGGGCAAGATCCATCAACTCATTCAGCCGCAAGTGCCACAGCCGGGCCGTCTTGTCATCACTGCCCGTGACCAACCACCGGCCGTCCGGGCTGATGGCCACACAATGAATCCCCTCCTCATGTCCGCGCAGGACGATCGGCGCCGCGGCCGGGTCCGTGGCCGT
>CAYGWP010000538.1:0-2588 GCA_964353455.1 uncultured Anaerolineales bacterium
TTTGGTGTCCATGGAGAGCATCATAGCCTCTCGCCCCCCTCGCCGCAACTACCGCGTTTTTGCTCTTGACATCCCCCGCGCGAGCCGATATGTTTATCACCATGAAGGCGTTCGGTGCGAACTCGGCCCTGGCCCTTAGGAGGTAACCCCCCGGGGCCGCCGCGCGCTGAATTCACCTTAACGTCGGCCTCCGCCAGGGCGGAGGCTTTTTTGTTTTCACCGGCCTGCGCCGGCCGCTATATAAGTAGTCCCGTAGGGTGCTCGCCTGGGCGAGCGGACATGAGGCGGTGCGTGCAAGGACATGAGGCGGTGCGTGCAAGGACATGAGGCGGTGCGTGCAAGCACGCACCCTACAATTCACTCAGGAGCAGAACATGGCTACGAAGGCGAGCAAGCGGTTGATCGTGTTCGACACGACGCTGCGCGACGGCGAGCAGTCCCCCGGCGCCAGCATGAACCTGACGGAGAAACTGGAGGTCGCCCGGGCCCTGGAACTCCTCGGCGTTGACGTGCTGGAGGCGGGGTTCCCGATCACCTCGCAGGACGACTTTGAGGCGGTGCGTGCGATTTCGCGGGAGGTCGCGCGTCCGACGGTCTGCGGCCTGGCGCGGTGCGTGGCTAAGGACATCGACCGCGCCGCCGAGGCGGTCGCCGCCGCCAAGCGCCCGCGGATCCACGTCTTCCTGGCCACGAGCAAGATCCACCGCGAGTATAAACTCCACAAGGCCCGGGGCGAGATCCTGCGCCTCGCGGTCGAGGGCGTCCGCCACGCGAAGGCCGCCGTCGATGACGTGCAGTTCTCCCCCGAAGACGCCGCGCGCACCGAGCCGGAATTTCTGGCCCAGGTCGTCGAGGCCGTCATAGACGCGGGCGCCACGACCGTCAACATCCCCGATACGGTCGGCTGGGCCACGCCCGAAGGCTTCCGCGCCCTCATCGAGCGCCTCTTCGAGAACGTCCCTAACATCGACAAGGCCGTCATCGCCGTCCATTGCCACAACGACCTGGGAATGGCCGTGGCGAACACGCTGGCGGCTGTGCAGGCGGGCGCGCGGCAGGTTGAGGTGACGGTCAATGGCCTCGGCGAGCGGGCCGGCAACGCCGCCCTTGAGGAAGTGGTGATGGCCCTGGGCACGCGGAGCGATGTCTTCGGCGGCCTGGCGACCGGAATCCACACTGAACTCCTGTATCCGACCAGCCGCCTCGTCAGCCGCGTGACCGGCCTGGTGGTGGCCCGCAATAAGGCGGTCGTCGGAGAGAACGCCTTCGCGCACGAATCGGGCATCCATGCCGACGGTGTCCTGAAGAAGCGGACCACGTATGAGATCATGGACCCCAGGTCGATCGGCCTCGCGAAGAGCAGACTGGTTCTGGGCAAGCATTCGGGCCGGCACCAGTTCCGCCAGCGCCTCAAGGAGATGGGGTTCCGCCTGCCCGGCAAGGAGATCGACGCCCTGTTCTTCGGGCCGTTCAAGGAACTGGCGGACCGCAAGAAGGAGGTCTTCGACGAGGACATCGCCGCACTCGTCGAGAGCGAGGTGGCCCACGCCCCCGAAACCTGGCGCCTGCTGCGCCTGACGGTCGCCACGGCCACCGGCGGCATGGCGACGGCCACAGTGGAACTCGAGAACCTGCTGACGAAGGACCGTAAGCGCGACGCCGCCACCGGCGACGGGCCGGTCGATGCCATCTTCCACGCACTCAGCCGCCTGACGGGAGTGAAGTTGAAACTCGATGATTACCAGATCCGCTCCGTCACGAGCGGCGCCGAGGCCCAGGGCGAGGCGCGACTGGAGGCCAGGCACGGCGACAAGAGCGTCTCCGGGCGGGGAGTTTCGACCGACGTCCTGGAGGCAAGCGCAAAGGCGTACCTCGGGGCGATCAACCGCATCGTCAGCGCTGCGGCAGTGGCGAAAAAACACAGAAAGCATTAACCGCAGAGAACGCGGAGAACGCAGAGAGAGAATGATATAAACAAAAGGACACAGTCTTTCTCCGCGGCCTCTGCGGTCTCCGCGGTGAAATGGAATGAAGAGAAAGCAAGGAAAGGCGGAAGGCTCATGGCGACATCAGAAACTATCCGGAAAGCAGTGCTTGCCTATTCCGGCGGACTCGACACCTCGGTCATCCTCCCGTGGCTCCGCGAGGCGTACGGCTGCGAGGTCGTTGCGTTCGTGGCCGACCTGGGGCAGGGGCCGGGCGAACTCAAGGGCATCGTCGAGAAGGCGAAGGCCTCCGGGGCATCCGAGGTCTTCGTCGAGGACCTCCGCGCCGAGTTCGTCACCGAGTACCTCTGGCGGATGCTCAAGGCCGGGGCCGTCTATGAGGGCAAGTACCTCCTCGGCACCAGCATCGCCCGCCCCCTCATCGCCAAGAAACAGGTCCAGTGCGCCCGCGCAACCGGCGCCGACGCCGTCGCCCACGGCGCCACCGGCAAGGGCAACGACCAGGTACGGTTTGAACTCACGTACATGGCCCTCGCGCCCGACCTCAAGGTGCTCGTCCCGTGGCGCGACCCGCGCTGGACTCTGACCAGCCGCGAGGCCGCCCTTGAGTACGCTGAGAAGCACGGCATCCCGGTCGTGCAA
>CAYGWP010000539.1:0-17990 GCA_964353455.1 uncultured Anaerolineales bacterium
GGCAAGCAGACGGCCGAGAATCCGAAGGACAACCCGAAGTACAAAGGGACGAACTGGTACGCCGGGGCGATCCTCATCGTCGGCGACCTGGTGGAGTAGGTGCGGCCGGCCGCAGATTCTACGCCGCCGGCCTTGCCATCCGCCGCGCGCCAAACGCCTTCAGGACCTCGAACCAGAGGACGCTGGCCGCGCCGCCCGCGAGGCAGACAGCCAGGTCGCCGGGGTGCAGGCTCTCGAATCGGAATAGTCCGCGGAAGAACGGCACGTAGAGCGCCACGGTCAGGAATGCGACCGCCCCGCCCACCACCCACCACAGCGCCCGGTTGGGCCTCCTCAGGGTTGCTATGATGGTCCTCGACCACGAGCGGTTCGTCAGAATCAGGCCGAGGTTCGCAAGGACGAGCGTCGTGAAGGTAAGTGCGCGGCAGTCCTCCTCGCTGGAACCGAGGCTGCGGCCGATGACGAACACCGCCAGCGTAATGGCCAGCACGCTGGCGCCCTGAAGAAGGCTCAGCGCCAGCGACCGGAGGCTGAAGAGCCGCTCGTCCGGGCCGCGCGGCGGCCGTTTCATGATGCCGCGCTCGGCGTCCTCGGCCTCGAACACCACCGAGCACGCCGGGTCGATGATAAGTTCCAGGAACACGATGTGTATCGGCAGAAGTATGAGCGGCCAGTCGCCGAAGAGGACGGGGATGAGCGAGAGGCCCGCGATCGGCACGTGGATGGCGAAGATGTAGGCGATGGCCTTCCTGATGTTGTCGAAGATGCGTCGGCCCAGCCGCACCGCGCGGACGATGCTTGAGAAATCGTCGTCGAGGAGCACGAGGGCGGCGGCCTCGCGGGCGACGTCGGTCCCACGGCCGCCCATCGCGATGCCGATGTGTGCCGACTTCAGGGCCGGCGCATCGTTCACGCCGTCGCCGGTCATGGCTACGATCTCGCGGTTGGCCTTCAGTGCGTTGACGATCCGCAGTTTCTGCTGCGGGACGACGCGGGCGAAGATCGTGGCGGTCCGGATGCGGCGGGCGAGTTCATCATCGCTCATCGCGTCCAGTTCCGGGCCGGTGATGATCGCGTCGGGCGCCGCAAGGCCGATCTGCCGCGCGATGTTCTGGGCCGTGCGCGGATAGTCGCCCGTGATCATGATGATACGGATGCCCGCGCCGTAGCACTCGTGGATTGCGGCCGGCACGGTCGGCCGGATCGGGTCGGCCATCCCGACCAGGCCCAGGAATTGGAACTCGAAATCGTGCTGTTCGTTCGGAAGGCTTGTCTGGCGGAACCGCCCTTTGGCCACCCCCAGGACTCGCAGCCCATCGTCGGCCATGACGGCCACGCGGTCCGCCAGGGCCTGCTGCTCTGCCGCGCCGAGGTGGCACAGGTCGGCCACAGCCTCGGGGGCGCCCTTGGCCGCGATCACGAAATCCGTGCCGTCGGGCGATTTCCAGACGTGCGACAGCGCCAGGAGCGCGGGCGACAGCGGGTACTCGTGAACCAGCGTCCAGTTGTCGTGCAGGTGCTCGGTGCGGACCAGGTACTTCTCGCCCAGCGACTTGAGGGCCTTGTCCATCGGGTCGAACGGGTCGCGCTTACTGGCCAGGATTCCGAACTCCAGGAGTTCGTGGAACTGTTCGGGCAGCGTCTTCAGGGCGGGGTCGTTGGCGTCGAAGAACCCGCCCCCGGCGAAGAGTTTACTTATGGACATCTGATTCAGGGTCAGCGTCCCCGTCTTATCGACGCACAGCACGGTTGCCGCGCCCAGCGTCTCGACGGCCGGCACGCGCCGCGTCAGCACCCGGCTCTGCGCGATACGCCACGCCCCCAGCGCCAGGAACACCGTCAGCACCACCGGGAACTCCTCCGGCAGCGTCGCCATGGCCATCGTGATGCCTGCCAGCAGCCCTTCTTCCCACACCCGCACGGTGTTGCCGCGCGTCAGCCCGTAGATCACCACGACCACGGCGCACAGCGTGAGGCCGACTGCCGCGAGGTTCCGGACGATGCGGCCGGTTTCCTTCTGGAGAGGGGTCCGCTCGGTCTCGACGGTCTGGAGGGCCTTGCCGATCTTCCCCATCTCGGTTGCGATACCTGTGGCGCGGGCCTCGGCCACGCCCTGGCCTTGAGTCACGAGCGTGCCTGAGAAGACGAAGGGGAGGTCGTCTCCGCCGGGTCGGCCCATCTCGGCGGGGGCGGTTCTCGAGGCGTGCTTGCGGACGGGCGTCGATTCGCCCGTCAGGAGCGATTCATCGGTCGAGAGGCTGACGGAGTAGAGCAGCACCGCGTCGGCGGGCACGCGGTCGCCCTCCGCCAGCAGGATGATGTCGCCCCGCGCCACCTCGCGCCCGGCGATGCGCCGCCGCCGGCCGTCGCGGATCACCAGGGCACGCGGGCTCGACAGGTCGCGCAGGGCCTCCAGGGCGCGCTCTGACCGGCGCTCCTGGAATATGGTGATGCCTATGACCACGAAGACGAAGCCCAGCAGCATCAGGGCGTCGCCGACGTGCTCGCGGCCCATAGCAAGGTATATGCCGCCGCAGGCCACCAACAAGAGGAACATCGGCTCGCGGATGACCTCGAAGGCAATGGCGAAGACGCTCCGCCGCCGCGAGGAGGGGAGTTCGTTGTGCCCCTCGTCCCTCAAGCGGCGCGCGGCCTCGTGCTCCGAGAGGCCCGTGATGGCGTGGATGTCGAATGCTTCGGCCACGATCCCGCTCCCTTTACGTAGGCCCCGGTTCTGCCTTTGCCGCCCCGGCTTGCCTCTGACCGGGAAGGGGAGTGGCTTTGCGGTACGACCTGAACCTGTGGGTGAACCCCGATGTCGCGTCAAGCATAAGGAAGTGCCGCGGGGTTTTCAAGTCTCGTTGCCCGCAGACAATTCCACCCCCTCCTTGCGGCCCGCCGCAATACTCCCTAGAATCGCTCCGTCGCGCGCCACGGTCAGCCCCCGGTGAATACACGGGGGGCCGAACGGGCTTGCATACCCAGATAGCGAGCGAACTGATGCCCAAGCCGCGCATCCTCATCGTCGGCAGCGTGAACATGGACATCGTCGCGCGGGTGGACCACACGCCCGCGCCCGGAGAAAACGTCCGCGGCGAGGACCTCCGCCTGATCCCCGGCGGAAAGGGCGCTAACCAGGCCGTTGCGTCGGCCCGCCTCGGCGCAGACACCGCCTTCCTCGGCCGCATCGGAGACGACCCCTTCGGCCGGCGCCTCCGCCGGGGCCTGGCCGAGGCCGGCGTACGCACCGACGCCCTCCGGGCCGTCGCCGGATGCCCCAGCGGCATCGCCTTCATCTTCGTGGATGCCGCAGGCCAGAACACCATCGTCGTCACGGCCGGGGCGAACGGCCGCCTCACCCCCGCCGACATAGATGCGGCCCGCGGCCTGGTGGCCGAGGCCGATGCGGTGCTCCTGCAACTGGAGATTCCGCCCGAGACGGTCGCCCGGACGATACGCCTGGCGCGCGAGGTCGGAACGCCCGCGATCGTCGATGCCGGGCCGCCGCGCAGCCCGGTCGATGAGGCCGTCTTTGAGTGCGACCTGCTTTCGCCGAACGAGGCCGAGGCGGCATCGCTCCTCGGCATCGCCCCCGGCAGCCGCACGGTCGAGGCGATGGCGAAGGAACTCCTCGCGCGCGGGCCGAAGGCCGTGGTCCTGAAGGCAGGCGCCCGCGGCTCGGTCGTCGCCGACGGCAATCGCGTCGAGACGGTCCCGCCATTTAAGATCAACCCGGTGGATACGACTGCCGCCGGGGATGCATTCACGGCCGCGCTCGCAATCGAGTTCGTCAAGGGCGCCGACCTCGTTGCGGCGGCACGCACGGCGAACGCCGCCGGGGCGCTGGCGTGCCTCAGGCTCGGCGCACAGCCCAGCATGCCGACGGCCGATGAACTCGCCGCGTTCCTTAGAAATAAAGCGTAGTACGACGTTCGATTCACCGCAGAGGCCGCAGAGAACGCGGAGAAAAAACGGAGAAGACTTTAAGTTGTTATAAACAACACAATTCGATTTGTTCTCTGTGATCTCTGCGGTCTCTGCGTTTAGAGGGAATGCCAAGTGCGCTATCTCACGACGGAGTTGCCCGGCACAGGGGGCCGAATCAAGGTCCACCCCGACGATTTCCGCGTCACCGAGATGCCCCTGTACGAACCCTCCGGCGAAGGCGACCACGTCTATCTATACGTTGAAAAGCAGGGCATCGGGTCCCTGGAGGCCGCCGAGCGGATCGCCGGCGCCCTCGGCCGGCCGCGCCGCGTGGTCGGCATAGCGGGCCTCAAGGACGCCCAAGCGGTCACACGCCAGTGGATGAGCGTCGAGCGGGCCGACCCCGACCTGGCCGCACGCCTGCACCTGCCGGGCATCACGGTCCTGAGGGTCTTGCGCCACCGCAATAAACTCAAGATCGGGCACCTGGCGGGGAACCGTTTCGAGGTCCGCATCCGCGGCTGCCGCCCGGGGTCGAGGGAACTGGCCGAGCGCATCCTGCGCGTGCTGGCGGAGCGAGGAGTGCCGAACTGGTTCGACCGCCAGCGGTTCGGCCGCCGCGGCGACAACCACGTCCTCGGCCGCACGCTCGTCCTGGGACAGTACGATGAGTTCTGCCGCCACTTCCTCGGCCGGCCCACCGACGACGACCCGCCGCGCATCGCCAACGCCCGCCGCCACTTCGATGCCGGACGACTCGCCGAGGCCCGGAAACTCTTCACCGGCTGCACCGACCACCTGAAGGTGCTCTCGGCGCTCATGCACACGAAGTCGCCGCAGCGCGCCGCCCATGCGCTGCCCAAGCAACTCGCGCGGCTGCTGGTGGGCGCATTCCAGTCGGAGATCTTCAACGCGGTCCTCGAGCGGCGCCTCGGCGGCATCGACCGCGTGGAGGCGGGAGACCTGGCCTACATCCACCCGCGCCTGGCCGCCGCCGGCACGGCCGCGCATGAACGAGGCGAAGGTCCGCCCGGCGGCGCTGTGTTCCTGGTGGACCGCCCCGAGGATGAGGCCCCGCGGGCCGCAAGGTTTGAGATCAGCCCGTCCGGCCCGATCGTCGGGCACCGGGTGACGCTGGCCTCGGGCCGCCCCGGCGAGATCGAGCGGGCGGTGCTGGCCGAGAAAGGAATCGCGCCGGCCGACTTCGAGCGCGTCAAGGCCATGCGCCTGCGCGGCGACCGCCGCCCGCTTCGCGTCCCCATCGCCGAGACCGATGTGAGCCCCGTGGGCGACGACATCACCGTCCGGTTCGCCCTGCCGTCGGGTGCGTACGCCACGGTCGTGTTTGCGGAAATCATGAAATCCGACATTTGAAAGCGTGCGGCCGGCGTCTATTATTATGTGGTGCGTTTCGCCGGAACCACTGTGAGGAAACAATCGCCATGAAGAGCGGACGGTTTCTTTCGATCATTCTAGGACTCTCTCTCTGCGTCGTGGCGGCGGCACGCGCTGCCGCGCCGCCAACAAACGAAGACTCGCTGGCCGACCGGCGCACGCCGGTGGTCAGGGCGGTCGAGAAGGCCGCCCCGGCGGTCGTCAACATCTCCACCAAGCAGGTCCGCGTGGCCCGGCCCTACTTCTGGATGGACGTGCCGGAGGTGTTCAAGCAGCGGTTCGGCGACCTCTTCCGGCCGCGCAAGTACGTGACGGGCAGCCTCGGATCGGGCGTCATCATCAGCCCGAAGGGGTACATCGTTACGAACGCCCACGTGGTTGAGCAGGCCGACGAGATCATCATCACGATGTCGGACGAGTCGCAGCACAAGGCGGAACTGGTGAGCGCCGACCCGGAGGCCGACCTGGCGATCATCAAGGTGGAGGCCGGCCGGTCGCTCTCGGCCATCCGCATGGGCATCTCGTCGGACCTGATGATCGGCGAGACGGTCATCGCCGTCGGCAACCCGTTCGGATACCAGCACACCGTGACCACCGGCGTGGTCTCGGCCCTTGACCGGACGATCGAGCCGTCGCCGGATGTGAAGTACGAGGGCCTCATCCAGACCGATGCCCCGATAAATCCGGGGAACTCGGGCGGGCCGCTGCTGAACATCCGCGGGGAACTTATCGGCATAAATACAGCCATCCGCGCGGGGGCACAGGGCCTCGGGTTCGCCATTCCGGTCGATAAGGTCCGCTCCATCATGATAGGGCTCCTCTCGGTCCGCCGCGCGGGACAGCCGTGGCTGGGCCTTAAGTTCGACCCGTCGAAGCAGGCCCCGGTCGTCCAGGCCGTCGAGGCCGGCTCGCCCGCGGCCAGGGAGGGGCTCCTGCCGGGCGACCGCGTCGAGACGCTCGGCGGCCAGCCCGTCAAGGACGTCCTGGAGTTCGAGACTCTCGTCCTGGACCACAAGGCGGGCGATACGCTGCGCATGGGCGTCCGCCGCGGAGACAAACTCATCGACTCCAAGGTGAGCGTGGTGGCCGCCCCGAAACCGGATGGGGCGAAACTCGCACGCACACTCTTCGGCCTCAATCTCCAGGAACTCTCGCCCGAGACGGCCCAGAGCCTGGGCCTGGCCGTGGACCGCGGACTGCTGGTGGCCGCAGCGGAGCCGTCGAGCCCCGCCTCCGCCGCCGGCTTCGAGCGCAAGGACGTCATCGTCCAGGTTGACAGGTACCGCGTCTCGGACCTGGAGACGCTCGGCAACCTGCTGGCCAACGTCAAGAAGGGCGAGCGGATCCTCTTCTACGTCGTCCGCGGCCAGACGGTCGCAAGGGCCATAATGGGCGCGCGGGCACCGGCCGCAGAGTAGCACTGTCGCCAAAGGCCGTGCGCGGTGGGTCTCTGTACGTGTTTGGCGCACCATGTCTTCAACCCTCTCCCCTTGCGGGAGAGGGTGGCCGAAGGCCGGGTGAGGGGTTTGCCGTTGCTCCACCCCTCACCCCTGCCCCTCTCCCACAAGGGGAGAGGGGTGAACTGCGCCGCGCTGAACGCGCACGGGTCTCCTGACCCGCCGCGCCAAGTGCGGCGGCGCCCGCCCCGGCTATAGAGTAGGAGCCACCGTGCGAGTTCTGGTTGCGCCGGCCTCGCTGAAGGAATGTCTCTCGGCCGATGAGGCGGCCCGCGCCATCGCCGACGGGGCGCGACGCGCAGGCGCAGACGTGACCGAACTCCCCCTGGCCGACGGCGGCCGCGGAACCACCGCCTGCATCGTCCGAGCACTCGGCGGGCACACCGTGTCGGTTCCCGTGACCGGCCCGCTGGGCGAGGGCGTTGCGGCCGCGCTCGGCCTCCTGCCCGGAGGCGAGACGGCAGTCTTCGAGATGGCCTCGGCGAGCGGCCTCGCCCTCGTCCCGCCCGACCGCCGCAGCGCCATGCTCGCCACGACCCGCGGCACGGGTGAACTCCTGCGGGCCGCGCTCGACGCCGGAGTCATCCGCATCTTCATGGGCATCGGCGACTCGGCCACGTCCGACGGCGGCTGCGGCATGGCCCAGGCCCTCGGCTTTCGACTCTTGGATCGGCACGGCCGCGAGGTCGGCCCCGGCGCGGCAGGGCTGGAGCGCCTCGACCGCATCGAGAGTGCCGGCCGCGATGCGCGGCTGGCAAAGGTGGAGGTCCGCGTGGCGTGCGACGTGGATAACAGCCTGCTGGGTCCGCGCGGGGCCGCCCGCATCTTCGGTCCGCAGAAAGGTGCGAGTCCGGCGGAGGTCGAGCGGATCGAGGCGGCCCTCGCGCACCTGGCGGACATCATCCGCCGCGACCTCGGTGCGGACGTGCGGGCCGTCGCCGGCGGCGGGGCTGCCGGCGGACTCGGGGCGGGCGCCGTCGCCTTCCTGGGCGCGCGCCTCACGAGCGGCGCGGAATGGGTCCTTGACGCTGTCGGAATCGACCGGCGCCTGGCGGAGGCGGACCTGGTGCTGACGGCCGAGGGACGCTTCGACGCCCAGAGCCTGGCCGGCAAGGCGCCGATGGCCCTGGCCCGCCGGGCGCGGGCCGCCGGCGCTGCGTGCATCGTCATCGCCGGAAGCGTGGGGACGGGGTACGAGGCGGCTTTTGAAAAAGGCGTGACGGAAATCTTTTCTCTTGTGCGGGAAAATGTTACACTCACAGAGGCGATGGCCCGTGCCCGCGAACTTCTCTCGGCGCGGGCCGAGGAGGCCGTCCGCGGATTCAGCCATAAGGCTAGAGCACTTTAGGGTTGAATAGTGGCGCGGCGGGTCTCCGCACCCGCCGCGCCGGCACGCAACGTTAGGCAGAGCGCGGCGGGTCCGGAGGCCCGCCGCGCGAACACGCAACGTTAAACCGCTATAAAGGGGGCGCTTGATCGAGATGAAACTGGCCTTCAGCACGAACGCCTTCAAGCAGGTCAGCCTGGAGGAGAGTCTCCGGCAGATCGCCGCCTGCGGGTACGCAGGCGTCGAGATCATGGCGGACGTGCCGCACGCCTACCCGCCGCACATGGACGCCCGCCGCCGCAGGGCCGTCGTTGACCTCTGCCGGGAACTCCGCCTGACAATTACAAATCTCAATGCGTTTACACTGTTCGCCCAGGGCGACACTCATCATCCGTCGTGGATCGAGCCCGACGCCGCGGCCCGCGCCCGCCGCATCGAGCACACCCTCAACTCGATCCGCCTGGCCCGCGACCTGGGCGCGCCCGGCATCAGCCTGGAACCCGGCGGCCCGCTGCCCGCCGGCATGGGCCGCACGGAGGCCATGGCCCTCTACCGGCAGGGCCTGCGGGAGGTCCTTCCGCTGGCCGAACAATGCGGCGTGAACCTGCTGGTGGAACCGGAACCGCACCTGCTGATAGAGCGGCCCGAGGAGTTCGAGGAACTCCTGGCGGGCCTCTCCCATCCGAGGCTGGGCCTGAACTTCGACATCGGCCACTTCTATTGCGTGGGCGTCGATCCGGCCGATGCCGTCCGCCGCCTCGGTCCACATATCCGGCACGTTCACCTGGAGGACATCGCCCCCACGCGCGAGCACCGGCACCTGGTGCCCGGGCGCGGGGCGGTGGACCTGGAAGCGGCGATTGCCGCACTGGCCGATGCGGGATACCCCGGCTGGGTCACGGTGGAACTCTATCCGTACGAGGCCCAGGCGCGCGAGGTGGCCGAAGAGGCATATAAATATCTAGGGAAATGGTTCTGATGACCTCAGCCAAAGGCGAGTGGAAACTGATCGAGTGGATCCGCGGCCGCACGAAACTCGACCCCGCGGCGGTCCCCATCGGCCCCGGCGACGACATGGCCCTCGTCAGCCTCGGCGGCGAATCCCAGTGCCTCCTCACCATCGACGCGCTCCTGGAGGGCACGCACTTCGACCTCAAGAAGGCCACCCCCAAACAGGTCGGATACAAGGCCATGGCCGTCAGCCTCTCCGACGTGGCCGCCATGGCCGGCAAGCCCGTCTGCGCCGTGGCTTGGGTCGGCCTGCCGCAGGACCGCGACATGGCCTTTGCGAAGGACCTCTCGACCGGGATGGCCGATGCGGCCGAGCGGTTCGCCTGCCCGGTGGTCGGCGGCGACATAACGAGTTGGAAAAATCCGCTGACGATCGGCACGGCGATCGTGGCTCGCCCCGCCGGCGTCCGCCCGGTGCGCCGCAGCGGCGCTAAGCCCGGAGACCTCCTCTTCGTCACGGGCGAACTCGGCGGCTCGGTCCTCGGAAGGCACCTGGAATTCGTGCCGCGCATCGCAGAGGCACGTCAACTTGCCGCCCTCGTCACGGTTCACGCCATGATCGACCTCTCGGACGGACTCTCGACCGACCTGGGGCACATCTGCCGCGAGAGCGGCGCGGCCGCCGAAATCATGGCCGACGCCATCCCGATCTCGGCCGATGCGAAAAAACTCGCCGCCTCAGACGGGCGCACGCCCCTGGACCACGCCCTGAGCGACGGCGAGGACTTCGAACTCCTCCTTGCGGTCGAGCCGGTCGATGCACAGGACCTCCTGAAGCAGAACCCGCTGGGCGAGGTGCGCCTGACGCACATCGGCGCCGTCGTCGAAGGCAGCGGCGTCACCATCGCGGCGGCCGACGGCTCGAAGAAGCCGCTTCCGCCCGGCGGCTACGAGCACTTTAGATGAGCCCCCCCGCCCGCAGCCTTGAGACCCGCGCCCCCGAGGAAACGCTCGACCTGGGCCGGCGTATCGGCCGCGCGGCACGACCCGGCGACGTGCTGGCCCTTGTGGGCGAACTGGGGAGCGGCAAGACGGTCCTGGCGAAGGGCATTGCCGAGGGGCTGGGCGCCGCGACGGCCCGCGAGGTGACAAGCCCCACGTTCGTCCTCTGCCGCGAGTACCTGGACGGGCGGATTCCGTTTTATCATTTCGATGCATATCGGCTGCGGGGCGCGGCGGAGATGGAGGCGATCGGCTCGGCGGAGGTCTTCGGCGGAGACGGCATCTCGGTCGTCGAGTGGGCCGACCGGGCGCCGCAGGCCCTGCCCTCCGACAGGCTGGAGGTAAGGCTGGAAGTAATCGGTGACGAGATGCGGCGATTGACGTTCACTGCCCGCGGCCCGCAGGCCGAGCGCCTGCTGAAGGGCATTCGGTAGGGGTCACTTCTTGAGCGATCGCTGAAGCCGCCTCAGGGATGCCGTTCGCTTCCGCCAATAAGCAACCTGTTCGCTGGGCGTCATGTTCTTGATTTGCTCATAGATTCGCGCCGCCCCGCGGCGTTTCATCTCGACACAGTCAAAGGTCTTTGCTTTCATTCGTAGGATTCACTTCTTGATCGAGCGCCGCGCCCGCTTCAGGGCCGCTTCCTGCTTCTTCCAGTAAGCGACCTGTTCCTTAGGCGTCATGCCTTTGGTTTCTTCGTAGATCCGGAGCGCGCCGCGGTGCATCATTTCAACGCAGTCAAAGGTTTTCGTCTTCATGGCCTATGACCTCCAGCGGCGAATGAATCGCTATCGCCGCATGCCCCATAATTGTATTCACCGCATTGTAGAGAGGAATCTTGTCAAAGTGAACAATGTGCGCGAAGTTCCAACTCACAATGAGAGAACAGCCGCTTGCGGTGGCCAAGGCGACGTGCAGGGCGTCCGCCGCCCATTTCGAGGCGACGATACCAGCACGCAGGTACTCCGCCTGCAAAGCCACCGCCGCTTCCTCAACTTCCAAGACCTCCATCTGTGCCTCCGTGCTCCTCAAGAACTCCTGAACGTGGGCGGGAGCAAGTGCTACCTCTCGACGTACCACGCTGGAACTGACCAGGGAAAAGCGCCCCGCTCGAACCTGATCGAAGAACGTGCGGCTGGCATCGCTGAACTCCTCGTCAAACACGCCGCCGAAAACCGACGTGTCGGCATACACCCGAAGGATTCGCTTTGCCATGGCGAGAACTCCTGGATGCCCGCATCTATCAACAAAGACTTCCAGGCACTGCACAACATGTTAATCGTTCCACCTGGCGGGTCGGGAGACCCGCGGCGCAAACCAGAAACATCCGCGCTCAAGGATGCGCCATGTCACCCCCGCCCGCGCCGGCGGCGGAGGCGGTCGAGGTCGAAGCGGGCGACCGCGATGCGGATGTCATCGCCCACGCGGCGGGCGCGAAGTTCAACCTTGTGGCCCGTGGTGTGGGCCCACTGGCGGGTAACCTCCACGTAATCCGCCAGTCGGCGTCGGAACTCGCGGGCGTTCTGGTGTCCCCACAATTTGACGGCGAGGCTGAAGAAGTCGAACTTCAGCGCCCGCCGCACCGCCGGCCACAGCGAGTAGAACCGGCAGAAGGCCCGCAGCGTCTCGACCTGGAGTTCAAACGTGCTCATGTTCTTCGGCTGGAAGACCACGTGGTGGGCGTCGTAGAGGCTCCAGTCGCGCGACAGCAGCCGCCCCGTGCGGTCCATCTCGTCGAAGAGCGGCGTCCCGGGCAGCGGCACCAGGATCATGAACTGGACGCTCTCGATGTAATTTGATCGTGCGAATCGCACGGTCTGGCGGAAGATTTCGCTGGTGTCGTGGTCGCCGCCGAAGATGAACATGCCGTGGATTCGGATGCCGCGGTCGTGGAACGCCTTGATCGCGCGTTCCATCTGCTCGACCGACTGCCGCTTGTCGTAGCACTTGAGGACCGCCGGGCTGACCGATTCCAGCCCGATATATACATAATAGCATCCGGCCTGCGCCATCAGGTCCAGGAGTTCCGGGTCGCCGGCGGCGTCGCAGCGAACCTGGGCGCTCCAGCCGATGCCCAGCCGCTCGGCGATCATCGCCCTGAGGAGTTCCTTCGCCCGCGCCCGGTCGGCCGTGAAGTTGTCGTCGTAGATGAAGACGTACCGGCCGCGCAGGTTCCGCAGTTCCGCCATCACGTTCTCGGTGCTCCGGAACCGGTACGCACGCCCGAACATCCTCGTCACCGAGCAGAAGGTGCAGTTGAAGGGGCACCCGCGCGACGTCTGCACCGGCGCAACGTGCTGATCCTTCGCCTTGGGGCTGTACCCCTGGATCAGCCTGAGGTCCGGCGCCGGCAGCGACTCCATGTCGGGGCACGTCGGGCACGCGGGGTTGTGCACTACCTTGCCCTGTTCTGCCCGCCCTCCGTCCTGGCGGGCCGCGGCGACCGAAGCAGAGCCGCCGGCGTGATACGAGAGCGACGGAATCCGGTCGAAACCCGTGCCGGCCTCGATCGCCTTCACGAGGTCCACGATGAGATCGTCGGCCTCGCCGCGGATGACGTAGTCGCAGTACTGGAGCGCCTCATCGACCAGGAACGTGACGTGCGGACCGCCCATCATCACGGGGATGCCCGCCCGGCGGACGGCCCGGGCGAACTCGTACGCCCGCGGGGCCGTCGAGGTGATCGTTGAGATGCCCACCACGTCCGCCGAGAACAACGCGTCGAAGTCCACCGGCGACACTTCCTCGACGTACACCTTCACGTCGTACCCGGCTGCGGCAAGACGCGTGCCCAGCATCACCAGGCCCAGGCGCGGCAACTTCCAGCGGCTGAAGACGTGGCGTTCCGGCGACTTCGGCTCAATCAGGACGATCTTCTTCAAGGCACATGCCTCCGCATGGAATCCGAATCCCTCCCAGGGCATGCGCAGAGGGACGCGGCAAGTCCCAACCGCCATTATACCAACTACTTCTCGACAGTCAAAGTATGAGCCGCGCGGCCGACGTTCTGGGCCTCATCGGTTGCGCGGATGGCCAGGCGGTGCGGCCCGGGCCCGAGTTTGCGGATCGTGAACCGGAACTCCTTCTGGCGGCCGTCAAACAGGCCGTCGGTCGGGGCTATCGTGTGCCAGTCGGTCGCCGAATCGACCGTGTAGGCTGCATCAACGAGGCGGCAGATAACGTCGCGCACCGTGAACCGCACTTCGACGTCGCCGCCGCCTGCACCTCTAGTCTGGAGTTTTTCGATCGCCGGCGGCGTGTTATCGACCAGCACAGGGTCGCTTATCTTCCACGTCTCCAGGGCCGTCTCGGCCGGGTTATCGGCCCGGTCGCTCGCCACCACCTTCAGTTCATACCAGCCGTCGGCCACCGTGGCGGTGTCCCAGGCATACTGCGGCTGATTGAGGTCCTTCTCCAGGAGGATCCAGTTCGGCTCGCCCTGGCCGCGGACGTAGAGGTCGAATCGCAGCGAGTCGCCGTTCGGGTCCACCACCTGCCACTGGATCATGCGGATGGGCTGCGGACCCTCCGGAGGCGGAGGCTGCGGCGGAGACGCCGGCTGCGACGGGCTGCCCGGACCGGCCGGCCGCGACCGCGCCTTCATCTGCTGCCGGAACCGCTCAAGCGCCTGCGCGCGGGCCGCCGCCTCCGGACTCGGCACCTCGCCAACTGTCAGCACCTTCGGCGACTCGTTGACGCGCAGGTACGCCGCCTCGTATTGCTCGAGGACCGGCGTGGGCGAATCGTCGCGGCCTCGCATCGTCACTCGGAACTGGATGAACCGGGCCGCAGGGCTGCTGATCGACGCCGGCGACTTCGCAACCGCCTTCGACCACTCCGACCACATCCCTTTATCGGGATCGCGGACGTTCCCCGTCCGCGTGGCGATGGCTATCTCAGTCCCGTCGGGCGTCTTGCCACGCCACTCCAGCGACCCCCACCGCGCCGAGCCGCCCGCATCGAAAACCTGGCTCGTGTAGGCGCCTTCCTTGGCGGGGCCTTTCGAGAGCGAGTACAAGCGGCCCGGCCCGGCCGACCCGGCAAGCACCCGGCCGTCGCGGGTCGCAAGGAGCGACATCACCTGCTTCGGGTCCACGCTGGCGACGCACGCCTCTTCATCATCAGTCTGGCATCCGACTTCATAAACGCGTGCGCTGCGGCCGGTGCCGACGATGAGGCGACCGCCCGCGACCGCAAGCGAGAGGACCATCGCGTCGCGACCCTCGAAGACCCGCGTGACGATGCCGTCGGGCTCAATCCGGTACACCGCGGACCCCGCGCCGGCCGGTCCGCCGCCCGCCCTACGTACTGGCGGGGCGCCGGAGACAATAGGCGGCTGCATGGACACCGAGAGTTTCTCGGCCATTGCGAGGGCAGCGCTCGGCTTGCCCGCCATATTGTCCGGCGAAGCCTTGGCGAAGCCGGAAGCCTCGGCGACAGCAGGCGGCTGCGCATCGGCCCGCCCGTAGTCTTGGCGGGCGCCGGAATCCTTCGTGGCCGGCGCCGGCGATGTGCTCGGAGGTCCATCTTGCAACTCGCCCTTCGGCGAGGGAGATGGGGGCGAGGGCGCTGCGGCAGGCGGCCCGGCGCTCGGCTGTGAGGGAATCTCGGCCCCGCCGCGACCGCCCGTCCCGCCCGACCCGGCGACGTACAGGTTCCCGGCGGCATCGATCGCGAGGGCCGTCACCTCGGCCTCATCGGCATCGTACAGGACGAAGACCTTCTTGCCGCTCAAGCGATAGACGATTCCCTTGCCGCTGGTGCCGGCGTACAGCGTCCCGTCGGCGGCGGCAGCAAGGCACAGGATGTGGTCGGACTCGGAACTGATGATGACCTCGCCCTTCTTATCGGGTGTGATGCGATAGACTTTGCCCTTGTCGCCGGTGGCGGCAGCCAGTGCGCCGTCCTTCAGGCACGCGAGGTCCCAGACGTACTTCACGTCGTCGGCCTCGAAGAAGACCTCGGTTTTCGGCTCGCCCGCCTTAGCCTCGGCGACGGCGGGGGCCTGCGGGGTGATGCGCCAGATGCGTCCCTTCGCGCCGCCCGAGCCGACGTAGAGGTCACCGTTCGGCGCGACCGCGCACGAGAAGAGGAACTTGTCGGGCAGCGTGGCGAAGAGATCGACCTTGCCGCCGCGCATGCGGTAGATGCGTCCCGCGCCGCCGGTGACGGCATAGACCGTGCCGTCGGGGGCCTCGGCCAGGCGGGCGACGTAATCGACGCCGTCGGTCGGAGCGAGGAGGCTCTCGACCGCGCGCCCCAGGCGGAGCGTGCCGAGGTTGGTCCAGACGATGCCCTCGGCGTGGCCCTGCGAGAATTCGGCCTCGTTGGTTTCCTCGAAGGTCTGGGTCTTGGCGAGCGAGAGCGCGGCCAGGGCCGCCAGGGCCAGGCCGGCGACGAGGCCGGAAAGAATCGAGCGGCTGTTCATTGATAACTCCACATAATTACCTGGATGGATCATAACCCTACGGTTCGGGCGCGTGGCGATTGACGGTCACCTCGACTTCGCCCGACCCCTGAAGGACGTACGGCGTCGGCTGGCGTGTGATGCGCGGCTGGCGGACTCCGGAGACCTGGCGCCGGGCCGAGTCGGTCAGGACCGAGCGCATCGCCGGCGGAAGCCGGGGCAGTTCGTCGCGGCCGATCGCCAGGCCGTCGCCGGGCACGTCCAGCCGCACCACCAGTTGGTCGCGCCGCTCGTTCCGCCCCAGCAGCGCCAGCGGGCCGTCGATGTCGTCCGGCTGGAACCGCGCGGGGGCCTCCCGCATCTCCTGCCTCAGCGAATCGTCCGCCCCGCACAGACGCAGCCGGTACGTCCCCTCCGGGTAGTCGGCGGGAACCTGGACCTCGACCCGCGTCCACTTCGGCTCCGCCCGCCACGGACGGATATTCATATCAATAGGAACCGTTCCCCCGGGCCGCACGACGTTCCTGAGGAGCCGCACCTCGTGGATCTCGGCCATGCGCGAGACCGGCTCGATCGTCGCCTCGACATCGACCGATTCCACGTCGAGGTTCCGGAACGGGTTCTCCAGCGTCATGCCCACGAGCGTCCGGACCTGGCCCTCGAAGTGCATGTCGCCGTCGGGGCTGACGGCCAGGTTCTCCCGGACGACGGCCGGCCGACCGACGGGCTTCACCGACACGCGGTAGGCGATGGTGTAGTCGCGCGGCAACTGGGCGTGCGCTTCAAGGCTGTTGGAGGCGGCCGTGGCCGCAAGCATCGGCGAGAGACGCCGGCTCCGGATCATCTCGAACCGGTACGTGCGAACGATCCCCGCGCTCGGGCCGGTCACCTTCACCGAGATCGGGACCGTCGCGGCCCGGTTCTTCGAGAGGCGCCCGAAGATGGCCGTCTGCTCGTCCCAAGTCAGGCGCCCCACTTCGGCCACCGGCGCGCCCATGCGGAACGAGTTCATCAGCGACGGAATGACCACGTGGCCGATGCCCGTCATCAGCGGGAAGTCGGCCTCGCCCTCGCCGAACAGCGCGTGGCCGAAACCGTACAGGCGGTCGCCCACGATCTCCGTGATCGTGCCCATGCTGGCCATCTGCATGTCGCCGCGGAGCAGCGCCACCGCCAGCGGGGCGCCAGGTTCCAGCCGCGCTGCCGGGGCGGACTTGGCATCCGCCCCGCCGCCCATCATCGGCACCAGGCCGAGCGGGACAAGAGCCTCGCGCAGCCGCTCCATCGCCCGGCCCGACATGCCGCTGACCATGACCGGCGTCTGGATGGGCCGGAGGTCGAAGGCTTGGCGACCCGCCATAGCCTCGGCGACGGCGGGGGGAACATCGGGCAGGCCGAGCGCGGCCACGGGGACCGAGAACGCCTGGTCGCCCGGATCGGGCACTATCGACGGGTCCGGCAGCGCCTGATTGGCCGAAACACCCCGTAAATCAGCGATTAGAGGCCCTAATCCGGCCCCTGGCGGCATGGGGGGGGAGGAGGCGGCCATCCCCCCTTCCTGCCCGGCCAGAGGCCCCTGGCGGGCCGTCCAGGGCTTCTCGTCCGACACGGCCAGCATCTGCTCGATAGGCTGGACACCGCCCAGCGGGGCCTTACCCCAGGGAAAAGCGTATGCCACGGCCCCGATGAGTCGGCCGTCGATGAAGACGGGGCTGCCGCTCATTCCGGCGACCATGCCGGTCTCTTCGAGGCCCGCCCCGCTCGCTCGGATGATTATCAGGTCTCGCCGCGGCCCCACGTTCTTCAGGATCGCCATCACCCGCACCTGGAACTCCACGATGGTGGACCCCTCCAGGGTGGTCTTGCCGATGCCGGTCATCCCGGGCCGGAGTTCCGACAGGGGCATGTAGCGCTTCAGGTCCAGCGGTTGGCCTGCCGCGCCCGCAACTGAGCCGCAGACTATCGAAACAAGGACGGCGAGGAGAACAACGTATTTACGCATATCGTAATATCCTAGAGCGGTTGCGCTTAAGTCCCTGCGCGGCCCGCGTGATGCCGGCAGGTTTCGCCGATATTGTAGCCACCCCGGCGCCCGAAAGTCCAGCGCACGAAATCAGCCCCGCCCTACGTACTGGCGGGCGCCTCCAGGTCGAGCAGTCGGCGCTTAAGGTCGAGGCCGCCGCCGAAACCGCCGAGGCCCCCGCCGCCGGCGACCACGCGGTGGCACGGGATGACCAGCGGCACGGGGTTGTGGGCCATCGCCTGGCCGACCGCGCGGGCGGCGCGCGGGCTGCCGGCGCGGGCGGCAAGTTCGCCGTAGGTCGCGGTGCGGCCGTACGGAATCCGCCGCGCGGCCGCAAGCACCTTCCCGTGAAACGGGCGTACGCCCAGGTCGAGAGGCACGGTGAACTTGCGGCGGCGGCCGGAGAGGTACTCCAGGATTTCTCGCTCGGCCGACTTCTCGAATCGCTCTGCGGCGGGGTCAGTAGTGCAGCACCGCTTTGCGCGGCGGGTCTCCTGACCC
>CAYGWP010000540.1:0-2298 GCA_964353455.1 uncultured Anaerolineales bacterium
GCCTACGTCAGCAAACTGCGGGGCGCGTGGCGGCTGGGGCTGTTCGCCATGAGCGTCCCGGTGGCGGTGGTGAGCAACTCGATCCGGATCGTCAGCCTGATCGTGGTGGCCGACATCTGGGATGAGAAGACGGCCACGGGCTGGTACCACGACCTTTCGGGCCTCTTGATCTACGTGCTGGCCTTCTGGCTGATGTTCACCATCGAGCGGCTGGTACTGGCGGCCCGGCGGCGGGCCGGCCGGCCCGCGGTCGTGTTGCCCTTGTTCCACGGCGTGCTCCGAGACCCCGAGGACGAAGACCAGTGGGGGCGCCTGGCCCGCGCCGTGGGCAGCCGCGCAGGCTGGACGGCCGTTTTCGTGCTTCTGGCCGTGGCCGGCGTCGCCTGGATGGTCAACACGCGGGTGGTCAACACCTGGAGCCAGGAGATGGCGGCCAAGTCCATGCCTCGCACGCTTGAAGTGGACGGCCGCCGCCTTTACGGTTTCGACTTGGCTCTGGATGACAACACGCTGACCATCCTGGAGACGACAGACTACCTGTATCGCCGCTACGAAGGGCCCGGCGCCGCGGCTGTGAACTTCTGCGTCATCTTCAGCCAGGACAACCGCAAGGGCACCCACCCTCCGGAGGTGTGCCTTGGCGAAAGCGTTATTGCGAGCCGTGACGTGGTGGTCCGCGACGTGGCGGGACGGGGCGATGTGCCGTGCCGCCTGCTCCTGACGGCTACGGATCGGCACCGCGAGTGCTACCTGTACGTGTACAAGTGCGGCCGCGAGTACACGGCCAGTTTCTGGAAACAACAGGTCATCATTTTTGTGAACGGTCTGTTGCACCGCAACGCCAGCGGCGCACTTATTCGGGTGTCCACGGCCGTGGGCGACGACGAGGAGGCGGCCCGACGGCGGTGCGCGGCGATGATGGCCGCCGCCATTCCGTACCTGGATGCGGCCTTGCCATAAGCCAAGGAGGGAGAACCGATGCGGCGAGTATTGCTGATTGTGGTCATCGTGGCCTTCTTAGGGGCCGTCACAGGGGGCATTCTCTGGTACCTGCATCGCAATACGGTCGAGAAGTTGCTCGCCCGGTCGGAAGTCGCCATGCGCGCCAAGGAGTACGACCGGGCCCTGGAACTGGCCGTGGACGCCGCCGCAAAGGAACCCGCCAACTGGCGCGTGTACTACATGAAGGCCCAGGCGTTTTGCGGTAAAGGCCAGTACGCCGAGGCCCGCGAGGCGCTGGCAGAGGCCGCCCGACATGACCCGCCGGGCGTAACGGTCCCGCTGGCCGTGGCCGAGACTTACGCCATGCCGGCCCGGAGGGCCCTGGCGTCGGAAAACGAGATCCGCCAGACCTCGGTCTTCGTCGGGGCTGTCGCGGGGCTGAGGCAGGCCAACGACTACCTGGCCGGGGTTCGCGCGCCGGACGATGCGGGTGCGCTCGCTGTGCAAGAGGCGATCGGCCTTAATCTGATGCAGATGGGCACCGCCCAGCAACTGCTTTGCGACCGGCTGGAGAAAGAGTCCCAACTGGCTGCGACGGCCGGCGACGCCGCCGCAAAGGCCGCCAAGCACAAGGCGGCCGAGGAATCGCGGGGCGAGGCCGACCGGTTGCTCCGCCAGGCGACCGACACACTGCTGCCCGTTGTCAAGAAGGACCCGAAGCGCGCCCAGGCGGCCCGGGCGCTGGTCGATCTGTGTGTGGATCGCGGCGACCGGACGGCCTTGGCGGCCGCCCGCGAGGCGATCCTGGCCCTGGAGGACCCGCCGCCTGCCGCGGTCGTGAGACTCCTTCTGGCGGAGTTCCGCAATGTGGGCGAGTTGGCCGATGCCGATGACACGAAGCGCCTTGAGTCGGCCGCGGCAAGGCTTGACCGCATTCTTGAAAAATATCCCGGCAACAACGAGGTGCGACTGGCGAGGGCCGAGGTGGCCCTTCGCGCCGGGGCGCTGGACCGCGCCGTGGAACTGTACAACCAGGTCCTCGCCGCCAAGCCGGAGACCGACCAGCGCGTCAGCGCACGGTTCATGCGGGCCCGCGTCCTGTCGCTCCAAGGTAAGTGGGCCGAAGCCGAGCGTGAACTGAATTCGTTGAGGACGGAGGTCCCCCGCTGGCCCGCCGTTCAGTACTATTACGGTATGGCGGCCCATGAGACGGGAAAGGAGGAGCCCGCGCGCGAGGCCATGCGGGCGGTGACGGAAATCGAAAGACAGTCCGCGAAGTCCGATCCCATCTACGCCGAGGCCCACCGCTTCCTCGCGGAATCGCTCATCGGGGACGCCTTTGCGACCGAGGCTTTC
>CAYGWP010000541.1:0-3583 GCA_964353455.1 uncultured Anaerolineales bacterium
CCGCCCTCGGCTGTGCATCTTCTCGGCAATTTGCACGCCCGAGGGCGAGCGTGCCACAGTTCTGAGGTAGTTCCTTACTCCTTCTTCGCGGCGGCGCCCTTGAGGTGCTTGTCGAAGAACGCCTTGATCATGCCGTCCACATCCTGGGCCTTGAAGCCGTGTCCCGCGCCCTTGACGACGTGCATCGTCGCGTCCGCGCCGGCCTTCTTCAGGGCCTCGTAGAACCGCTCGCCCTGCTCCAGCGGCACCGTGGGGTCCTTGTCGCCGTGGAGGATGAGGATGGGCGCGGCGGACTTCGACACGTACGTGATCGGGCTCGCCTTGGCCGCAAGGTCCGGCGCTTCACTCGGGGGCTTACCGAGGAGTCCCGCCACAGGCGACCCCATGCCGCCCTGCGGCGCGTTCGGGTCCTTGGCCAGGATCACGAAGTCTGTCGGGCCGAAGCAATCCACGACCGCCTGGACGCGGCTCGACTGGTCCTGCCACCCGCCCTTCCCTTCCAGGTCCTTGGCATCGCCCGCCACACCGAGCAGGGCCACCAGGTGCCCGCCGGCCGAGTGTCCCCAAACGCCGATCCGGTCAGGGTTGATCTTGTACTCCTTGGCGTGTGCCCGCAGGAACCGGATGGCGCATTTACAATCCTCTATCTGCGCCGGGAAGATCGCCTCCTGGCTGAGGCGGTACTCGATGCTGGCGCAGAGGTACCCCTGCTGCGCGAGCGCCGTGCACAGGCCGGGCATGTTGTTCTTCGAGCCGGCCTTCCACGCGCCGCCGTGGATATAGACGACCACCGGCATCGGGTCGGCCGGCGGCTGCTTCGGGCGCAGGATGTCGAGTTTCAGCGCCCTGTCGCCGCCCTTGCCGAACTCCACGTCGCGCAGCAGTTCCAGGTCGTCGGGGACAATCCTGGCCGCCGGCGGCGCGGCGGACTTCTTGGCCGGCGGCGCGGCCTCCTCGGCCCACACGGCCGGCGAGAGCGCCGCCGAAACGACCATCGCGTATGCAAGCCACAAGCCGAACAGACGGGTGCGCGAAGTCATCGAGAATCCTCCTTTTGCATGCCGGCCATCGCCACAATGTCGGCCGAGGTGACCACTTTCAGGTTGGCGGCCGCGAAGGCCACCAAGTCCTCGTATGCCCGCCAGATCCGCTCGCGCTCGGCCTCGGTCCGCTGAAGCGAGGGGTCGGCGCTCCCGAGTCTGAATGGCGGCCGACGAGGCACGGCGGGCTTCTCGCCCTCGAAATAGGCCGCCGACCATGAGACCGGGCCGCGACGCGAGAAATCATTCTCGTGAATCAGTGCGGTCACGAACGGCGGCCGCCGGCCCGCCCACCGCGCCATTTCGCTTCTCAGGCGCTCGGTGGGATTAAACCGGCCGGCCTCGGGCGAGTCAAGCCGATTCCACCAGAAGGACTCGGCCGGATCGCCCGGCAGCGACCACCGGGTGATGCTGAAGTCGCTCGGCCTCACGAGGAGCCCTTCGCGCATGGCAAATGGCCGGTCCGGGTCGGTCCCGCTCTCGTGATACTCCACGACCATGCGTGCGCCGAGTTCGCGATACACCTGGAGCGCGGCCCGCCGGATACGCGGGTCCGCCGCCGGAAGGCCGATCGACACGGGCGAAACTCCAAACGCCCGCGCCACCAGCGCGTACCCGCCCGGCCGCGACCGGTCCAGGGCGCCCGTGCCGAGATCGGTCCAGTACGTCTCGGCGTCCCTGGCGGCGGCAAGAAGGGACGCATCGTCCAAATCCCTGAAGCGGGCGTCGAACCCGGGATGCGCCGGGTGCGGCGGGCGGACGTGGTAACTGATGGTCTGGCGGGTCTCCTTGAGGCGTGCGATCACATCCGGCCGCTCGGCGACGTAGCAGGCCGCGATCGGCGCGGTCAGGTAGAAATCGCCGCGGACGCCATGCTTTGTGAAGATGCCGACGGCCCGAAGGACCGTTTCGGCGCTCTCGGCAACGTGGCCGGTATCGTGCACGTTGACGGCGAACGTCATGCAGGCGCGCGGCCCGTCCGCCGCCTTCGGCTGCGCTTGCGCCGGGGCTGCCTGCCCCGCGGCTTCTCCTGCGCGCGGGAGAGCGCCGGGATGGGCCTGCTCCCACTTGGCGAACGCATCGGCCGCCTCCGAGAACGTGGCCCAGCGGACCTTGCCGCCCTTGGCGAGAGGATCGACGACTTCCGTCAGCCACCGCTCGATGACGGCGTACGGCTCGCGCGGACCCCCTCGGAACTCGCCCGGATGGACCGTGATGTGGAAGACGTTGACTCGCCCGTGGCCCGCCGCCCGAAGGGTCCGCTCCAATCCATCGGTCATCGCGTCGAAGTACTGGGCGTCGCCCGCCCTAACGGACTGGCGGGGCGTCCGTTTCAGGCCGGTGAAATCGACCGTCGGGTAGATGCCCACGGGCAGGTAGATGATCTTGCCGCGCGGGTCGTGGCGTGCGAATGCCGCGAGGTCGGTCTCGCTCGGTCCGCCTGCCGGCCGCCACGGGGATGCGCCCTGTAGCCGCTCGTCGGACCGCTGGCTGCGGGGGTTCTTGTAGTCGCTCATGACCTGTAGGCCCGCCGCCGCAGCCGCATCGAGAAGACCCGGATAGAGGTTCCCGCCGCTCCAGTAACGGATGCGCCTGGCCCCGGCCCGCCGAATCCACTCGATCTCCTCGCGCATGACGGCCGTCCATGTCTCGACCGGCAGCCGCTCGCAGGGGCGGCCCAGGTGGGCGTCCTCATGGAAGTGGAGGGCCACCTCGTGTCCGCGCGATTCGAGGTCCGCAAGCACGGCCTCCTTCTCCTCGGCGGCCGTGCGGGTAAACGGCGTCTGGACCTGGATCGAGAGTTTGGCGCCGTGGCGCTCGGCCATTCTTGCCAGGATGCCGAGGTCCTCGACCGTGCGGCGGAAGAACACGCGGTCGTTGTAGTCCGGCCGCGGCCGGTCCGGAAACGGCGGCATAGGCGGTCGCGGAGGCGGGCCCTGGGCTGCCGCCTGCCCGCCGACCAGGGCGCTCACCGTGGCCCCAAACGGCTCGACGTGGATGCCGATTGAGAGGAGCACCGGGGCATCGGCGGAACCGGCGTCGGCGGCCACGCGGCGCTCGAGCACCGGGGCACCCTCGGGCGGGGTCCCCGGCGGCAGCATCGGCCCTGCACCGAGGGCTGCAATGGCCGCAGCGGCCGCGCCGCCGACCGCCGCCACGAAAAACGGCACACGCCATGCACCCTTATTGCGATTCATGTGTGCGGTTCCTCCACCTCAGCCTGGAGTTCCGGCACTTCACCACACGGTCGTGACGCACAGCGATTTACGCGGCGGGTCGGGGTACGTGTTTAGCGCGGCGCTGTTCTCCCCTCTCCCCTCGCGGGAGAGGGGTTGGGGGTGAGGGGGCAATACGCGGCAACCCCTCACCCGGCCTTCGGCCACCCTCTCCCGCAAGGGGAGAGGGTTAACTGCAAGGCACACGCTAAGAAACTGTTTCAAAACTGTGGCACGCCCGCCCTCGGGCGTGCAAAATGACCGCAATCAAGCACAGCCGAGGGCGGCTGTGCTACAGGAACCGGGTTTTGAAACAGTTTCTAAACG
>CAYGWP010000542.1:0-2668 GCA_964353455.1 uncultured Anaerolineales bacterium
GGGAGCGGGGAGTAGGGGGCAGGCGACAGCCCTCGTCCTCGTCCTCGTTCTCGTCCTCGGTCGTTTCCTATGTGTTTCCGGGTGAGCCTCATGTTTAGGGTGGGCCTCATGTTTCGGGGCGAGCCTCATGGTTCCGGGTGAGCCGAAGGCTCATCTTTGTCCTGCGGGCGCCAATACTCTATCCTACGCACATCATCGTTCTCAGTTTGAACACGACATTCCCCTTGGGGTTGCGTGAAGGACTTCCTCACGGCCGCACTCGGGGTGACAATATCGGCCGCGATGTCCCCAAGCCGGCCCATCAAGGGTACTGTGGACTGCCTAGCGGTCACAGTCCGGCCATCGTGCCCTGCCGCGCCGGGCCTGTCAAGGTTTTTTGTCCGGCGGTTTGGGCGGCGATTATTGTCCGGCAGGATGACAGGAGTAATGTCCCAATTTGCGGGCGGGGGGTAGCGGTCAGCTTGCTTCCGATTTCAGCCTTCGGGGTTTTCCAGCAGTTGGCGGAGGCGGTCGGCGAGGACCGGGGGGAGTTTGGCGAGCCACTGGGCATCTACGAGGCCGACGTCGATCAGGTCGCGGAGGTGGGTGCGGTCCTTGTCGCGGAAGGCGGTGAGTTTGATGCGCACCAGGGCGTCCAGGGCGATGACGCGGAACAGCCCGGCGTCTTCGGACTGGCTGACATCGGGATTGGCCAAGGGTTCGTGGGGGCGGACCTTCTCGTTGGCGAAGACGACGTGGACGGCCTCGCGGGGCTTGGCGGCGGGGCCGTCGAGAAAAACATCAACCCCGGCGACGTGGCGGTGGACAAAGCCGGCGGATTCGAGGGCGGCCTTGGCGGCATCGAAATCCTGGCGGCGGAGCAGAACGTCCACATCCCGGGTGTTGCGGACGGCGGCTTCATCGACGCGGGAGACCCACAGGGCCACGGCATTGCCGCCCGCGACGGCGTAAGGAACGTTGGCGGCTCGGAGGGCGGCGGCGGCCCTCAGCAGACGTTGGCGTACTTTTTCCACGGCGCGGACGACCCTTTCCAATGAGAATGGCCCGGTGACTACGGTCATGAGGGCTTCACCTCCCCAGTTCAGCCGGTCTTCGAGATTATACCGATTTGCGCCACGGCAACAACGGTTAACCGGAGAGCACGTAGGGTGCGTGCTCTGCACGCACGCAGACACTCGGCATGCCACCCGGCGATTGACGGGCGTGCTGCCTACACGTGCCACGGGGCGCGCTTGGGGCGGGAGAGCATGCGGTTGGCGTCGTCGTCGCCGACACTCCGCAGAGCCGCATGGGGCCTGTCTTGGCGGGAGAGCATGCGGTTGGCGTCGTCGTCGCCGATGAATCGTTCGGCGGCGGGGTCCCACCGGAGTCTCCGCCCAAGTTGCATCGCGATGTTCCCCAGGTGGCAGAGCGTGGCCGAGCGGTGGCCGACCTCGACCGGGGCGACAGGCTCGGCGCGGGTCTTTACGCAATCGAGGAAGTTCCGGATGTGGCCGGCGGTCTCGCCCAGGCGAACCTCGTTCGGGCGGATGAACGCCTTCTTGAGCGATTCCGGCTGCGTGAAGAACCCGCCGTAGCCCGTCTCGACCCAGCCCTCGGTCCCCTCGAAGCGGCAGGAGACGTTGTCCTTGCGGGTGATGCACTCAAGTTCCACCCCGTTTGCGTAGCGCGCGCGGAAGTGGACCGTCAGGGCCACGTTGAAGAGTCCGTCGGTGGGCCACTCGCTGCCGGCGTCGGCGATCTCCACGGGGCCGGTGAGGTCGTGGCCGCTTCCCCACTGGGCCATGTCCAGCGAATGCGCCCCGTAGTTGGTGGCCTGGCCGCCCGAGTAGTCGAGGATGAACCGGAAGTTATACAGGCATCTATCCTTATGATACGGTTCCCACGGCGCGGGGCCGAGCCACATCTCGTAGTCGAAGCCGTCGGGGACGGGCGTGGGCGCCCACGCGCCGGTGGGGCCGGCCTTGTTCCACGGGCCGACGACGGCCGTGATGCGCTTCAAGTCCCCTATGCGGCCGCTCCGCACGAGTTCGCAGACGAAGCGGGTCTGGCGGCGCGACCGCTCGTGGCTGCCCGTCTGGAGGACGACGCCGCGGCGCCGGACGGCGGCGACCATCGCCTGCCCGTCGGCCACCGACAGGCTTAGGGGCTTCTCGCAGTAGATGTCCTTGCCGGCGTCGGCGGCCATCACGGTCATGACGCCGTGCCACTGGTCGGGCACGACGATGGTGACGGCGTCGATGTCGGGCCGGGCGAGGATGTCGCGGAAATCGGTGCACGCGAAGCAGCCCTTGTACGCCCCGTCGGGCGACTGGCGGGCGTAGAACTCCTCGACGGCCTTGCGGGCGGGCTCGCGACCCAGGAACTGGTCGGCGGTCTTGTAGCCCGCGCTGCCGGTGTTCACATCGCACACGGCAACCACGCGGCAGTCGTCGTACTGGAGGAACGCCCTCAAGTCCTGCATCCCCTGGTTGCCCGTGCCGATGCAGCCGACGTTGATGCGGTTGCTGGGCGCGGCAGCCCCGAAGACGGATGAGGGCGCCACGTAGGGCGCGGCGACTGCGGCCCCGGCAACCCTGGCGGCGGTCTTCAGAAGCCTGCGGCGCGTTACCATCTCAATTCTCCTCGCTGGCGCGCCTACGACCGCGTGGTCGCCGCGGCGACCACC
>CAYGWP010000543.1:0-2270 GCA_964353455.1 uncultured Anaerolineales bacterium
GCACAGCCGCCCCCGGCTGTGCATCTTTTCAGCCACTTGCACGCCCGAGGGCGGGCGTGCCACAGTTCTGAAACAGCCTCTTAGCGGCGTCTCGGTCCGGAGGCCCTGGATCGCCCGGCGGAAGTACGGCTCAAGGGCCCCGTGCACGGCCGGCATGCAGTGCCCCACGTACATCGGGGCGCCGCGGATCAAGAGATAATCATCTATATAAAAATCTGCCGCCTCCGCTTTCGCCATGTCCGGCATGAGACAGTACGTCGTAAGACCGTCGATGACGCTTGCCCCCAACTCGGCCCGCCAGCGCGCGGCCTCCGGCATCGCCGCCACCGCGGCCAGCGCAACGCGGGTGATGTCCTGGTGCGGCCCCCACGCCTCCAGGCGCAGCGCCGGCAGCAGCAGCACGGCCGCCAGGAGCAGGAGCCGAGTCCACTTTCCGCCAAGCGACCGCATCCGCCATGATTTGCATGTCATGGACGATCTCCCTGTTCTTCAAAGCGATGCTATCAGACTGAACCTTGCCCCATATGTCAAGTTCCTTGAGCGCTGCGCAAAAATCCTTTCCAACGCCCGAGAGCAGCCTTATAGTCTCTTGCGGAGGCAGATGACCTCTTGGAGAAAGCCATGCGCGGAGACCTGGCAAGTTGCCTGATTCCTGTGTGTCTTTGTGCAACCGTCGCACTGGCGGCCGATCCCCAGCCTCCCGCGCCGGCCGCGCCCGTTCCACCGCCCGACCGGCAGGCGGTCATCCGCTACGCCGCCGAGAGCGGCGAGGGGACCTGGAAGAAGACATCCGACCCGCGCGCCGGCCTCTCGTCGCGGGAACTCTTCACGTACGCCCTCGCGCTGGCCGAGGCCGGAGAGCACCCGGAGCGATTCGAGACACTTTTCACCGTCGCCGCCAAGATGCAGGACCGCGATTCAGCCAGCCGCGGCTACGGCAACTTCCGCTGGGACTGGGAACACGACCGCGTCATCGACTTTAACGCCGTCGAGTTCTGCATGCAGGGCGGCGCGCTCCTGTGGATGCGGCACCGGGACCGGCTGCCCGCCGCCGCAAAGGCGTGCCTCCGCGAAATCCTCCAGTTCGGCGCCGAGGGGTGCCTCCGCCACCGCGTCCGACCCGGCTACACCAACATAGCGCTGATGAACGCCGAGAACCTCATCATCCTCGGCGAAACGCTCGACATGCCCAAGATGGCCGATGAAGGCTACAACCGCCTGAGCGGCGTCGTCCTGAACACCTGGGACAACGGCATCACCGAGTACGGCAGCCCCACGTACTACGGGGTTGACCTGGACTGCCTGGTCCTGATCGAAGCCTTCTGCGCCCGCGAGCAGGGCCGGAAACAGGCGCGGGCCTTGCTGGAACTTTTCTGGACCGACATCGCCCTGAACTATTTTCCGCCGTCGCAGCGCCTCGCCGGCCCCCACAGCCGCGACTACGACTACATGCGCGGCCGGGGAATCATCGAGAACCATCTATGGACGGCAGGCTGGATGGCCGGCCCGCCGCGCGGCAGCATCGGGGCGATCTGGCCCGCCCTCGGACGCTGGCAGCCGCCCGCAAGCCTCTACGAAATGAGCCGCACGAAGTTCCCGCGCACCATCCGCCAGATGTGGGGCACGGACGCATTCCAGTCGCGGACCCACTGCCTCTTTCCCGACATCACCCTCGGCTCGGCCGGCGCGAACTATCACAACATGGACCTGCCCCTGACGGCCGACCTGCCGGGGCCCATCGACTTCCCCAGATGCTATTTCATCCCAGACTGCCGCCACGATCCGTACGGCAAGGTGAAGATTCCGGAGGGTAGCGGCGCGCACTCCAAAACGCTTCACCTTCGGCCATTCTGGGTTGCAGCGCAGAAGCGGTGCGACGCCCTCGGCTTGGTTCTCTATCGCCAGGAAGACATGTTGAAGACTGCCACGACGCTCGAATCGCACTTTGTCATGCCGCGCGACGTTGACGGCTTCTGGATCGGCGACCGGCGGCTGACGATGAAGGCCGATGCCCCGGCGACCTACGCCGTCGCCGACGGCGAGGCGCTCGTGCTTCGCAAGGGCACGGCCGCCGTCGGAATCCGAGTGCCGTGGACGCGAGGCTGCCCGCCAATCCAGAGGGCGGGCGCCGTCGCACTCGTTGACGACGGCAATGCCTACAGCGTGGTGCGCCTGACCGTGACGCACTACGAATCCAAGCAGGCGGTCGTTCCGCCCGTGGAAGGCGCCGGCGCGGCGTTCTGGGTCCGCGTCGGCAGCGGCCTGGCCAC
>CAYGWP010000544.1:0-4468 GCA_964353455.1 uncultured Anaerolineales bacterium
AGACCTGTAGAGATGGTGGGCGATACTGGACTTGAACCAGTGACCTCCTGCGTGTCGAGCAGGCGCTCTAGCCATCTGAGCTAATCGCCCCGGTTGCCGCTTGATATAAGGATACCCGCCCCGCCCATTCTGTCAACCCCATTTCGCGCCGCCGGGCTCACGGCAGGAGTTTCGCAAGGGGCATCTGGGCCACGGCCGCAAGGACATCATCGCCCACGACTGCATTGGCGAAGTCGGTCTTCGGGTCGTCGGGCACAAGGCCGAGGACCGGCACGCCGGTGGCCCGCTGAATTTCATCCGGCGCGGTCATCTGGGCCACGTCTTCGGTGTCGCGGTTGTATCGATTTATAATGATGCCGGCAACCAGCAGGCCCCTCGCCTTTGCCGCCTCCACCGTCAGGGCCGTGTGGTTGATCGTCCCCAAGCCAGGCCGCGCTACCACGATGACCGGCAGGCGGAACCCGACGGCCATGTCGGCCACGAACATCTTCCGCGTCACCGGGCACAGGATGCCGCCGATGCCCTCGACCAGCATGACCTCGTGAGCATCCCGCATCCGCCGCCACGCGGCCCACATCGGGGCGAGGTCCAGTTCGATGCCGGCCCGCGCGGAAGCCACGGTCGGCGCCAGCGGCGCGGCCAGCCGGATGGGCGAGATTTCGTCAAGCGGTTCCGGCACGTCGGCCACCTGCGCGAGGAACTCCGCATCCTCCGACACGAGGCCCTCGCGCCGCCGCACGCACCCCGTCGCCACGGGCTTCATCACGCCGACGTCCCTGCCGCGCGCCCGCAGCACCGCCGCCAGCGCACCCGTCACGACGGTCTTGCCGACGCCCGTGTCCGTGCCCGTGATGAAAAGGCCGCGCTTCACGCCTCGGTCGCCTCCGCGATGCCCTCGCGCACGGCCCCGACCAGCCGCGCCAGGCTCTCATCCGAAATGCAGTACGGCGGCATAAGGACGATCACGTCGCCCAGCGGCCGAATCCAGACGCCTCGCTGCCGCGCCGCAAGGCAGACCTTCCACCCGCGCCGCTCGACGGGCGCGAACGGCTCGCGCGTGCGGCGGTCCGCAACCAACTCGATGCCGACCATGAGGCCGCGCCGCCGGACCTCGCCCACGTGCGGCATCCCGGCGACGGGTCCCAGGAGTCCGCCGAGGGCCGCGCCAAGTCCGCCGACCCGATCGAGCACGCGGTCCTTCTCGAACACGTCGAGGCTCGCCACGCCGGCCGCGCATGCCAGGGCATTACCTGTGTAAGTATGGCCATGAAAAAACGTTCGGTGCTCGCAGTACTCGCCGAGAAACGCCTCGTAGATCCGCTCCGTCGCCAGCGTCGCGGCAAGCGGCAGGTACCCTCCGCTGATGCCTTTCGCAAGGCACAGAAGGTCCGGCCGCACCTCCTCGTGCTCGCAGGCGAACATGCGCCCGGTGCGTCCGAAGCCGGTGGCCACCTCGTCGCAAATGAGGAGCACGTTGCTGCGGCGGCAGGCATCTGCCACGCGGCGAAGGTAGCCTGCCGGATGGGTGATCATCCCGCCCGCCCCCTGCACGAGCGGCTCGAGGATGACCGCGGCAACCTCCTCCGCGTGCTCGGCCAAGATGTCCTCCATGGCGGCCGCGCACGCCATGCCACAGTCCTCGCGCCGCTTGCCCAGCGGGCACCGATAGCAGTACGGCGACGGGGCCTGTATCGTCTCGAAGAGCAGCGGCCGGTAAATGCCGTGGAAGAGGTCGATCCCGCCGACGCTCACCGCGCCGATCGTGTCGCCGTGATAGCCGAGCGAGAGGCTGATGAATTTCGTGCGAGCCGGCTGCGGCCGCGGACACTGCCGCCAGTACTGGAACGCCATCTTCAGTGCGATCTCAACTGCCGTGGCGCCCGAATCGGAGTAGAAGACCCGCGTGAGGCCCGGCGGCGCGATGCGGACGAGTCGCTCCGCCAGTTCAATCGCGGGGACCGACGCCAGTCCGAGCAGCGTGGAGTGGGCGATGAGGCCGAGTTGCTCGCGGACCGCCTCGTCGATCTCGCGCCGCCGGTGCCCATGCACGTTGCACCACAGGCTCGATACTCCGTCGATGTACCTGCGGCCCTCGGTGTCGATGAGGAACTCGCGCTCGCCGGCGGCGATGACCACAGGGTCGCCGCTTGTCCATTCCGCCATCTGCGTGAACGGATGCCAGAGGCAGGTCTTGTCGGCCTCGCGGAGTCGGCGCGTAACTTCGTCAGGTCCGTGCGTCATGAGGGCAGGACCACCGTAAACGGCGTGCCGATGCCGGCGCCCAGGCGCGTGGCAGCGCTCTGCCGGTTGACCGCCAACTCCAGGAGGCCCGCGCTGCCGATGTAGGCGAGCATCATCCCGGCGGGCACATCGCTGTACGCCCGCGAAATCCCACGGATCACCGCACCCGCGATGCGCACCTGGATGTCAGCCCCGGCAAGCATCGACCCGCCGACGTTCGTCACAAGGTTGCCGAACGGATCGACGTAGAGCACCTGGCCGGCGATGCGGCCGCCGTCGCGCTTCGGCAGGGGCACCGGGAACTCCTCGATGGCATCAATCGCGGGTCCCATGTCCGCCACGTCGGCCCCGTCGGCGATGGCCGCCGCAACCGGCGCAAAGACGTCGCGGCCGTGGAACGTGCTCGAGACCTCGGTCCGGAAAAACGAGCGGTTCTCGACCGAGAACGTCCGCACTGTGCTCTCGGCCACGCCGCGCAGGAGCCCCCCGCGCGTCACCAGCGTCAGGACGCCGTTGTCCGGCCCGATGTAGATATGGCCGTCGGCCTCCGCTGCAAGGAACCGGCGGTGGCTCCCCACCTGCGGGTCCACGACGGCCACGTGGATCGTTCCCCCCGGAAAGGCCGGCGCCGCCGATGCCAGCATGAACGCAGCCGTGTGAACATCGTGGCGCGGCACGCCGTGCGACAGGTCAACCAGGATCGTCCCCGGACACCGCCCCAGGATCACGCCCTTCATCTGGGCCGGGTACGTGCTCTCCACGCCGAAGTCCGTCAGCAGTGTGATGATTCGGGGCATGGGAACCCCCTTTCCGGAGACCGATTATCTTCGGGCGCGGCAGCAACGTCAAGCGGACGGACGGCGTGTCGGACGGTCGGTGTATCGGCGTCTCTCATCACTTGCCACAGAGCCGAGCCGAGGCTATATTGCCGTCGGGAACCAGTACGCAGGAACCATGAATCATGCCAGACCAGATCGGCGCGGACGTGGTCATCATCGGCGGCGGCGGGGCGGCCCTCAGGGCGGCGCTTGCGGCCGCCGACAAGAACGCAAGCACGCTGGTTCTCACGAAGGGCGAACTCGGAAAGTCGGGCGTCACTGCCACTGCGTGCTCCGACCGCATGGCCTTCCACGCGACGCTCGAACACACCGAACCCGGCGGCCCGGATGCGTGGCGATACCACGCAGAGGACATCTTCCGCATCGGCGGCCGCGTGTCGGATGCCAGCCTCGCCAAGGTCCTCGCCCGCGGCGCGGGCGAGGCGTTCCACTATCTTGAGAAACTCGGCGTCCCGTTCGCCCGCCGGCCCAACGGCCTCGCCGACCAGTTCGTGACAGACGGATCGAAATATGCACGCGCCTGCTATACCGGGCCGAACACGGCCAACCATATCCACGAGGCGCTCCGGAAGGAGTTCCGCCGGCGCGGCCTGGCCATCATGGAGAACGTGATGGCGGCGGACCTGGCGGTTGACTCCTCCGGACGCGCCGTCGGCGTGCGACTCGTGGACGGCCGGACCGTCGCCGCAAAGGCCGTCGTCCTCGCGACCGGCGGCGCGGGCCAGGCGTACCAGGTCAACGTCTTCCCCGGCGACATGACCGGCGATGGATATGCCATGGCGTACCGCGCCGGGGCGGAACTCGTGAACCTCGAGTTCATCCAGATCGGCCTGTCGAGCACGAAGACCAAACTCGCATGCTCCGGCAGCATGATGCGGGCCTGGCCGCGCCTCGTGACCGGCGACGGCCGCGAGTTCCTCTTCGACTACTTCCCGCCCGGCACGCCGGCCCACGAGGTGTACGCGGTCCTCTTCCGCAAGGGCGCCTCGTGGCCGGTCTCGCGCGAGGAGCCGAGCCACATCATTGACATCGCCGTCTTCTCCGAGATGCAGAAGGGCCGCACGGTTTACCTCGATTACTCGCGGAACCCGGCGGGCCTGGACTTCTCGAAGATGGACCCGGCCCTGTGGGCGAAGTACCCGAACGTCAAGGCACTTGCGCTTACGGAAGCACCGTACCGCGACTCGCCCCTGGCGCGACTGAAGGCGATAAACGCCCCGAGCGTCCAGTGGCTGAAGGAGCGGGGCATCGACCTGGAGGCGGGCGACCGGATCGAACTTGCCCCCGCGTGCCAGCACTTCCAGGGCGGCGTCAAGATCGACGAGCGGGCCGAGACGAGCGTTCCGGGCCTCTTTGCGGCCGGCGAGGTCGCCGGCGGCCAGCACGGG
>CAYGWP010000545.1:0-13233 GCA_964353455.1 uncultured Anaerolineales bacterium
GGGCGCTTTGTTTGGAAACCAAACGCGGCGGGTCGGGAGACCCGCCGCGCAGAGTATGAATCTAGCGCTGTCATACTATAGCGTTTCGTTTTAAGATTGCGTAGGTGCGCGGCGGTTCTCCTGAACCGCCGCGCCGATACACATGAAGTGCCAAACGCGGCGGGTCGGGAGACCCGCCGCGCAGAGTATGAATCTAGCGCTGTCATACTAATCGGCGGCGTCGCCGTTAGCCTTGGTCTTCGGCGGTTTCGGTTCGGGTTTCCAGTTGTTCGTGAGCGCCAGCGGCAGCACTTCCTCCATCGTGCGGACGTAGTGGAAGGTCATGTCGCGGACGATCCCCTTGGGGATTTCGGCCACGTCCTTGCGGTTGCGTTCGGGCAGGATGACGGTGTTGATGCCCGCGCGCTTGGCGGCAAGGACCTTTTCCTTTATGCCGCCCACGGGCAGCACCAGGCCCCGCAGCGTGATTTCGCCGGTCATGGCCACGGTGGGCCTGACGGCGTGGTCCGTCAGGAGCGACATGAGGGCCGTGAATATGGCGATGCCGGCGCTCGGTCCGTCCTTCGGGGTGGCGCCTTCAGGTATGTGGATATGCAGGTCCTTCTTCCGGAACTCCCCGGCCTCGATGCCCCACTGTTGGCCTCGCGACCGGATGTACGAGATGGCCGCCTGGGCCGACTCCTTCATCACGTCACCCAGTTGCCCCGTCAGGCTGACCTTGCCCGCGCCGGGCATGTTGGTGGCCTCGATGAAGAGTATGTCGCCGCCGACGGGCGTCCACCCCAGGCCGGTCGCCACCCCCGGTGTCGAGGTACGGAGTTTCACCTCCGGTAGGAACTTCTCCGCGCCGAGGAAGCCGGCGACGCCTGCGGCCGCAAGGACGGTCGGTTTCGTGTTGCCGCCGGCGATCTTGCGGGCGACGCCGCGGCAGACGGCGGCGATCTCGCGCTCCAGGTTCCGCACCCCCGCCTCGTGCGTGTAGTAGCGGACGATCTGCCTCAGGCCCGCCTGAGTGAACCGCACCTCGCGGGTCGAGAGGCCGTGCTCCCTGCGCTGCCGCGGCACGAGGTACCGCTGCGCGATGGCCAGTTTCTCTTCCTCAACGTATCCAGACAGGTTGATGACTTCGAGGCGGTCCCTCAGGGCCGGCGGCACCGTGTCCAGCATGTTCGCCGTCGCGATGAAGAGCACCCGCGAAAGGTCGAACGGCACGTCCAGGTAATGGTCGGTGAAGGTGTTGTTCTGCTCGGGGTCCAGGACCTCCAGCAGGGCGCTCGTGGGGTCTCCGTGCCAGTCGTGCGCGAGTTTATCGACCTCGTCGAGCATGAACACGGGGTTGTTGACGGCGGCCTTCCTGAGTTCCATGATGATGCGGCCGGGCAGCGCGCCGACGTAGGTGCGCCGGTGTCCGCGGATTTCGGCCTCGTCGCGCATGCCCCCCAGGGAGATGCGGACGAACTTGCGGCCCATCGCGCGGGCGATGCTCTGGCCGAGGCTGGTCTTTCCGACGCCGGGGGGGCCGACGAAGCAGAGTATCGGGCCGCGGAGGCTCGCACGCAGTTTCCGCACCGCCAGGTACTCCAGGATCCGCTTCTTCGGCTGATCCAGGCCGTAGTGGTCGCGGTTCAGGATCTCTTCGGCTTCCTTGAGGTCTATGCGGTCCTCGGTGCTCCTGGACCACGGCATCTCGGCCATGTATTCAAGATATGTGCGGATGACGTTGAAGTCCGGCGACTGGACGGGCATGGCCTCCAGGCGCGACAGTTCCCTGTCGGCCTCGGCCCGGACCTTGTCGGGCATGCCGGCGTCGGCGGTCTCCTTCCGCAACTGCTCCATGAGGAGGGTCTTCTCGTCCTTCTCCCCCAGTTCCTTCTGGATGCTCTTCATCTGCTCGCGCAGGTAGTATTCCTTCTGGGTTTCCTCGATGCGTCCGCGGGCGTCGGACTGGATTTTGCTCGCCAGTTCCAGCACTTCGATTTCGCGCTGCATGAGTTCCGTGGCGATGCGCAGGCGCTGGCCGACGCGCGGCTCCTCAAGGAGCGCCTGCTTCTTGGCGGTCTCGACGTTCATGTTGGCGGCGATGAAGTCCGCCAGTTGCCCGGGGTTATCTATGGACGAGACGACCGCGATCGCCTCCTGCGGGATGCGGGGCGAGAGTTCGATGATCCGCGTTATGAGCGCCCGCGCCGAAACCAGCAGCGCGTCGAGTTCCTTGCCGGCCTCCACCACGTCGGGCATCGGCGTCGCGTCGGCCAGGTAGTACGGGTCGGTCTGCGTAAAGGTCTCCAGGCGCACCCGCGTGACGGCCTGCACGATCAGCGTCTGGCTGTCATCGGGCATCCGCACGAGCTTGAGGACCCGCACGGCGCAGCCCACGCGGTACAGGTCCTCCAGGGGCGGCTCCTCCTGCGACGCCTGCTTCTGCGTCACGACCGCCAGCACGCGGTCGGCCAGCATCACGTCTCGCACCAGGGCCAGGCTGCGCCTGCGCCCGACCGTCAGCGGCTGGATGATGCCGGGGAACAGCACCGCCTCGCGGATCGGCATCACCGGGAGGTTCCCGGGGATGGCGGCCTCATCCGGCCTTGCGGGCGCCGTTTCGGGCGGTTTCTGGACTTTTACCTGGTCGGCCAAGAATCCTGCTCCTTTCGAGGCCGGGCGCCGCGGAGTTTCCTGTTGCCGCAACACCGCTTCGCGCGGCCGGTCTCCCGAGCCTGCTCCGCCGCAGCAGCCCCGGCTGCGCAGGCCCGACCCGCCGCGTCAAGGCTCGTCCGGCGTCATCGCACTACGTGGCGGCGGCCTTGCGTTTCGGGACCGTGAGCACGAGGAGGCCCTCGCGGTACTTGGCGCTTACGCCCTCCTCGTCGGCATCGGCCGGCAGGCGAAGGCTGCGGCAGAACCGGCCCTGCTCGATCTCCATCTGGTGCACGCACGTCTTGGCGCGCGACGTCGGGTCGCCGCGCCAGCCGGACACGATCAGGCGATGATTCTCAGTAAATACCTCAATATCATTGCGCCTCACGCCCGCCAGTTCCACGATCACTTCGTACCCCTCGGCCGTCTCCGAGACATCGACCGCAGGAGTCCAGTCGCTCCGCCGCGACCCCGTCTGGAATCGCGACTCCAGGATCCGGTGCATCAGGTTGCTCATGTGACTGGCCAGGTGGCCGATGTCGGGACGGCCCTGGGCGAGGATCAGCCGATGCATGGCACGCTCCTTCGATTGGAGACCGGGTACACTGCCGCCATCATAGCGTCTCCTGTGCCGTCAAGCAACCATGCCAAGCGTGCGGGGGGCAGGCCCGCCGGCCAAATGCATCTCGCCGTTCAATCGAAAATCAAGAATCGAAGATGTGTTCAGTCGGCCTTCACCTCAACACGGTGCGCACGCGCCGATTCCTTCTTCGCCAGCCGGATCGAAAGCACCCCGAACCGCGCCTTCGCCTCCACCTTGTCGGCCTCCACCGGGGCCGGCAGCGTCAGCGTCCGGACGAACGCCCCGTACCGCCGCTCCACGCGATGGTAGTGCCGCGGGCTCTGGAGGGCCTCGCTCCGCTTCTCGCCGCGGACCGTCAGCACGTCGCCCGCCACAGAGATCTCCAGCGACGCCGGGTCGATCCCAGGAATCTCCACGTCCACCTCCACGCTCGTCTCGGTCTCCGCCACGTCCATCGCCGGGGCCCACTCGGCCAGGCCGAACGGCTCCGCCGTCCCGGCCCAGAACCGGTTCAGAAGGTCGTTCATCTCCTCCCTGAGCGATGCCAGCGTCGCACCGGGCATCGTCCGGCCTCTCCACGGTATAAGGGCCATGATGGTTGCCTCCTTATTTCGAGCCGCGGCCGTGAGGCCTGCCCTGAGCAAAGCCGAAGGGTCGCGGGTACTGGCAAGTGCCGGCGTCTCGCCCGCGGCGCCGCCTACTCGACTTTGACCTCAATCCGCCGCGGCCTCATCCGCTCGGACTTCGGCAGCCGGACCGTCAACACGCCCTGCCTGAGCGCCGCCTGGACCTTCGCCGTGTCGAAATCCGCCGGCAACTGGAACGCCCGGTAGAACTCCCCCGTCGCGAATTCCTGGAGCAGCGGCTCGCCCGGCGCATCTTCCTGCCGATGCGACCGGCCGCGGATCACCAGGACGTTTTCCTCCACGGTCACCGCAAGGCCCTCGGGGCGGACCCCCGGCATGTCGGCCACCAGCACCAGTTCGCCGGGCGTCTCGTAAATGTCGGTCGCCGGAACGAAGTAACTCTCCGGCGGCTCCGTGCCGCGCCTCGCCTCGCTCACCTCGATATTTGTGGTCTCGGCCATGGTCACGCGCCTCCCTTCCTGTCTTCACCGTCCGTCGTTCCGGCGGAATCGACCTTCACCGTGATGCGCTTCGGCTTCGCATCTTCGGCCTTCGGGATGCGGACCGTGATGACCCCATCGGTCATCGTCGCCTCGGTCCTCGCGCTCTGGACCGGCCCCGGCAGGGTGATGGCGCGGCTGAACTTGCCGGTGTCGCGCTCACGCCGGTGCAGCGTCACACCTTCCTCCGGAACGGCGTCGGCCCGGCGACCGGAGACGGTCAACCGGTCGCCCGTCACGTACACCTCCAGGTCCTCCATTTCCAGCCCAGGGGCCTCGCACGCGACGATGTAATGGTCCCCGGTCTCCCAGACGTTCACCGGCGGATATACGAAGCCCGCCCGGAACCGACCAGGGATGCCGAACTGCTTCCCGAAGACCGTGTCGAACAGGTGGTTCATTTCGCGCTGCAACTGGCCGAAAGGCCCTGCGGCCGGTACCCATCCTCTCATGATGGCCATGACTTGCCTCCTTGTCGCAGACCCGTTTTCGTTTGCCTCTCACCTGGCGTTGTGCAAAGCCGATGCCAATCGCGCAACCCGCCGCCGCAGCCGCCATCTTCGGCCCAGGATGTGCCTTTTCAGGCACGCGACCGGCGACGGCACGGGCCTCGACTGCCAATCTGGCACGCCAGCCGGCCGCCAGGACCTTTTCAACCGCCCGGCCGGGTGGTACATTACACTCTCGAGCAATCCTATGGCCTTCCACGATTCCTTCGACATCATCGTCGTCGGCGGCGGGCACGCCGGCTGCGAGGCCGCCCTGGCCGCCGCACGCCTCGGCGCCCGCACAGCGCTTATCACCATCCGCTTTGACACCATCGCCCAGATGTCGTGCAACCCTGCGATCGGCGGCCTCGCAAAGGGCCAGATCGTCCGCGAGATCGACGCCCTCGGCGGCCTCATGGCCCGCGCGGCCGACGCCACCGCCATCCAGTACCGGCTCCTGAATCGCGGCAAAGGCCCCGCCGTCCGCGGCCCACGCGCCCAGTGCGACCGCCAGGCCTACGCCCGCGCAATGCAGGATGTACTGGGTGTTCGACGAGCCGCGGGCGTAGGCCCGCGGGTGCCTCCGAGTACCCCCGACCTTACGGTCGCGGCTCGACCGGCAGTTATCGAAGATGTCGTATGCGACGTGCTCGTCGCCGGCGGCCGCGCCGCGGGCGTCCGGTGCGAGACCGGCCGCGAGTTCGGGGCGCGGGCCGTCATCCTCACGACCGGCACGTTCCTTCGCGGCATGATGCACGTTGGCGCGAAGATGTGGTCAGGCGGACGCATCGACGAACCGTCGGCCGAGGGCCTCTCGCCCAGCCTCGAGCGGCTCGGCCTTCGCCTGGGGCGACTGAAGACCGGCACGCCCCCGCGCATCGACGGCCGCACGCTCGACTACTCGCGCCTCCAGGAGCAGCCCGGCGACCCCGAACCGGTGCGGTTCTCTTTCGGCGCTTCGGCGTGCCCCGACTCTTCCGCGCCGGACTCCAGCGACTGGGTCTCCTGCTGGCTCACCCACACGACGCCCGAAGTGCACGAGATCATGCGTGCCGCCCTCGACCGGGCGCCCATGTACACCGGCCAGATCCGCTCCGTCGGGCCGCGATACTGCCCCAGCCTCGAAGCCAAGATCGTCCGGTTCCCCGACCGCGCCCGACACCAGGTCTTCCTCGAGCCCGAGGGCCGCGCTACGCCGGTCGTCTATTGTAACGGCATATCAACAAGCGTGCCCGAAGATGTCCAGGACCGCATCGTCCGCGCCATACCGGGCATGGAGCGCGCCGCCATCCTCCGCTACGGGTACGCCATCGAGTACGACTTCGTCCCGCCGACGCAAGTCCAGCCGACCCTTGAGGCCAAAACTGTCGAGGGCCTCTACCTGGCCGGGCAGATCAACGGCACGAGCGGCTACGAGGAAGCGGCGGGGCAGGGGCTTCTCGCGGGAATCAACGCGGCCAGGACGCTCCAACGCAAGGCCCCGATCGTCCTCAGGCGGGACCAGGCCTACATCGGCGTCCTCATCGACGACCTCGTCACAAAGGGCACCGAGGAACCGTACCGCATGTTCACGAGCCTGGCCGAATACCGCCTGCTCCTCAGGCACGACAACGCCGACCGGCGACTCATGTCCATAGGTCGAGAGGCCGGCCTCGTCTCCGATGAGGCTTGGCGCCGGCTCCGGGAGAAAGAGCGCGAGATCGCCGAGGCCCAGGCCCTCCTGGCCCGCACGCGCCTCGGCGGCCGCACCCTCGAGGACCTCCTCCGGCGGCCGGAGATGACCTGGGACCGCCTCGCCGCCCAGTCGCCCGGCCTTGCGGCCCACGCGATCTCGCCCGAGGCCCGCCAGGAGGTCGAGATCGAGACCAAGTACGCCGGCTACCTCGCCCGCCAGGCGATGCAAGTGGAGCGCGCGCGGCGGATGGAGGACCGCCTGATACCCGACGGCCTCGACTACGCGGCCGTCCCGCACCTTCGCATCGAGGCCCGCGAGAAACTCGCCCGCATCCGCCCCCGCTCCATCGGCCAGGCCGCACGCATCGCCGGCATCGGCCCCGCCGACCTCGCCGTCCTCATGATCCACCTGAAGCGGTAACTGCCGGCCGGAACCTACTCCACTTGTGTGGGAGTGTGGTTGCCGCAGGCGACCGCGAGAGGCTTTTTCTCCCTCTCCCGTTAGCCTGCCCGCCCGTTGTATTGGCGGGTGGGAGAGGGTAGGGTGAGGCTCTCTTTTTTCCCTCTCCCCTTGTGGGAGAGGGTAGGGTGAGGGGGGCCTTCAGTGGCGGGTTGCCCACCTGCCGCGCAGGAACCCCTCACCCCTGTCCCTCTCCCGCAAGGGGAGAGGGGAACGACGGCAACAGGTCTTCACATATCCATAACAATCGTCACCGGCCCGTCGTTCACCAGCCGCACGTGCATGTGGGCGCCGAAGACGCCTTTGGCCGGCGGCAGGCCCAGCGCGGCGAGCGCGCCGCAGAAGACCTCGTAAAGAGGATTCGCCTTTTCCGGGGGCGCGGCATCGCTGAAACCGGGCCGGTTGCCCTTGCGAGTGTCGGCCAGCAGCGTAAACTGGCTGACCGCAAGCACGGCCCCGCCCACATCCTGGACAGAGAGGTTCATCTTCCCCTCGGAATCCTCGAAGATGCGGAGTTTGGCCACCTTCGCCGCCAGCGCACGCGCAGTCTCCTCCGTATCGGCGTGCCCGACGCCCAGCAGCACCAGCAGACCCCGGCCGACCGCCCCCGTCGCCGCCCCCTCAACCGTCACGCTCGCCTCGCTCACCCGCTGTATCACCGCCCGCATGTGACCTCCTTCCCGCCGCACCCGCGGCCCAAGCAGGCAATTAAGTCGCGCGCCCCCGGAACTGCCTTACCCGCCATCCGCAGACAGCCCACCGTACCCAATTCCGTACCCAATTGATTGGGTAGTACCCAATTCAGGGGTTTCCCCAGCGGCGGGTCTTGCGCCAAGCGGCGTTCTGACCGCGGCTTAGGCATTCAACTTTGTCCTCGTCTTTGAGGGCCTTCAGGACTTTGCGGATCAGGTCCACTCCCACGCCGGGACATGCGGTCTGAATTGCGGCCACGCGGAACGGATCGGCTATCCGGCCGATGGCGCTGGTGACCACCTCGGTCTTGGCGCCCTTTGGCTGGGCCACTTGCCCCATGCGCGCCTCAAACTCGCCGTAGGCGCTCTTCAGGATATAAAGCAGGAAGTTGACGTACGGCCAGGGGTCATGTTTACCCTCGTGCCAACGGTGGGAACTCGTTTGGAGGGTCTCATAATAACGGTCCTTGTTCTCCTCGATGAGACGCTCCATGCTGATATAGCGCCCCACCTCGTAGCCCAAATGGTAGCAGCCCAGGAGCAGCAAGAGGCGCGACACGCGGCCGTTGCCGTCGCGAAACGGGTGGACGCAGAGAAAATCGAGGTTGAAGGCCGCCAGGGTGATCAGCGGATGAACCCACCGCTCCTTGAGGCAATCATCCCAAAGGGCAAGAAGTTTTTTCATCGCATCCGGGGTTCGGGCGGCCGGAACCGTCTTGAAGCGGACCCGCTCGCGGCCGTCGGCGAACCGCTCGATGATGTCGCCGTCCTTCTCTTTGTATCGCCCCGCATCCCATATCTGTCCGCGCGCCATGCTGTGCAATTGAAGTACGGTCTCCTCGGCAACGGGGATCGCGGCCCCTTGTTCGTGGATCCACTTCAAGGCGTCTCGGTAGCCACGCACTTCCTCTTCGTTGCGGTCCTTCAAGAGCGGCTTGCCGAAAACGATGGTGCCGATGCGGGCCTGGTCCACAGTCACGCCCTCGATGCGATTTGAGGAAACGGCGCTCTCGATAAGGGCGTGTTCGCGCAAGACCTTCAGACGCTGGGGCGTTTGACGCGTAAACAGTTCCTGCTTGCCGCGCGCCTCACCCAGGTCGGCCAGATACCATGACGTGGCGGCAGGAACGGTCTCGGGCCGCGAGGAGAACTGGCGCAATGTCATCACGGTGCAGCCTCCTTGGCGGCCGGGCCGCGCACAAGTCTGACCTTACCGCAAAACCGGCTGTAGTCCACCTTTTTGTCCCGGTTCGCTCTGGTGCCGCTGGACCTCGGCCGCGCCGCCGTTCCGCCGCCCAGCAGCACCAGCAGCCCCCGGCCGACCGCCCCCGTCGCCGCCCCCTCAACCGTCACGCTCGCCTCGCTCACCCGCTGTATCACCGCCCTCATGTGACCCCCTTCCCGCCGCGCACCTCGCATGATATTTCGATCCTGTGTGGCTGTATATGCGCTCATGTACCAAGCGTTGAACGCCAGCCACGCCTTGACTAACTGACCGAGATAATCGATCTCGGACATTTGAAGCCAACGGTCCCTCTTGTCCGTAAAGGTGTTTGGCATGGGCTCTACTCTTGGCGCACAATAGCGTCCTCAACCATCTGCTTTGCATCGTCTAGCAACCGCCGTGCCTCGCGCCGCGCGGTGAAGGATTCCTTGACCTTGGCAACGATCATTCGTCGCGTGGCCGCGTCAGGCAGGCTTACGGGAAACTTCATCAGGTCCGGCGTTGATATGGCAGGGTACATCGACGCCGTAGTATGCAGGTCCAGCAGTTCGCACACCAGCGGCAGGCGCAGGTAAACAAGCAACAACTCTGGCTCGATGTCCGTGGGCTTCAACACGGCCAAGCCGGATGAACAGACATAACCGGCCTGATCGTGGGTCACGATTGCCGACAGGCGGCGTATCGGGCGCACGGTCGTTGTGATAACGTCGCCCGGCTGAACGATCCATTGGGCGCGGCTCGGCGTTTCTTCTCCCATGACGGAGTTTGATTCCGCCATGCCGCTAGCGCCCACGTCACCGATTTCAACATACTGGAATTCAACGCCAGGCACGGGGCGGAAGCGGCGCGTGGCGAGTCTGGCAACGTCGGAAACCACGCGGCGGTCGCGCGACAGGGCGGCAATCAGGTTCTGCGCGCGCGGGTTGTGGTACTCGGCGTCCAGCCGCCCGGCGGCCGAAACATCCTTGTAACTCCGCTCATAGAACAGGCGCCGGGTTAGGTCCAACCTATCCAGTCCCAGGGCCGATACAAGAAACGTTTCCGCTTCGGCCAAGTAGCGATATGCCCTCTCGTTTGCCAGGTCAATCGCCTGCACCGCGCGCCTGTAATCCTTGTGGGGTGCAAGCACAATGGGAACGGGTATCCTTCGCAGGTTCTCCAGGATGATTCGGTCTCGACTGCCTCCCGTTGATTCACGCCGTACAAGGAAGTACCCCACGTTAGAATTAAGATAACATGCCAAGAAATGGGGGTCGTAACCGGCCTTGAGTCTAATCTTGGCAATGTCTGCCGATATGTTGAAGACCGGTTCCGGTCTTAGGCAAACGGCGGCTTTGCCGTACCACTTGCCGGTTTTCGTCAGGAAGACAGCGCCCACTTCTGAACGCGCACGCGCAAGGGTTCTCTCATATTCCGGGTCGATCCTCAGTGTCGATGAATAGTCGATCCAGTGCTCGGATACGTCCTCGGAAGTTAGAAACAACACGCCCTGGGCTTGGTAGTTGCGCTTCAGGTGGTCTCCGTCGGTGATAATGTCAGCGATTTCCTCAAGGCGCTTCCAGCCCCCGCGATACGTTTTCACGGCCTTCTCGTACCGCAACAATTCGGGTTGGTAATACTCGGCGTCAAGGCGTCGCCCAGCAGCAAGAGACTTCAAGCGAATTTCGCTCCAAACGGCCATTACTAGGCCTCCGACTTGCAGAAGGCGAAGCCCTGTTTGCGGCCCCATTCCTGGAAGGCTTCGGCAATACCGGGCCGGTCAGGCACGAATCTTAGTTTATCCTTGTAGATCGCCCCCAACATGGCCTTCTTGGCCTTGTCGGTTGTTGCGTTAAGCAGTTGCTCGACTTGATCGGCAAGGTATCGGCGCAGATTAAAAAGGTCGTGGTCAACCATCGGGTGGCCGTACAGGTCGTAAAGGCGGTTGCCCTTGTCGTCGGCCAGGTAAACGTAGTCGCCGGAATTGTCCTTGCCGCCGGCAAGGCTGGTGGCTAAGAAGATCGGGTAGTCGGCCACGCGCTTGCACAACGGCCCGGCCTTGGGGTCGCCATTCCACTTTTGCAGGAAGAGGATGCTCGTTTTCGTGCCCGTGAAGGGCTTGAAGGTATTGCCATGCAACCCCACCACGGCCAGTATGCGGGCGTGATCAGCGATGAAGTCTCTTATCATCTTGTCGGTCGTGTTGTTCATCCGTCCTTGCGGAAGGACGATTGCCATGCGCCCGCCGGGCCTCAAGAATTCAAGGTCGCGCTGGATAAAGAGCACGTCGCGCCCGACTTTGTGCTGCCACTTTCCGTTGGGCTTCTTGGCCAGGTCGAATTGGGAAAGGATTCGGGAATCCTTAATGTCGCCTGCAAAGGGCGGGTTGGTGAGGAGCAAGTCAAAGGCGAAGTAACGGAAGTTCTCCTGGTTCCAGCGGTCCTTGTCGGGGTCGTTGGGGAATCGCATCAGGCGGGCGCGCAGGTTGACTTTGACTTCATCAGACCAAGTGCGCGGGTCAAGTGTGTTGGCGCGGTAAACGTTGGTCTTGCCGTCGCCGGCGATAAGGTTCAGGGCCTTGGCAATCTTGATGGAGCGCAGGTCAAAGTCAATCGCGTACACCTTTTCGCGGGCGTACTCGGCCTGCCAGGGCGCGGGGCCTTCCGCGGTGAACTGGTTGCCCCAAACATGAAAGATGCTGTGCACGGTGAAGCCGCAAGACCCCGCCGCCGTGTCAATCACATACTCGTCAATCGTGGGGTTGAGCATCTTCACGGCCATGTCTATAACATGGCGTAGGGTGAAGTATTGCCCCTTCTTGCCCTTGCCGACTTCCACACTCAAATACTCAAAGGCTTCGTCAATCACTTGGAGGTTGGAGTTGAACAGTTTCACGTTTTCGAGGGCCGAGCCGCACGTTACAAGGTGCTCCGGGGTCAGGTCGATTCGGTCGTCCCTCAGAAATACCCCCGGCCACTTGTCTTTGGCTTCCTCGAAAAGCCGGCCGATCTTGTCCTTGAATTCCCTTGGCGTCGCCCCACCGACACGGAATTGCAGGTGGCGAGGGCGCTTCCGGTCGCCCTGGGCGGCGTACCATTCATCGTATAGTTTCGCGTAAATGAGTTTGAATACTTCCTCGAAGGCGTCTACCCCGGCGTTGGCCAGCACAAGGTTCTCCATGTCCAGAATGATACTCTTGAGGGTCGTCTGTTCCTTGACCAAAACGTTGTGCTCGGCAAGGTCCTTCAGCGTCCATTGTTCGTCCAGAATGTCCGAAAGGGTTTGACTGGCCTTGGGTAAGTCGGTTAATGCGCGGAAGAAATTCGGGTCTTGCCGATGAAGGATGATGGTTTCGCCGCCGTTTGTCCATACGCCAATGGGTGCGCCTTCGGCGTGACAGTAACTCTTGAGTTGTTCCAGGCCGTCGGCCCGCTTGGGCTTCTTGCACTCGACGATGATAAAGGCGGTGTTGGGGTCGTCCTTGTCGCAAACCACAACATCGGCCGCCTTTTCGTGGACGGCGGACCCGAATTGGACGGGCTTTTCGAGGGCGATACGCTCGGTGGGGTAGCCGTAATCGTCCATCAGCATCTTGACGTACAATTGCCGCACGACTTCTTCAGGTTTGGCTGGCCGCTCTTTGCCTGTGGCGTAGCACTTCAAATACGGCTTGCCTCGCTTGGCGTAGATCTGCAAGGCGGCCACGGCTTCGGGCTTGAAGATGGTTAGGGCGTGGGCGGACCCGCGCAGTATGTCTTGGACGGCGATTGTATCGTCTTTGGTCATTGCGGAAAGGGTACTCCGGTTGCGCCCCTAAGTCAATTCCCTGCGGGTCTACTTAGGCCCGGAGATGCACAAGGACGCCGGGCATGGGCCGGCACTTGCTCACCGGATGGCAGAGGCCGAGGCCCTTGAGAAACGCGCTCCGGCGGTCCGGGCGATGAAGCGATGAGGTCAAGTGTCTGACAAGGCGGCGGGGCGGGGGTCAATGGAAATCGGGGAGTGCGGAGTGCGCAATGCGGAGTGAGAAAGCCCTTCCGTCTTCGTCTCACACCCGCCTTATCAGCGTCCATGTGCGTCATCTGCGGATGATCCCTTGTTGTCACTCAGTTACCCAGTCACCTAGTCACCCAGTCACCCAGTCACTCCGCCTTCCCCGAGGCCACGGCGTACAGGTCCACAGCCAAAATTCCATACCGTATATCGTACTCGGACGGGCTTTGACCCCCCACCTATGGTATGCCATGATGCCTGGCACCTGATTATTTTTCGCGCTCTCGGAGGGCAAAACGCACGTAAGTGTTTTTGCAAAAATGGCACTTATGAACGGAGAGGGACGAAGGGACGGAGGGACGAAGGGACGAAGGGAACA
>CAYGWP010000546.1:0-5050 GCA_964353455.1 uncultured Anaerolineales bacterium
GCGCCAACTTCCAGGGGTTGGCGCCCTTGGCGCTCTTGGCGCTCTTGGCGCCCTTGAATCCGCCCAAGGCGGACGCCAATCCCATAGCCATTCCCCCCTCCACCCCCGCCTATTCATCCGACAAAAACAGCCACAACGCACACGGCTCAACGTGGCGTTTTCACTGGCAGCGCGCCCGGCCGGATGGGATAATACGTCCCGCCGGGCAAGGAGAGCCTTGCCCGAGTGCATGGAGCCAGCCGATGTTCCGCCGTGGCATGCCGTGGATGTTCCTTGCCGCGCTGGCGCTCGCAATGTTGACCGCGCGACCCGCGCCCGCCGCCGCCGAGGCTGTGTCGGGCAAGCCCGCCGCCGAACCGCCCGCCGTCGCCGAGGCTATATCGGGCAAGCCGGCCGACCCAGCCTATCGCTCGGCTATCGAAACCGACTGGGCCGCACAGGAGAAACGTCTCGGCCGCGAGCCCGCCGAGGCGGGGTCCATCCGCGCACGCCTCGACCATGCCGCCCGCCTGCTGGCGGACCTGCGGACGATGCAGAACGGGCCGGACGTGTCGGCAGCAGCGGCCGCAATCGATGCATTCAAGGCGCAGGCCGCCGGCCTCGACGCCATGGACTCCGCCGCACGCATGGCCCTGTACCTGAAGGTCCGGTGGGAGGCGCGGGAACTGGCCCTCGGGAACCCGCTGCTGGCGGGCCGCGAGGTCGTCTTCCTGAAGCGCCGCCGGTTCGCATGCCAGATGCTCCATGAGTACGTGGCCTACTTCGCCGACTACAGCGGCGTGTTCGGCGGCAGCGTGTGCATCCTGGAAGAGCCGGGCCGGTCCTTCAAGACGCGGTGCCTGACCTCCAGGTTCCTGCCGCCCGGATGCTACTCGACGCCGTCCATCTCGTACGATGCCCGCAGCATCTACTTCGCCTTCGGCGAGTGCGAGGGCAGGCGCGTCAATTACGGGGCCGACGAACAGCACTTCTACCACATCTACCGGACCGACCCCGCCGGCGAGGAGTTGCACCGCCTGACCGACGAGCGGTTCGACGACTTCGACCCGTGCCCCCTGCCAGACGGCGGCATCGCGTTCATGTCCACGCGGCGCGGCGGATTCACCCGCTGCAACAACCCGTGGGAACCCATCCCTGTCTATACCCTCCACAGAATGGATGCCGACGGGAAGAACATCCGCCCGCTCTCGTTCCACGAGACGAACGAGTGGCACCCCAACATGATGAGCGACGGCCGCATCGTGTACACCCGCTGGGACTACGTTGACCGGTCGGCCGCCAATTTCCACGGCCTCTGGGCCACCAACCCCGACGGGACGGGCGCGGTGAGCCTCTTCGGCAACTACACGGATCGCATCAACGCATGTTTCCAGGCCCATGCCATCCCCGGCTCATCGCGCATAGTCTTCGTAGCCGGGGCGCACCACGCCGACGTGGGCGGGTCGCTCGTGATCCTCGACCCAGCCCGCGCGGGCCTCGACCGCCGGACCGGCACGGACCGCATGGACGCCATCGAGGTCCTGACGCCCGAGGTCAAGTTCCCCGAGGCCCCCGACTGGCCAACGAGTTACTTCCACAGCCCGTGGCCGCTGTCGGAGAACTACTTCCTCGTATCGTTCGGCTACGACCGCCTGCCGGGGATGAGTTCCGGCGCCACGCGCGATTCCACGGGCATCTACTACTTCGACCGCTTCGGCGGGCTGGAACTGCTGTACCGCGACCGGCGCATGCCGGTCATGTATCCGATCCTGCTCGCCCCGCGGCCACGGCCGCCCGTCATTCCGACGATGTGCGACCCGCGCCTGGGCGACGAGGGCGAGTTCATCCTGGCCGACATGCGCCAGAACCTCATGCCCCTCCCCGAAGGGCGAAGGATCACGGCCATCCGCATATTCCAGGTGTTCCCCAAGACCACCCCAACGGTCAATCAGCCGCGCGTCGGCCACGCAAACGCCGAGGGCGCAAGGATGCTCCTCGGGACCGTGCCGGTGGAAGAGGACGGCTCGGCGTACTTCCGCGCACCCGCCCGCAAGCCCCTCTACTTCCAGGCCGTCGATGATTCCGGCCGCGCGGTCCAGAGCATGAGGAGCATCGTGTACCTTCAGCCGGGCGAGAGGCGCGGCTGCGTGGGCTGCCACGAGCCGGTCGGCCGCGCATCGGCCGCAAGGCCCGTCCTGGCGCAGGCCCGCGCCCCGTCGGCCATCCAGCCCGGCCCGGACGGCACCCGGCCGTTCTCATATACGCGACTGGTCCAGCCGGCCCTCGACCGGAACTGCGTGCGGTGCCATGACGGCTCCGTGGGACCCGACAAGAGCCCGCTCGTCCTGACCGGCGAACCGACCAACTCATTTACACGCTCGTATGAGAGCCTGAAGCCCTTCATCCGGTGGCACGAGTGGGGCGGCGCCAGCATCTCGCAGGCGGTCACGCGGCCGGGGCATCTGGGGGCCGATGAGAGCCGCCTGACGCAGGTCCTGGCCGACGCCAAGCACGCCCCTCACGTGAAACTCACCGCCGAGGACCGCGAGCGGCTCTTCGTGTGGCTCGACGGCAACGTCCCCTTCTACGGCACGTACGGCCCGGACGAGCAGGCCGCCCAGAAGCGCGGCGAGGCCGTCCCGCCGCCGGAAGTGCAGTAGCCGCCACGCACCGACGTATTCTTGAGATTCCACACGTACCACCAGCAACAAGGAGATCGGCCGTGGCGAAGGCGAGGAAACTCACGGGCGAGGTGTCGGCGAAGGCGGGACCGGTTGTGTTCGGCGTGTTCGCCACCGGCGACCCGCGGATTGATGAGGCCTCGCGCTCACGGGCCGCAAACATCGTCGGCATCGTGGCCGAGACCATCGCCAAGAACGTCCGGATGCCCGATGGCAAACCCGTCGAGGTCGTCTGGACGCCGCTCCTGGTGGACGGCGAGAAGCAGGCCGACCTTGTGGCCCGGCAGTTCAAGGCCGCCGGCGTCCAGGCCCTCGTCCTCGCACCCGACACGTGGGCATTTCCGCAACTGACCGCAATCAGTCTGCTCAGCCATTTCCCCGCCGATACGCCCCTCAACATCACCTGCGGCAACTCGGGGCCCAAGCCGGGAGTCGTCTATGCCCACGCCCTGAATGGGGCGCTGGCGCAGATGGGCCGCCTTGCGACACTCAACGTCGGCACGTGGCCCGACACCGGCATGAAGCCCGAGATGACCCCCGCCACGGCCGAGGCCCTCATCGACTGGTGCTACGCGGCCATGACATACGTGGGCCTGAAGGGCCGTCGCGTCGCGGTCTTCGGCCACGATTCGATGGGCATGGAGACCGCGCTTGCCCACATCCTGCCGACGCGGCGGACGTTCGGCCTTGAGATCACGCGGCTCGATATGAAACTGCTGGCCGACATGCTCGCGAAGAAGGCCTACGACGAGAAGGAACTGAAGCGCCTCCGCGCGTGGATGGATAAACACGTGGCCGAGCGCCTGGACCTCTCACAGCCGGACGGCCACGCCAAGTTCAACCAGGGCCTGGCGATGTACCTGATCATGCGAAACCTCGTGGCCGACCTCGACGCCGTCGGCGGCGGGTTCATGAATCAACTGGAATGGGGCAGCGACCGCCGCGGCCTGCCGCTGCCGATCTGCGATGCCGCCGAGAGCCTCCTCAATTCCACGTTCGACCATCGCGGCCGCAAGCCCGCCATCCCCTTCGCCACCGAGGCCGACGTGCAGGGGCTCCTCACGATGCTCTTCATGACGTGGCTCTCCGGCGGCAACCCGCCCCTCTTCATGGATTTCCGGAAGGTCTGGGAACCGTGGGAGATCCAGGCCCTGGCCACGAAGTTGGGCGTGAAATTCACGGCCAAGGATGCGTGGGCCGAGCGCGGCTTCGTCGATGGCGACAACTCCGGCTCGGCCAGCCTCGACTGGGCGGGCAGGCCCGGCGAGTCGCCGGAGGAAATCATGAAGCGCGTGAGCATGCCCGGCGCGGAACTCTACTATTTCCCCGGCGGCGGGAACAGCGTAACGTTCATCTCACCCGGCGGCATCGAGGGGATAGCCGGCCGCATGGCCTACAGCGACCCGGCGGGCTGCTTCAGCATGATCTGGGACGAGGCCACGACCGCCGACCTGCCGGCGGAACTGGCCACGGTCGTCGCCAACACCTCGAACGTCACCTGGCCGCACACGTGGGTCATGCCGAAGTACGCCTCGATGGTGGAGTATAAGCAGTACGCCCCCGCCAACCACTTCCACATGACGTGGAACCTTAAGCCCGCCCGCCTGGAGCACTGGATGGACCTAGCGAACGTGCTCTCGATCACGCCGTGGCAGTCGCGCCCTTCGTTCATCCCCGGCGTGGACCGCCCTCTGCCGCTGGCGTTCCTCCTCGGCGGCGGCGAGACAGCCGCGAAACTTCGCCGCGCGGGAAAGTAGGCAGCCACCTGTTTGGAGCGGATCAAGGTTATTGACTTATACGCCAATAGCGGTAGAATGAAGATGAAGCGAGTTCTGCTTTCACCGACGGCAGCGCACGACTTCGGCGAGTTGCCCGAAGTCATCCAGACGCGGGTCCTGGGGATTGTGGAACGGTTGGGACACTGGCCCGAAGTGAGCGGCGCCAAGCCGCTCCGCGGAAGGCTGGCGGGCCGCTACCGTATGCGGACCGGCGACTATCGGGTGCAATTTCGCCTGGAAGGTGGAACCGTGATGGTGGAGCGCATCGGCCACCGCGACGGCTTTTATGAGGATTGAATAATGGCATCTCAAACACTGACTGTGGCAGGCCGGAAGTTCGTCCTTCTGCCGAAGCGCGAGTACGAGAAACTCCGCACGCTCGCCCGGGCCGCCGCCGAAAGCGACGAACCTTCCCTGCCCAGGCCCGATGCCCAAGGCAACTACCCGGCCGTCGAGTTCGCCCGCGCGTCGCTGGCGCGCAAGATAATTCGCCGCCGGCGCGCGGCAAGTCTGAGCCAGGCGGCGTTGGCCCGACAAGCAGGCATCCGCCCGGAAACGCTAAACCGCATCGAACGCGCCAAGGCCAGCGCCGACGTGGGAACCGTAGAGAAA
>CAYGWP010000547.1:0-26074 GCA_964353455.1 uncultured Anaerolineales bacterium
GGGGAGGACCGCGAGGTCCCCATCGACGAGGCGCCGGCCGCTCTGGACCGGCCCGCCTGCCGCACCCGCCGCCCCCAGGACCGTGGCCATAATGTCCACGCCGCTCGTGACTTCATCGACGGTGCATCCCGGACCGCCGCGGCCCGGAATGGCCGCAACGAGCGGCACCCGCAGGAGGTCGTCGAGCATGTACGGCCCTTTCCAGAGGAGGCCGTGGTTGCCGAGCAGTTCTCCATGGTCGGATGTGAATATGACGAGTGTGTCGCGGTCGAGGCCCTCCTCGCGCAGCGCCGCCAGCAGCCGGCCCACGCACACGTCCAGGTGGGCGACCATCGCGTGATACGCCTTGATGATGGCGGTCATCTTCTCCGGATCGCGCGTGACCGACTTGCAGGCATTGAAGTGGTTCCGGTACGGCGCGGGGCGGGTCTCAATGCTCCCCTCGCGAAAGGCCGGCGGCGCGACGTCGATGGAGTCGTACATGCTCGCGTACGGCTCGCACGGGTTGAAGGCGTGGTGCGGGTCGAAGTACCCGACCGAGAGGAAGAACGGGCGGCCCTTCGCGCGGCGCGTCCGGAGCCAGTCGATCGCCCTTCTCGTTACCCATGTCGATAGATGCTTCTCTTCGGGCAGAATGGACTTGTAGGCCGCGGCGTGCCCCTTCTGGAACATCTCGTTGACGTAGGCGACGAAGAGGTCCGGGTCGTCGCGCCTGAGCCACCGGAAATACTCATCGTCCAGGAGTTGCTGGTCTCCCTCGGCCACCTCGCACACGCCGAAGCCGTAAGGCGGGTGCGGCGAGGTGCGGTTGATGATCGGCACGAGGTGGAGTTTGCCGAAGTGCGCGGTCTGGACTCCGGCAGCCGCCAGGGCCTGCGCGATGGTCGTGTTGCCCGCCTCGGGCAGGGCAACGCCGTTCGCCCAGAGGCCGTGCTCGGTGATGTACTTGCCTGTCATGATGCTGGCCCGCGACGGCGAACACACAGGGTTGCTGACGATGTGGCTTCGGAAGTTGACGCCCCGCCGCGCGAGGCCGTCGATGTTGGGCGTCCGCGCCTCCGCCGCGCCGAGGCATCCGAGCGTGCGGAAGTGCTGCTGGTCGGTCATGATCAGGATGACGTTCTTCGGGTCGCTCATGGCGTGGCTCCCGCGTGCCTATCTCCTGAAACACCGCGCGCGGGGCTTCGGACCGTCACAGTTCACCGAAGGTCAAGAGCGGGCCTTCGGACCGCCTCGGCGCAGAAAAATGCCTCCTGGATGGGTGGATCCAGAAGGCGCTGCCTTCGCTCGCGCAAGCGTACCGGGCCCTATTCCCTAGCACAGGGCCAGATACATCGCGAACGTGAGAACCAGGATTTTCAGCCGCCGCATGAACTCAACCGTTTCCATGTCCGGCCTCAGGTGATCGGTGAACCCATTGGAATATACATGAAAACCGAGAAAAAGCAAATCGGCCGAAATGGATGTGAGTTTGGGCAAGATGGGCGAGTGGGGAAGGCACAATCCAGGCGTCATTGCGAGGCCCGAGGCCCTTCGAACCGCGCCAAGGCGGGCGACCAAGTATGGACAGCCGTGTGCCACGGGTCGCCGCGGCGACCCGTGATCACTGGTTGCAAGCAACCAGTGGCACATGATCGCGCGGTGGGTCGGGAGGCCCACTGCGCCAAGTCTCAATTGGCATTGTAGTACTATGCCCCTGTCGGGTATTGCCACGGCGGGCGGTAATCGCGGCGGAGGAGGCGGTTCGCCTCGCGGTCGCCGACCACCAGTTCCGATTCGCCGTCCCACTCGACGCTGCGGCCGAGTTTCAGCGAGAGCATCCCCAGCAGGCTCATGTTCGTCGAGCGGTGAAGGACCTCGATGTCGCAGACCGGTCTGCGGCCGGTCTGGATGGCCTCCAGGAAATCGGCCCACAGTTCGGGGATGTTCTGCCCGTCGGGCGCGTGCAGTTGCGGCTCAACGTGGATGGTCGGCGTCTCGCGCTTAACGGGATAGAACGTCCAGCCGTCCTGCCACCCCAGGTGCAGCGTCCCCTCGGTGCCGTAGAAGTAGCAGCCCACGTTGTGCTTCTCGGCATTGTTGGCGGCGTACAGGCGGTGCTCCCATTCGGCGGTGAACGACTCGAACTTGAACTGGACGACCTGCGTGTCGGGGGCATCGGTGTTGTCTTCCTTGATGTGCCGGCCGCCGGTCGAGAAGACCGTCTTGGGATACTTCTCCTCGGCCCACCAGAGTATCTGGTCCATCCAGTGGACGCCCCAGTCGCCGAGTTGTCCGTTGGCGTAGTCGAGGAAACTGCGGAAGCCCCTGGGGTGCATCTTGCGGTTGAAGGGCCGGAGGGGGGCCGGGCCGCACCAGAAATCCCAATCGAGGCCGGCGGGCGGGTCGGAGTCGGGTTCGACCTCTCCCGCGCGGCCGCCGTAGTGGACGAACGCGCGGACCATCCCGATCTTGCCGGCCTTGCCTTCCTTGAGGAACTTATTCGCCGACATGTTGTGCGGCGAGACCCGCCGGTGCGTCCCCACCTGGACGGTCCGCCCGGTCATTCGGGCGGCGCGGACCATCGCCCGGCCTTCGCCTATAGTATGCCCGATCGGCTTTTCGACATAGACGTGCGCCCCGGCGTTGACGGCGGCGATTGCGGTCAGGGGGTGCCAGTGGTCGGGCGTGGCCACGATGACGATGTCGGGCTTTTCGCGGTCCAGGAGTTCGCGGAAGTCCTTGTACGGATGGGGCGAATCGCCTGTCTTCAGACGGATCTCGGCCAGGGCGGGGTCAAGTTGATTGCGGTCAACATCGCACATGGCCACCACCTGCGACCGGCCTGCGGCGGCGGCCGTCCGGAGGATGTTCATCCCCCACCAGCCCGTGCCGACAAGGGCAGTCCGGTACTTCCTGGGGTTCTTCTCGGCCCCGTGAACAGCCGGCCCGGTGACGGCTGCGCCTGCGGCCGCCGCCGCAAGGAAGTTGCGACGCGTCATCCCCATGAGAGTCCTCCCGATTCGAGTGTCCTATCCGCCGAACATCTGGTGCAGCACCTGCGGCACCTGGAAGATGCAGAAGTACCCGAACACCAGGAACCCCAGGATCAAGCCTGCCGCATGATACCATCGGGGCCTGAGGATTTGCCAGGCCTCGGCCGAGAGCAACTTCTTCTGGGCGAAGAACAGGCCGTATGCCACCGCCAGGGCCTGGAGCGGCACGAGGACGAGGCCGTCGCAGACCGCGCCCAGTTTTATGAGGAAGATCGGGTTCGTCCCGAAGATTACGCAGATCGTCAGGTTCGTCAGGAGGAAGATGCCGAGGAAGATGCGGAACATCTTGCGAGGCTGGAAGCCGGTGGCCTTCGGATAGATGTTCCTGAAGCAGTCGGCCAGCAGCCTCGGCCAGCCGGCCAGTTGCCCCAGTTGCGTGCTGACCATGGCTGATGCGCCGGCCGCAAGGAACAGGATTCCGCCCACGCTGCTCCATCGGTCCGAGAATATCCGCGAAAGTTCCAGCGCCACCTTCTCGCCCTTCGGAACCAACTCCAGCGGACGCAGGATGCCCACCCCCGACAGGAAGAACGCCAGCGTCACCACCACCCCGATGACGAGGGCCACGGTGGCGTCCCACGTGACCACGCGGGTCCACGACTTGACGTTCTTCGCATCATCGGCCGTCAGGCGGGCCAGGCTCGCCTCATCGGCCCGCATCCCCCACCGCCGGCCCTGGGCCATGCCGTACCCGGCCCCCATGACCCAGTAGGTGTACCAGACCTGACTGGCGAATCCGCCCGCCGACCAGCCCACGAGGGGCAGGATCTCGGTCCACGCGGTCCCGATGCTCTGGTCGGCCGCGCGGGCCCACGCAGGGACCTCCGGCACCTGGAACCCGAAGATGCCGATGATGACGTCCCGCACCTCCGGCAGCACGTGCAGCGAGACGTACAGCACGCCGACGATGATCACCGCGACCATCACCCCCATCAGATGCTTGAGCATGTCGAACCGGTCTGTCCACGCCACCCAGACCGAGAAGGCCGTGACGGCGGCCCCCCAGATGATGCCCGAATGCTCGCCCAGCGGCAGCAGGCTCCCCAGGAACGTGGCCGCAGCCACAGCCAGGGCGCCCACCGCGCAGATGCCCGATGCGATCTGGCCGATGAACACGGTCCACACGAGCCAGTTTTTCGGTCCCGGCACGCGGCTGAAGAGGTCGATCATCCCCTCGCCGGTGGCCACGGTGTACCTTGCGCCGCACATGCCGATCCAGTACTTGAGGAATATGCCGAAGACGATGGCCCACATGACGGCCGGGCCGAGGATCGCCCCGGTGCGCGTGGCGATGATGACCTCGCCGGAGCCGATGAACTCGCCGCACCAGACCAGCGACGGGCCGAGCACCATCAGGAACCCCCACCAGCCCAGCGGCGCGTGCTTGACTTGCATTCCCGGCTCCTCCCGGCGCGGCCTACTTGGCCGCCGCGCGCTTCATGCGGAAGACTCCCTTGTCGTTCTTGGAATCGTACGTCGAGTAGAACTCCTGGCCGTCGGTGTAGCCCTCGTACTTGTACACTCCGCCCGCCAGGAAGCCGAGGTCCTGCTCGCCCCGGAACCGCCACAGGCGGCCATCGACCGTCACCGTCAGGGTCACGGTTGACTTGAACCTGAATATCCTCCAGAAGGTGGCGTCGAATACGGCAGTGTACTTCCCGTCATCGGCCTTCGTGACGGTGCAGCGGAGGCTGTCGGTTGAGCCGCTGGTGTTGCTGGTCCAGGCGCCTTCCCAGTCTCCGACCAGGAGGTCGGCCGGTTGCGGCGGGCTGTCCTGCGGCGGGGGCGGGGCAGGGGCTGCCGCAAGAACAGGCAGCGCAAGGAAAAGCAAAATTCCGGACGGAATGCCAAGCCTCATGCCTTACCTCCCGTTTCGCGCGGCGGGCAGTCTCATTTCGCGCGGCGGGCAGTCTCATTTCGCACGGCAGGTCTCCCGACCCGCCGCGCAGGACTCCGCGGCGCCTACCGCGCACCGACCCATTCAAGGAACCTGCGCCTGAGGTCCCGCAGCGGCGCTCCGATCGCCCGGTGCAGGTTCAGGAACCACGGGCGCTGCTTGCCGGCGGCCCGCTCATCGGGCGTCATCAGGTCCGGCCGGTACAGACGCTTGAGTTTCCTCACGTGGTAGATGTCGGCTTCCTGGAACATGGCGAGCAGGCGGCGCTTCAGGGCGCCCAGGGGTCCGCGAGACGGCCGCGGCGCCCAGGAAATCTGGAAGTCGATCAGCGCGGGCCGGCCGTCGGCCCCCACGAGCACGTTGTCGGGCTTATTCATGTCGATATATGCCATGCCGCGGGCGTGGAGCGACCGGACCAGCGACTCCAGCCGCTCGAAAAAATCGTCCGGCAGCGCGCCCCTGCGGTCCAGGAGGTCGCTCCCCTCGACCCAGGCGTGGGCGAATGCGCTCCGCCCCACGCGGCCCACGAGTTGCGGCACGCCGCCCAGGTCCCGGAGCAGCCGGTAGTGGCGGACCTCGCGGTCGGCCATCAGCCTGCCCGCCCAGTCCAGCGGGCACCCCAGCCACGGCTCCGTGTGATAGTGCTTCAGGCAGACCGCCTCGCCGTCGGGGCCGGCGTACCGGGCCGTCACGGCGAAGAAGTCGTGCTTGAGGACCTTCACCAGGCGGTAGGTGCGGTCGCCGATGGTGAACGATTCCCGCGCCCAGCCGCCTCGCAGGATCCGCTTGGGCACCCGTCCCTGTTCTTTGCGCGCCATCGTGCGATTCCGCCGGCCATGAACCCCTATCCCGTCAAGGGACAAGGGAGAGCGTCACTTGGCGGACATGGTAGGGCAGGGCACGCCGCCCGTCAAGGCTGGGGCGGGGGGTTCCCGTCGGCCGGCGGCTCGGGGGGCTTCTCGTCCTTCGGCGGTTTCGGTTCGCGGCCCAGGTCGTAGCCCCATTCCCAGAGGCCGGGCAACTCGTCGCGGTACTCGACGTGGCTATCGACGAAAAGGTAGTTGGAGCCGGAGCCAGGTTCGTCCACGAAGGGCGCGGAGGCCCTGCGCGGGTGCCAGTCCCACCTGTCCACCAGGCCGCAGGTCCTAAAGGTGATGTTGTGCTGGCTGCCGAAGGTCTCGCCCGAAGCGCCGCAGAAGAAGAGAATGCGGGCCGAAAAGTTCGGGAAGAGGCGCCGCTGCTCCGCTTCGGTGGTGCAACTGAGCGAGACGCCGAAATCGACGTCGCCCCGCGTGCCCCACGTGCAGCCGGCCATGCGGCGCATGTCGTCGTCGGTCCTGAAGAGTATGACGTTGAGGGCGTAACTTTCGGGCGGGGCGTCGAGGAACGCGGCCGTGTGCTGCACGCCTGGCGCAAGGGCTTCGCTGCCGCGGAGGCCGGCCTTCGGGTCGCTGGGGCATGTATATATGGAGATGTCGCCTATGTACGGCCAAAGGACGATGCTCCAGTGCGGCCCGGCCAGGCCCCAGCCGTCGGCCGGCTGCGCGGGCGCCGCCTTCAGGCCCGTCTCCTTCTCGATCCGCCCCAGGAGCGCCGCCGGCCGCGCGTCGGCCCGAATGGGCGGCCAGACCCCTCCCGAATCCCGCAGGTACATGCCGTACGCGACGCCGATCTGCCGCAACTGGTTCCGGCAGCGGGCGCTCATGGCCTCGTCAATCGCCAGGCCCAGCGCCGGCGCCAGGAGCGCTGCCAGCAGGGCCAGAATGCCCGCTACGATGAGAACCTCGACGAGCGAGAACCCGCCGCGCAAGAGCGCGCGGCCCAGGCGGGTGGATGGCGCGGTTCGGGTCATGGCACCAGGTACGCATCGTCAAGCGAGCGCGGGCAGTTCAGCGGATCGTTCGGCTCGCCGACGTCGGGCCGGTAGATGTTGTCGGGACGGTACACGATCTTCTCTGGCGGTCCTTCGGGCCTGAGCGGGCCGCAGCGAGGCGAGTCCTGCCACTCGACCTCGCCGCCCAGGTACAGGACGTTCTGGCCCGTGCCGTTGTGGTTCAGGCTGTTGGCCTCGGGTTCCTCGACGGGCGAGAGGATGGGCTGGCGCGTGAACGCCGCGCGGCTGTACGGGTTCCGGTCGGCCATGATGGCCATGCGCCTCGGGTGGGTCACGGTGTTGGTTGTGTCGCAGCGCGGGTCGGCCAGGGCGGGGTCGGCCCCCGGATGCACGAACTGGTTCTGAAAGGAATACGAGCAGCGGCCTGCGGCCACGCGGTTCAGGAAGTCGTTTTCGGCCGGCGTCGGAAACGCCGTGATCGGGTCCATCGCCAGGAACCCCATGATGGCGGGGTTTTTGGGCGAGTTGAGGCTCGGCCGGTCGGCCGTCGCCGGGCAGATGAAGAGGTCGGCCGCCACATAGCCCTCGCGCACCAGGACCCAGAGGTTCGCCTGGTTCCCGAGGGTCCGCGTGTGCGGCCAGTTGCTGGTATCCGGGCCGTCCCATCGGCTGGGGAAGTACTTCGGTCCGGTCGGCGCCCCGGAGGACATGCAGGCCGGCGAGTAGGCCCCCCAGTCCGGCAGAAACCCGTCGTGGCTGCCCGCGTAAATGAGGAGGGCCTCGCCCAGCCGCGAGAGGTTCATCATGCACCCCGCGCGGTGGGCGACATCCCTGACTTCCACGACGACCGGCAGCAGCAGTGCCGCAAGGCACCCCAAGCCCGCGGTGACCGCCAGCATCTCGGTGAGCGTGATGCCCCGCCTGGTGCGCACGGTCCGCATCCCCGTCAACATGGCTCCCCCTGTGTGACAGCGTCCTGTCAGTGGTATTCTGGCGCAAGAACGGCCAGGAAGCAAACAATTCCGCAGACTGACCGCACTGCGCCTCTCTCGAGGGTGGCATGGTCACCCGCCGTTGGGTGACCATGCTTCCGGCGGCAAACATGGTCACGCAGAAGCGCGTGACCATGCCACCCTCGACACCAACGTTAGAGACGCCGTACCATCAGACCCCGCCGGGTCTTGATTTATCGGCGGTCGGCCTTATGATGTCGGCCGGGCAGTGGAGGCGGAGAGCGGGATGAATCGGCCGATCGGCATCTTTGACTCCGGTCTTGGCGGCCTGACGGTCGTTCGGGCCGTCCGGCGGCGGATGCCCGATGAGTCGATCGTCTATTTCGGCGACACGGCCCGCGTCCCGTACGGCATCAAGAGCGGCGAGACGGTCGCCCGCTTCGCCGCCGAGGACTGCGAGTTCCTCTGCCGATACGACCCGAAGTTCATAGTGGTGGCGTGCAACACGGCGAGCGCGGCGGCCCTGCCGGTCCTGCGCGAGAAGTTCCCGCAGCCGATACTTGGTGTGATCGAGCCTGGCGCTTGCGTTGCGGCTGCGGCCGGCGGCGGGCGGCCCATCGGCATCATCGCCACAGAGGCCACAATCGCCAGCGGCGCGTACCGCCGGGAAATCGAGCGGCACCTGCCGGGGGCGCGACTGGTCGAAAAGGCATGCCCGCTCCTCGTGCCGCTGGTGGAAGAGGGGCGCGGATCAAACGACCCGATAGTCCGGGCCGTCCTGGCCGAGTACCTTGCGCCCATGCGCGAGGCCGGCGTCGGGACGGTTGTGCTGGGCTGCACGCATTACCCTCTTATTAAGGAGGGGATCGCCGAGGCGCTTGGTCCGGACGTGACGCTGGTCGATTCGGCGGAGGCGGTGGCCGAGGAGGTCGCCCATCGCCTTTTGGGGCTGAACCTCCTGGCGCACTGGCCGGGAAAAGAAAAGGGTCCAGGACCCCTAAAGTCGTTAAGGGTCCTGGACCCTTTTCTTTTCCCTTCGGACAGGCCGACCATCCGGTTCTTCGTCAGCGACAACCCGGAACGGTTCCAGGCGGTCGGCCGGCGGTTTCTTGGGGCGGACATCCCGGCGGCGGCTCTCGTGACGCCCGAAGATTTTTTCGTGCGATCTACTCCCGTTGCGTGAGGGCAGAAGCGTGAAGCGACTTGTGATGCTTCTGGCGTCGGTGTCGCTTGCGGCCGGCGGGTGCGGCGGCGCCGGCTCGTGGCAGGAGCGGCTGTTTCCGCCATCGACGGCGTCGCAGATGGTCCGCATCGAGAGCGACCGGCCCGACGAGCGGCGCGAGGCACTCCAGTTCGTCGCCGCCGATTCCGGGGCACGCAACCTTCCGTCCGTCGTCAAGGTCTTCTGCCTGGTGGCCAAGACGGACAAGGACGCGATGGTCCGCGCGGCAGCGGTGCGCGGCCTGGGCGTCATGCAGGGTGAGGAGGTCATGCCGACGCTTTCAGGCGTTGCCATCAACGATCGGAGTCCATTCGTTCGGATGGATGCGGCGGCATCGCTCGGCCGGCAGGCGCAGCCCGAAGGGATGCCCGTGCTCGTCCAGTCTCTTCAGGGCGACTCCAATTCCGACGTTCGCGTTGCCGCCGCCGACTCTCTGGCGGCGTACAAGGACAAGTCGGCGGCCCTGGCCCTGGTGGCCGTCCTAAGGGACCCGAGTCTGGCGGTGGCGCAGAAGGCGTGGCAGAGCCTCCGCTACATGACCGGCCAGAACTTGCCGCGCGACGAACAGGCGTGGGGGGAGTACCTGGAGGCGGCCGACAACCCGTTCGTCGGTTACGGCCGGCCCCCCGCCGTGCCGAGGGGACAGAACCAGCGCCCGCAGTTCACGAAGGGGCCGCTCGATTTTCTGAGGGGTCTCTTCGCCAAGGACGTACAGGAAGCCGAATTACAGTAGCCATGAAAGCATGTATATTTGATGGCCAAAGGGTCCGCCTCGACGCGGCCCGATCTGAGCCGCAGCCGGCCGCGGGCGAGGTCCGCGTAGCCGTCCTCCTGGCGGGCGTCTGCCGCACGGACCTCGAAATCGTCAAAGGCTACATGCGATTCACGGGCGTCCTGGGGCACGAGTTCGTCGGAGAGGCCTTGGGCGGCAAGTACGCCGGACGCCGCGTCGTCGGCGCCATCAACTGCCCCTGCGGCCTGTGCGACCTCTGCAAGGCGGGCCTGCCGACCCACTGCCGCCGCCGGACCGTCCTCGGAATCTTCGGCCGCGACGGGGCGCTGGCCGAGCGGCTCGTCCTGCCGGAGGCGAACCTCTTTGCGGTCCCCGACGCGGTCTCGGACCGCCAGGCGGTCTTCGCCGAGCCGCTTGCCGCCGCCATCCAGATCGGCAAGCAGGTCTCGATTGAGCCGGGGCGCAAGGTGGTCGTCCTCGGCGACGGCCGGCTCGGGCAACTGGTGGCCCAGGTGATGCGCGCCTGGCGTGCCGCCCCCGTGGTGATCGGCCGGTCGGATGCGAAACTGGCGATACTGGACTCGCTCGGCATCTCGAACATCCACGCCGATCACGCCCGCCCGGCGCAGGACGCCGCAATCGTGGTCGAGTGCACCGGCACGGCCGACGGGCTGGCTATGGCGATCTCGTTCGTGCGGCCCCGGGGCACGATAGTCCTGAAGAGCACCGTTGCCGACACGGCGGGTTTGGACCTTGCGCCGATCGTCGTCAACGAGATTACCGTGGTGGGTTCGCGGTGCGGGCCGATGGCCGATGCCGTGGCGATGCTGGCGGAAGGGAAGATTGAGGTCGAGCCGCTGATCACGGGCGAGTTTCCGCTCGACGCCGCCCCGGCCGCGCTGGCGGCCGCGGCCGAGCCGGACGCGATAAAGGTGCTTGTGCGCCCGTAGCACGATGCTGCCGTCAGCGCCGCGCGAGTTAGCCGCCCGGCTTGCCGGGCGCTGGCGTCCAGCGCCGGCCAAGGCCGGCGGCTAACATCATTTGCAGGTAGGGTACTTATGTCAAAACCTGTTGCTGTCGTGCTGGCAAGCGGCGGCATGGACTCCTGCACGGCCGCGGCGTGGGCGGCGCGCCGGTATCGGTTGGCCATGCTCCACGTCAACTACGGCCAGCGGACCGAGGCGAAGGAACTGGCGTGCTTCAGGCTCCTCGCCGCCCATTTCCGCGCCGAGAAGACCCTGGTGGTCGATGCCCGGCACCTTGCGGCCATCGGCGGGTCGAGTCTGACCGACAAGGGCATCCCGGTGCCGCCCGATGAGACGCCCGGCGAAATCCCCAGCACCTACGTCCCGTTCCGCAACGCCAACCTGCTGGCGATTGCCACGTCGTGGGCCGAGGTGATCGGGGCCGCGCGCATCGTCATCGGGGCAGTCGAGCAGGACGCCCCCGGCTACCCCGATTGCCGGCCCGCGTTTTACGAGGCCGCCAACCGGCTGATTGAACTCGGGACGCGGCCGGAGACGCACATCCTCGTGGAAACGCCGCTGATTGCCCTGAAGAAGGTGGATGTGGTCCGGCTGGGCCTTGAACTCGGCGCCCCGTATGAATTGACGTGGTCGTGCTACCAGGGGGAGTCTCGGCCGTGCCAGGACTGTGCGAGTTGCCGCCGCCGCGCGGAGGCGTTCCGCGAGGCGGGCGCTGCCGACCCGCTGCTATCTAGATAAAAAGGGAAGGCCCGCCTCGCTCGCTTTATATGGCGATCCGGCACGGCACGGTGGTCGATACGCGCTTCAGAACAGCGGCCACTTGCCACGCCACCCGCCGAGTTTTTCGCGTCTTCGCGAGGCTTCTCGTGGGCCTTCCTTATTGACTATACTGCGCGCGGGGCGGAAAGTCAAACGCGCCGCGAAAAGTTTTCCGCCTACTTTTTCTTCTTCTCGATCATGCCCTTCAGGATGTCGCCTAACTCCTTGACCGCGCCCTGACCCGCGGCCTTAAGGAGCATCTCGCCGACGCGCTTATTGAAGGCCGCCTGGTCAATGTGCGGACTATCCACGGTGCCCGTCATGGGGACCGTAATTTTCTGGCCTTCTACATACGCCATTACAGTCTTGTTGGCGCCGAAGGGCGTGAGGAATGCGCTTGTCAACGGCACGCTGACCACAAAGTCCATGCGTCCGTCAAGCCAGATCGTGCCGCTCAACTCCATCTTCTGATTCTGCTGAAACAGGAGGCTGTGCTTCGAGATCGTCAGGACGCCGTCCTTGAGGCGCACAGCCACGGGCCCGAACTGCTGGAGCGGCGTGTCGAACTTGCCGTCGAACAGGTGGACGAGGCTTATCCTGCCGGGCGCCTTGCCCTGCCCGCCGCCCAACCCGATGAGCCACGCCAGCGGGCCGGTCAGCGTCGTCTGGAAATTGTCGATCTGGTAGTAGCCGCGCGCCGTCCCGCTCTTCTCGATCTCCGCCGACAGGGGAATGTCCATCGCCTCGATCACAAGTGAGAAGCGTCCACTCGCAACGTTCGCCCCGAAGAGCGGGCTGCTGTACTTAAGGTAGCCCTGGAGTTCCTGTCCGTCCATGCGGACGCCCTCGATGATTTTCTGCGGCTGGTCGATGATCAGCCGCGCGGTCTTGCCGCGGAGGTCGATGCGGCCGGCCGGCGCCAGCGTCCCGTCGATCAGTTTGAGGCGGGCCGGCGCGGCGGGGTTCGGCGACAGGAACAATTGCCCCTCGGCCAGTTGCCACGGGACCGTGCCGTTGCCGCCGGTCACCTTGTCGTAGCGCACGCCGCCGACGCCGACCGTGCCGCTTCCCGCAAGTCCTGCGATCCGCTGGTTCCACGCGCCCTCATCGGGCAGGGCGCCGGCCACGCGGGCCGTGACCCGCCACGGGCCGGAGAGGGCAAGGTCCTTGGGCTTCTTCGTGCCGAGGAACTTCTGAATCCTCTCGCCAGCGGTCGTCAGGTCGCACTCGGCCCTGAGTTGCGTCTGGCGCTGCGCCTGCACGATGACTGCCGAGGCGCTGCCTGTCGCAAGTTCGCTCTGGATGCCTGTGGCCGTCACGGTCCACTGCTTGGCGGCGGCCGCATAGACGACCGACACCGGCACCGTTGCCTTCGTCTCCTTAATGTTGATCCCTGATTCCGCCAGTTGTAGGTCAAGGCCGCTGAGGTTGCCGGTGGCGGTCGCGGTCCATTGCTTTGCCCCGGTCGCATAGGCGACCGAGACCGGCACGGCGGCCTCCTCGGCCGTGACGTCGATTCCGGATTGGGCCAGGTGCACCTTGATGCCGCTCAGGTTGAGCGTGCCTTTGGCCTTCGTGCCGTCGGCGGTCGTGGCGGCGTCGCACGAGAGGTCGGCCGCGCCGGTCATCTTGGATTCGGCCGCAAGGATGCCGAACGGCCGGAGGACCTCGGCCAGTTCGGCCAGGTTCGCGCGGGCTGCCACCTTGCCGTCTGCGGCCACGTTCTTGTCGGTGTCGGATGGCAGCCGCACCGTGCCGCTGGCGGCGGCGGTGAGGCCGGGGATGGACACGTCGGCGCTCTTGACGGCGATGTCGCCGGTCTTTCCGAACGAGCAGACGGTCTTGATGCTGGCATCCGGCAGTGGCTGCGGCTTCGAGTCCGCGCCGCCTGCCGGGATGACGAGGTTCGTGCCGGCGGCCGCAAGTTCGAGGCTCTTGGATTCTGCCGCGCTGCTGAACTTGGCGGCGATCTGCCAGCGTCCCTCGATGGGCGCGGGCTTGGAGCCCATCGCCGAGGCGACCGTCGCGGCAAGAGGTTTCAGGTCCCCGCCGCCGCGGCCTTCAACGTTATATGTCCATCCGTTGGGGGTCTTGGCGAATGCTGCGGCGCCGTCGAGAGTGCCGGCCCCGGCGACGAGCCGCCACTGGCTCACCTGGATTGATGCGGGCATGCCTTTCTCATCGCGTGCGGCAGAGAGGGTGGCCGCCAGCGTCGGCCGGGCCTCGGAGACCTCTCGCTTGTCGGCGGGCCAGGCAAGTCTGAAATCGGCCCCGGCCATCGTCAGATTTCCGCTCACGGGTCCTTTCGGCTCGGCCTGGGCCACGATGTGGACTTTGGCGGCGCCGGAGATGAGCGGCTCTTTGGGCAGGAGGTCGAGCGACCTGAGCGTTGCCCCCAGTGCATCGAGGTTGGCATCGGCATCGGCGGTGAGCGAAGCGCCGAGTTCCGCCAGGTTGAAGTCTTTCGGGAGCGATGCGCTGCCGGTTGCCGCGAGCGCCACATCAGGCGAGGTCAGCCGGCAACTTGTGACCTGGATGTCCCACGACAGGTCGGCCTTGCGGCCGGCCTGTCCCGAAACGGCAAGACCCTGGACGCGGACGGGCGGCGACTCCTTCGGCCCGACCGCGACAGTGAAGTTCGTGAGGCGGAGGTTGCCGCCGGCGGCGATACCCTTGTCGGAAGCCCCCTCGACCGTTGCATCGACGTGCCAGCCGGCGGCGGCGCTGCCGCCAAGCGCCGATGCCGGCACGGCCACCTTCTTCAGGTACTCTCGCATGTCCGCGCCCGGCTCTTCCTTGGCCGCCGGGGCCGTGGCGGTCACTTGGAGGATGAGGTCAGCCAGCGAGAGCGCGCGGGCGATGTCGCCGTCGGCCGCAGCGCTGCCGCTCACCTTCCACTGCGACTCGGCCTGCGTGTACTGGCCCTTGGCCGCCACCGTGGCGGTGGTCGAAGTCAGGTCGAGCGATGCCAGTTGAGCGGTCGTAAGATGGCGCTGGCCGTCGAAGGCGAGCGCCCCCGACGCGGTCAGGGTGCCCTGCGGCTCCGTCCAGGTATGGCCGGGGCCGAGATCGACGGCGAGTCCGGCAAATGCGGCGCTGGCGCCCAGGCTGATGCCGGACGCGAAGTCGCCCTTCGTCTCAATCCTGGCGGCGATCTTTCCGCGGGCGGCCCAGCCGCCCAGGTCGATGAACTGGCCCACCTCCTCGGTGCTCTTCGTCAGGTCCAGTTTGGCGTCGAGCGCGAAGGCCTCCATCCTGCCGCTCGCCTTGACGAGGCCGAACGGGCCGGAGACCGTGAGGTCGTTGACCTGGAGCCCCTGAAGTGCGGCGGTCCAATCTTCGCCGGCGGCGGCCTTCGATGACAGGGCCTGGCGCTCGCGCGAGACGTTCAGGGCCATGTTCATGGGCTCAAGGACGATCTTCTTGCCGTTGCGTTCGCCGCGGACGCCCTTTATGTCCGCGGTCATGTCCAGCGAGACGGCCTTGGCATGGACGAAAGTATCGAGCGTTGCTTTGGCGAATCCGGCCTCGACGGAGACGCCTTCCGGAATCTTCAGCGTTTTCGGGAGCATCCGCGCGAGCGCCGCCAGGTCCACCGTCAGGTGAGCCGTGGCGTTGCCTGCGGGCGGCTCGGCCCCCAGCGAGATGGCCGCGAAGGTCCCCGTGGCATCGGCCGCCACCGCGGGGGTCTTGAGTTCGAACTCTTGAACCCGGCACGTCTTGCCGTCATAGGCGGCCGCAACGACCAGGTGCAGGCTCTCCAGGGCAGGGCGGTCTCCGCTGAGGGCCTTGCCCGTAACCCAGACGCCCTGGCCGTCGCAGGTGGCGCGAATGGTGTACTCGCCGGACCGCGACTGCGAGGCCGTGACATCAACGGATGTAAGGGTGCCGCCGCCGTCCATTTCGACGCCCATGTCTGCGGCGATGCCCCACAGCGGCGCAAGGTGCAGGGTGTCGCAGCGAACCGTGGCGGTTACGCCGAGTGCATCCCATCCGCGCCAGTCGGTCCGGAGTCCCTCAAGCGTGCCGTCGGCCTTGCCGCTGCCGCGCTTCGCGCCGGACTCGACCTCCCAGGCGGCTTTGAACCGCTGCCGGGCGGGGTCGTCCGGGGCGTTCTCGAAGACGGCCTGCGTGAGGCGGAGCGTCCCGGCCTTGCTGTGCGCGGTGATGCTGCCGATGCGGACGGCCTGCGGCAAGGTGGGCAGCCGCGAGGGCCGCTCGGCCTCTGGCGGCTTGGGCGCCTTGGCCTCCTCCGCGGCGAAGGCGTCGCGCAACTTGGCCGCGCCATCGGTCCAGACCTCGGCCTCATCAATGCGGATTGCGCCGATGCGGCTGCGATCCTGAAGAAGTTCCAGCAGGCCCTGCTCCAGGACGATGCGGTCGGCCTTTGCGGCGGGCCGGCCGTCGGCCGTCTGGACTTCCAGGCCGCGGACCTCCTGTGACCCGAACCACGAGAGGCTCCAGCCTTCGACGGCGATGCGGGCCGGCATGTCCGCGGTCGCCCTGCCCAGGATGGCCTGGCGGATGAAGCCGAGCGAAAGGATGCTCGGCGCGAAGACCACGAGCGCGGCCAGGACGGCCAGGATCACAATGGCCGCAATGAGCAGCCGGCGGCGTTTCGGCCGGCCGGGCGTCTGGGGTGCGGGCGCTGGCGGCGCATCACTGCGGTCGGTCATCGGAGGTCCCTCGCTGGGCATGCTTTCAGAGTAGTCTTGCGGAATGCGCCTGTCAACGACCTGCCGGTATTGCGGAAGGGGTTTCTCTGGTCTGCTTAGATGGTCTCATACTGGCGGACCGGCTTCCCGCCGCGCGGCGGCTGGAAGGCCATGCTGAAGAGCCTGGAGACCTGTCGCCACGGAGAGGCCATGGCCTCGGGGCGGGTCTGGCGGAACTCGATGCCGGCCTCGTAACGGTCCTTGAGTTTGCGGCAATGGATGACGCAGCCGGTCAGTTGGATGGCCGGGTGCATTCCGTGCGGCGGAAGATGAAGCGTCAGGGGCTCGTTCACATTCAGTGCCACATCGCTCTCGACCATGAGGCCCCCGAGCGAAAAGTCCTTCATCTGGAGTCGGCACTGCGCCTGGCCGCGCGCCTGGCCGGGCTTCACCAGTTCGTCGCGAAGTGTGGCGACAGGCAGCCTCGCGTCAAAGCGAGTGAAGCGGCGCCGGTCTCGCGCCGAATCCCGAGATTCCTTCGCGGTGTCTCTTGTCATTGAGGTCCCATCCTGCGACGGTCAGGCATCCTTTGTGCAACAGGCCCGTGGCGGGTGGCTCTCCGCCCCATACCTATCGGCACAAACGACTCCTGCTCTTTACCCGCGGCGGGGGAATTATGGCGCACAATCCGGCAAATGCAAACGCCTCCCCCCGAATTCTGTGCCAACGGCTACAGTGGTGCCATCGGGGTGGCATCCCAGCGAACCTCAAGGACCCCTCTAAGGCGGGTTGCGGACCGTCATGGACGTACCCCCGTAGTCCCAAAGGGTGTTCCCGGTGCGGAGGAAGTGGGACCCTCCCTCCGGCGAGACCGACCCCTTGTTGACGGCCCGTCGCGTTTTGGACTTTGTCGCTCTTCAAACTGTTATACTACCACACGCAGGCCAATCGCGTGTGAAATTCCCGACGAATCTCGCCGGCGCGCCGCCGGCCCTCATGATACCCCCGCATCGGCCCGTTCGGGCCAGGGCTCATTGAAGGCGATGCCGATTGCATAACAATCGCCCGACTGGGTGCATCGGACGACCTGGCCGATGGCATCCTCCCCGCAGCCGGGGCCCAGCGGCGGAAACAAGAGAACCAGCGATTCCTTGTGTTCGAGGAGTTCCTGCGAGATCGCGCCGACCCCGCCGCGCGATACGTTCAGAACGTGAAGGCTGACAAGGCGGCGGGGATCATCCTGGGCGGCGGCATGGCGAATGGCGTGGACGGGCATCCCGACCACTGACCGTCGGAACCGCCTTCGTTCATTCTGGTCAGGCTGCGCCTGAGTCACGACTTCCCCCCGGGGCCCTCCCGGTACGCAACTTACACTTACGATCCAACTTCCCCTCGGGGTGTCACCCAAGTATAGCACATCCTTGGCGAGAGGCAAATTTTTTCCGCTTTTTTGTCATGTGGAAGGCACGTCTAGCGGGTCGGACCGGACTTGGTCTGCGGCAGGACCTGGAGTTCCCGTTGGAGTAGGCGCTGAATGCGCTCCGAATCCTCGGATTCCTGGATGAGCCTGGCTCGCAGGGCCTCGGAGCGTGCATCTAGGTCGGCGATTTCCCGCAGGAGTTGGTCTCGCAGGAGTTCGAGTTTGGAGCGGAGCCGCTCGCGTGCCACGGTGGCGGCGGTAATGAGTTGATCCTGTCGGCCGGTGCGGCCGGCCGATTCCGAGGCCTCGCGGATGATGGTCTGAAGTGCCCGCACGGAGGTGTCTTCCTGGAGGAAAGATGGGCAATCGGTCAGCGAGTTGCCCGCGAGCATCTCGTCGAGTGCCGCAACCCGGTGTCGCCGCGCTGCCGCCTCCGCGTCGAACCCGGCCAACTGGTCGCGCGTCCGACCCACCTGCTCCTGGAGCACCCGCAACTGCCTGGCTGTGGCCGCAAGGTTCGTGGAATCCCCCGACACCACCCCGCCTCGCTCGCCGGCCGCACCCGGGGCCGGCTGCGCGGGCCATCCCGGAAAAATGCGCAGCAGAAGCACCAGGGCAGCAGCGACCGCCAGTGAGGCAGGCCAAATCCACGCGGCATGGCGCTTCAGCCATGACATGCGCGAGACTCCTCGGCTCTTGGCCGACTATGCAACTGCGGGGGGACAGGGAGTATCCAATGCGTCGCTCTCTGTACTGTATATCGGAAAAGCAAGCCGTGCGGATTAGCGTTTCCGGCGTCAATAGTGTTCCATAGCCGCCGGCGCGAGGCTATACTGTCGGTCGCACCCGGAGGAGAAGGCTTGAGGATCACGTTCCTGGTACCGGGCCGTGGGCTGGTTGGCGGCATCAAGGTGATGGGCGAATACGCCGGCCGCCTCCGCGCCCGCGGACACCAGGTCAGAATCGTGTACCGGCGGTCGGCGCGGAACTTCAAGCGCTGGCTGGGCCGGCTGCTCCTCAGGAGCGTCTCCGATTCGCTCGATGATTCCGGATGCCCGCTGGCCGGCGTGCGGGAGTTCACCCGCGACACGGTGCCCGAGGCCGACATCTTCATAACGACGGGCCTTCGGGCGGTCCAGGCGGCCGCAGCAATCCCCTGGGCCAGGGACCGCCTCGTCGAGATCGTCCAGGGGACGATCCACATGGAGGAATCCCCCGACGAGGCCCGCCGGGTCATGGCCCTGCCGGCCCGGCGTGTGGCCGTGTCGGAGGCGGTTGCGGCGTACTTGAAGTCCGAGTTCGGCATCGATGCCGCCGTGGCGCCCAACGGGGTTGACCACGGCCGGTTCCACAACGAGGACAGGCAGTTCCGGACGCCGCGGAGCGTCGGCATGATATACGTTGCCGGCGAGATGAAGGGCACCGCCGAGGGGTTCGAGGCGATGCGCCGCGTCCGGGACCGCTGGCCCGACGTGCGCCTCGTGCTCTACGGCGCCAAGCGGCCGCGCGGGGCGCCACCGCGGGTCGAGGTCTTCATCCGCCCCAAGCCCAGCCGACTGCGGGCGATCTACTGCGGCTGCGAGATCTGGCTTGCCCCCAGCCACAGCGAGGGCTTCGGCCTCACGGTCCTGGAGGCGATGGCCTGCCGCGCCGTGCCGGTGGCCACGCGCTGCGGCGGACATGAGACGATTGTCGTGGATGGCGCGAGCGGATTCCTGGTTCCCGTGTGCGATGCCGCCGCCATGGCCGACCGCATCGGCATCCTGATTCAGGATGAGGCGATGCTGCGCCGGATGTCCGATGCGGCCCACGTCCGCAGCCTGGCCTTCGATTGGGAACGCTCGACCGACCGCCTCGAATCGCTCCTGGCCGAATGGTTCGCGCACGGTTAGCCCCTCGCCGCGGCGAGCACGTGTTTAGTGCTGCGTCAAGCGTCAATTGAAGGGTGGCACGGCCACGCTGTGCCGTTGTGTGGCCGTGGCTGCCGCCCAGCGAGAAACCACGGCCACGCAGAACAGCGTGGCCGTGCCACCCGCCGCGCAAAGTACGAATCCAGCGCTGTCACATTAGCGTGCCCCAAGAGGCTGTCACCTATGGCCTGGCAACTCGAAACCGTTCCGTGCGACCACTGCGGCGCGGCCGAGGCCGACATCCTCATCCGCGGCCGAGACCGGGCGCACGGCCTGCCGGGCGAGTTCAACGTCGTCCGCTGCCGCCAGTGCGGTCTGGCCCGCACGAGCCCCCGCCCGACCCTCGAGAGCCTCGCCGCCGCATATCCCGAAGAGTATCCCGAACACCAGGGGCCCGCCCTACGCACTGGCCCGCCAGCGGGGCAGGGCGGGCCGGGCGGACTCCTTCGCTGGGCGCTCGTGAACCTGCGCGGGTATCCGCTGGGGCGGCGCGCCCCGGCCCCGGTACGATGGCTGCTTCAGCCGCTTGCTGCCGCGGCACTTGCGCGGCGGAAGGCGTTCGGATACCTGGCTTATGAAGGGGAAGGGCGGCTGCTTGACTTCGGCTGCGGCACGGGCGGCTACGTCGCCAAGATGGCTGCCGCCGGCTGGAAGGCCGAGGGACTCGACGCCTCGCCGCAGGCCGTCGCCATCGGCCGCAAGGCCGGCCTTACGCTCCACGAAGGCACGCTGCCTGGCGCATCGCTTCCCGCGGAATCATTCGACGTGGTGACGATGTGGCAGGCCCTTGAGCACGTCCCCAGTCCGCGCGCGACGCTGGAGTCCGTGCGGCGGCTCCTCAGGCCCGGCGGGCGGCTGCTCGTGGTATGTCCAAGACTAGATAGCCTTGAGGCCCGCTGGTTCGGCCCGTCCTGGTTCGGCCTGGAGTTGCCGCGGCACCTGACGCACTTCACGCCCCAGACCCTGCGGCGGCACGTGGAGGCGGCGGCGCTGGAGGTGGAGGGGATACGTTCGTTCCGCCGCCCTGCGATCATCCGCCGGAGTTTCGCCCAGTTAGCCGATGAGACCGGCCGCCCCGTGCACCGCCGCCTGGCCTCATCGCGCCTCGTGCCGGGCCTCTTGAGTTGGCTCTCGCTTCTGGCCGGCCGCACGGGTCAGATGATGTGTCTTGCGCGGAAGCGATAGGGCTCTGTCAGGCGTGAATTGGGGGGTGGCACGGCCACGCTTTGCCTTTGCGTGGCCGTGGCTGCCGCCCGGCGAGAGACCACGGCCACGCAGAACAGGTCGCCGCGGCGACCAGGCTGTGGCCGTGCCACCCGGCCATTCATCATTTGACGACAGACAAGGTGGTAGGCGCCGCCCGGCCGCCTATTTCACGGCGGGCAGGCGATGTCCCACTTCTCTTGCCACTTGCGTTCCAGGTCCCTGAGAGAGGCCAGCGCATCGGCCTGGCTGCGGGCGAGCACCGAGACGACCTGCACGGCGTTTTCCGGTCCCTTCCCGGCCTCGGCCTTCAGCGTGGTCCAGGGCTCGGAGACCGACGGGTCCGCCCGCAGCGATTCGGCCATTGCGACCCAACTCTTGATCTCAAGTGTCGCGAAGTCCGACGGCTGGCCGCGCCTGTCGCGGTGGCTGTCGCGCGCCCGCCAGTCCGTAGGGCGGGCTTGAACCTTCGCAGTGATTCCCGGCAGCGACCGCAGCAACTTCTCGCGGTCCACGGTGCGGTCCCACCAGATGTCGGGCGGAATCTCGTCGGCCATCCGGCGGGCCTGGTTGACCATTTCGTTCACCCGGTCGGCCGCACGCCGGTCAAGTTCGTCGATCCGCCCCAGGACCAGCCCGACATCCTCCGCGCGGCCCAGCGGCAGCGCCGCAAGGTACGCGCGGTAATAGGCGATGGCCACCAGGTCGCGCCCGCCCAGGCGGTCGTAGGCCGTCGCCAGGCCGTACAGCGGCAGGTGCGACTTCGGCGACGCCTTGCGGGCCTGATCATACTGCGCGATGGCGGCCTGCCAGTCGCTCCGGCGGGCCGACGCATCACCCGCCTGCATGAGGGCGGCGGCATCGGCCGACATCGTCGCGTCCGGGGCAGGCTGGAACGGCCTGGCGCACCCGGCCACGCCGGCCCCGGCCAGCAGACACAATCCGCAGAGCCGCGCGATGGCGGTCATGGCCACGTCCCTTCCTTCATTCGGCCCGCGATGTCGGCGGCATACCGGATGTAGCGAAGATGCACCTCCACGGATTTCTGCGCCAGCCTGGCCCGGATGCCGGCATAGACCCCTGTCATGCGGCTGAGCGCCTCCGGGTTCGTGCGTAACAACTGCTCGGCCTCGCGATAGGCGGCGTCGAGTTCCCTCTCGGCCTGGTCGTGGGCCAGTTTCAACTCGTCGGCCTTCATCTGCTGAATTGTCTGGAGGAGTTGGGCGGCGTGGTCCCTGACGTACTGGTCGCGGCCGGCCAGGTAATGCACCATGTTCTCGACGCTCTCGCGTGCGGCCTGGGCGACCTGCTGCCTCTCCTGCTCGGCCACCTGTCTGAGGATGCGGTTCACCTCGGCGGCAACGCGTGGGTCCGCCCGCATCGCGCCCAGGAGGTCGTCGCCGGGCGGAATCGTGCCGGCCGCCTGGAGTTTCCGGATCTCTTCCTCGAATCGCTCCGTGGAGGCGATGGGAATCTGCCTCGCGGCGGCCTAGAAACGGTCTCTGAGGTGGGCCGCAACGTCCTCCGGCGCCAGGGCCATCAGCCGCTGCTTATCCAGCGGCTTCATGAGATCCCTGTCGCGGGCTGTCTGGGCGGCGTTCAGAGGGTTTGCCAGGAGCACGGCGGATTCCAGGTGCAGATGTAGATGTGTTGGCGCGCGGCCGGTGGGCTCGGCGGCCGCCGGAGGCGCCGCAAGCGCCGCCTGCTCGATCCGGCCGCCGACCGGGACGGGCGTGGTCCGGTCGGGCGGCGCGTAGGCCGTCTCGGCCGGAATCTGGAACGCGACGCTCGAGGAAGGCGTGGGGGCCTGGACCTCGACCACGAGGCCGTTGACGATCCTCTGGACCGCCGCCGCCCCGTCCTCGTGACGGATGTGCCGCCGCGCCAGGCCGACATTCTCGGCCGCCGCCGCGTTCCTGGCGTCAAGCGATGAGGCACGCTGGAACTTGCCCAAGGCGTCGCGCCACTCATTGCGGGCCGCGAGGGACTCGCCGGCCCGGTTCTCCAGACGCGCGAGCACCGGATCATGCAGCCACCGCGCGGCTATGTCCAGAGGGTTCCGTGCAAGCGCCGCGTCATAGGCCTCATGTGCCTCTTCGTCCAGCCCGCGCTTTTCCAGGCACAGGCCGATCATTCGGTGCGGGTTGCTGTCGAGTTGACATTACACGGCCCCTGCCAGTTCGCGTTCCTCGGCCGATTGGGAGATCAGGAAGACCGGGACGGCTGCGGTAACGATGTCGGGGTCGAAGAGAGAGCCGCTGCCCTTTATGAGGATGTCGATGCTGAGAGACGCCTCGCGTGCCTCGCGGTACGGGCGGTGGCTGGTGAGGGCGTCGAAGGTGTCGCATACGGCCAGGATCCGCGCCTCGATGGGAATGTCGTAGGCCGACAGGCCGCGCGGGTATCCGGAGCCGTCGAACGCCTCTGAGTGTGCGGCGGCGATCACGGCCACCTCTTCGAGGCCGCGGATGGGGGCCAGAAAATCGGCAGTGGCGGACGTGTGGCGGCGGACCTCATCCAACTCCGCAGGCGTAAGGAGCCTCGGCAGGTCCAGAATCTCCTTCGGCACGGTGATCATGCCGACATCATGGACGAGGGCGGCCCACTTGACCTTGGTGGTCTGGGCGGGCGGCAGGCCCATCGCCATCGCCACGAGGACCGCCAGGCGTGCCACGCGCCGGCTGTGGCCGACCTTATCGACCGGGTGGGCGTCGGTGACGTGCGCATATAGTTCCAGAAGGCTGGTGACCGCGGCGTCGGTCGTCACGAGGTCGTCGGCCGCAAGGCCGTGCAGAGCCGAGGCGACGAGCAGGTCAACGTCCTCGGCCGAAGTGAGTTGCGCGTAGAAGCCCGGTTCGCCGAGGACCTCGATCCCCGCGTCGGCCACAGGCTCGCTCACTTCGCGGGCGGTCCGCCGGCGGACGGCGTCCAGGAACGATATGAGTTCGGGCGATGTCTGTTCCCTGAAGAGCACGTCGCAGGTGTCGGCGAAGCGCAGGATCTGGGCGGGCACGCTTATCTCATCGCCCGTCTTGCCGCGCGGGTACCCGTGGCCGCTGGTGCACTCGTGGTGGTCGAGGATGATGGGGGCGAGGCTGAAGAGTTCGGGGACCTCGGCCACAAGTTGCGCCCCGACGAGGGGGTGCGCGCGGATCATCGGCCGGTTGGCCTGCTCGTCCATGTTCCGCCAGCGGTCGGGATCGCGCTCATCGCCCAGCAGGCCGATGTCGTGCAGGAGCGCGGCATAGAACGTGTCGAGACGGTCCACCCCCAGGTGCGAGGCCATCGCCTTGGCAAGCACCGCCACGCGCCCATGATGCGGCACCTGGGGCGTCGGGCAGTAATCCAGAAGGCGGGCGAGCGCGGCAAGCACATCGGCGCGCCAGATGCTGAACGGTCCGGATTCCATCGAAAGAGTCTCCACCTCGTAGGGGTAGAATCCGTCGGACAAAAGGGTGTGTGCGATGACCATGGGGAATATCGGCCGATTCGCCCCGCGGACTGAAGCAAAGGGGCCTTCCGACGAGTTCTTTCTGCGGGAGCGCTGTATCTTGTCGGCCATGCGGCAGGCTGCTAGAGTGGTCGCGGTGCCATGAGGATACGGTTGCCATTCCGGTCAGTGCATTGGCCTCGGGCGGCGGTCGTGGCGATTGTCGTTTGCCTTGCGGCCCTTGCCGTGTGGCAGATGGAGTTTGCCCCTGGCCGCCAGGCGCCTCCTGCCTCGCTGGCCGACCTGGTCGATGGCATCGCCGCCCGCCCTACGGATTGGCGGGAAGCGCTCGAGCAGGCCAGGCGCGCGGCTGGCCCGACCCTCGAGGCGATGCTTCACCATGATGAGCCGCGCGCCCGCGCTGCCGCATGCGCCGTCCTGGCCGGCCGCACTGATGAGAACCGGTTTGCGGCGATACTTCCTCGCGCAAGCGACACCGACTGGCGAGTCCGGGCGGCGGCGTTCCAGGCCCTTGTGGCCGCCGGGCGGCTTCGCGGCGAGCCGCTTCGCGACACGCCGCTCGACGAACGCGAGGAAATCCTTCTGGCCTGGATGGATGCCCGCGATCCGAAGGCGGCCGCGCCACTCGCACCGGAACTCTGCGAACTCTATGCAGGCGACCGCCACGTGGAGTTCGGCCGGCCCCTGGCCGCGCGGTGCCTTGCCTGTCACGCGGGGGCCGAGCCGGCCCCGTTTGCCGCGAGCGAGACCTGCGGCCGCTGTCACGGGCGGACCTGGCAGGAATGGTCCGCATCGGCCCACGCACAGAGCCTCTCGCACCTTCGCCTGGCCACCGTGAACCCCGCCACGCGCCAGCCGCAGCAGATGGATTTCGGGGAGGTGCGCGGCATGGGTTGCCGGGAATGCCATCGCCCGGCTGTGGAGCCGCAGGCGCCGATCCCGCGGGAGCGGGCGGGCCTTACGGCGTGTCCGTTTCGGTTCAGGAAGGAGATCGCGGCCGCCGATTCCTGCTCGCGGTGCCACACATCCACCGCCGCCGAGTGGCGGGCCTGGCTCGCGGGGACGCAGCCGCGACTGGCTGTCTGGCCGCCGGGAGAAATCCAGGCCGACCGTCGCGGCGATACGCGGACGTGCGTTGACTGCCACATGCCGCCCGGCCCCATGGCCTCAGACAAGACGGAGCATGTCCATGCGTGGGCCGCCCGGCGGGACGTCGGCCGATTGCAGGAAGGCGTGGCCGTGCGGTCGGAGGCAGAAAAGGGTCCTGGACCCTTTTCTGCGTCGCCGCAGATTCGCTTCAGACTCATCAACCTCTCGGGGCACGCCTGTCCGACCGGTTCGCGGAGGCGGGCGCTGCGCATCCTGGCCGGCCCGACAGGGGGCGAGGTGCGCGTTGTCGCTGAACTCTCGCCCGACCGTCCCGGTCGCCTGGCGCCGATGGGGCAGCCGGCGCTTGCGCCGGGCGAAGCGAGGGAGTTCCTGGTGCCCGCCCCGGCCGCCGCGGCGACCGTGACCATCCGCCTTCAGTATTGCCGCGATGTGACGGACCCTGCGGCCGGCGTCAGCGACGTCTTCTCCGTTGAAGAGGACCTTCGCCGGTGGGTCGGGCCCGAGGTCGGCCCGGGACGGGTCCAGACTTCGGACCGCGCGGCCCCGGACGGCGGGTAGCACTCCATCGGCACTCTTCGCGGCGGGGTGTGTGGCCGCAAATCGTGGCAGCCCCCGAAGGGGGCACCAGATAATAGCCCACGGCGTCAGCCGTGGGTCGGCAAATGGCCCACAGAATCGTTTTTCTGTTTCTGTTGGAGCCCCAGCAGGGGGTGCGCCGACGGATTGTGGCAAGAGATGCTGTCAAGAACGCCAAGAGCGCCAAGGACGCCAAGAGCGCCAACCCCTGGAGATTGGCGCTCTTGGCGCTCTTGGGTCGGGCAGGTAATCTGATTGGGGCGGAAGCGGGGGGCGCCCCAACGGATTGTGGCAGGAGATGCTCGTGCCACAATTTTTCGGCGCAGTGCG
>CAYGWP010000548.1:0-5968 GCA_964353455.1 uncultured Anaerolineales bacterium
GCACAGCCGCCCCCGGCTGTGCATCACGCCGGCCCGGCGCGCCAGCCGCGATGCCCGCGCAAGCGCCACCGCCGCCCGCTCCATCGACGCCCGGTGCCGCGCGGTCACCACCGGCCCGGCGGCCTGACGGTCAACGCCCCCGCCTTCGACCGCCCGCACGAGCGCCGACCGCAGGTCCTCCAGCCCCTCGCCCGTAACCGCGCTCGTCGCGATCACCTCCGTGACACCCCGCGCCGCCAGCCGCCCGAGCGCCACCTCCGGCGGCGCCAGGTCACACTTCGTGACGGCAACAACCATCGGCGCGGCCACGAGGCCCATGAGTTCATCGGTCCCCTCGTACGACGGGGCCGTGGCATCGATCGCCACCAGCACCAGGTCGGCCCCGCCGATCGCCTCGGCCGCCTTCGCCTGCGCCTTGGCGCCCAGTTCGTCGCGCGCCTCATCAATGCCCGCGATATCCGAAAGCGCGAACACGAGGCCCCCGACGTGGAGGGCCGCGCGCAGTTCGTCGCGCGTCGTGCCCGCCTCGGGCGAGACGATCGCCCGGTCCGCTTCAAGGAGCCGGTTGAACAGGCTCGACTTGCCAGCGTTCGGCCGGCCCGCCACCACCAGGCGCAAAGAGCCGCTGAAGGTCTCGATGCCCCGGGCCCGCCGGCCCAGGTCGGCCAGGCGCCCGCGGGCGGCATCCGCGCGGGCCGCCACCACGTCGGGCGGAGCAATCTCGATATCCTGATCCGAAAAATCCAGACCCGCCTCCACCAGGGCCAACACGTCGCGGACCTCCTCGATGATCCCCGAGACCTCCCGCGAGAGATGCCCGCCCAGCAGGTCCTCCGCCGCTCGCAGGGCCGATGCGCTGCCGGCATTCACGACCTCCATGACGGCCTCGGCCTGCGCAAGGTCCAGCCGCCCGCTCATAAGCGCCCGGAACGTGAACTCCCCCGGCTCGGCCGGCCGCGCGCCCGCCGCCACCAGCCCCGCCACCATCAGCCCCTCCAGCGCCGGCCAGGCGCCAACGTGGAACTCGACCACGTCCTCGCGCGTGTACGACCGCGGCCCGCGCATCAGGTACGCCATCGCGGGGACCGACAGCCGCTCGCCCGCCAGTTCCAGCCGCCCCGCATGAGCCGTGTAGGTGGCCGCCGTTAACACGCCCGGCACGAACACCCGGTCGGCAATCTCAATCGCCCGCGGCCCCGAGAGGCGCAGTATCGCCCGCTCCCCCGCCCCGTCTGGGGAACTGACGGCCACGATCGTGTCGTCCAGATTCATCAGAACTACCTTGTCGGGCTTGCTTGCGGCGTATCCTATCACGGCCCCTTGCGGCCCGCCGCCTATTTTATTCCGCTGCCGGGACTGCCGTGGTAGCATTCCCGTCCGGGACCGGACTGCCACGCGGAAGACGCCGTGAAAGAAACGCAGGCCGCGCGCGTAATCATGTCCGGGGATGGTACTCCGCCGCCGAGCGGCAGGGCCGCGAGCGCATCAAGGAGAAGGTCATGGCCGACGCATCCAGTGCGGGCTTCATCGCGGTCTCCTGCAAAGGCTGCGGCAAGAGGTTCCGCGCGCCGGCCGCGGCGGCGGGCAGGCGCGGCAAGTGCCCGCAGTGCGGCGCGGCGATTGAGGTGCCTCATGCGAGCGAGGCCGCGCCGCCGGTCGTAACGGCCAGGCCGGTCGCAGGGGCGGCGCAGGGCGCGCCCGTCGCGGCGGCGTTGCCGGCGGCAAGTACCCCCGACCTTACGGTCGCGGCTCGAAAAGGTACGAAAGTCGCTATCATCGGCGCCGCCGGCCTCGTGGGCGTCATCGTCCTGGCGATCGTCGGCTACGTGATTTTTTTCGGGCAGTCGGGCGGGCGGAGCGACCTGGGGCCCGTGGGCGGCCCGGCCCCTGCCGGCGCGTCGGCCCAGACACTCGACGACTGGATGCGCCGCGAGCGGCGCCTGCCCGACCTGCCGAAGCGCATCGTCGGCCAACTGCCGCTGGAGGTCGTCTCGGTGCGCATGGCGCGGGGCGAGGAATCGTTCAACATCTACCCGTCTCACGGCACAATGCGCGTGTACACCGTGCGGGCCGTCCTGCGGAACACCGGCAGCAAGCCCCTGGTCCTCGGCGGCACCGCCGCCCTGGTGGAGTCAAACGCCGACGGCCTCGCCTATGACGGCGTGATCCAGGGCCACGAGGCCATGAGTTCGCCTTTCCAGCGGACGGCGCTGCGCGGCAGGCTGCCGTTCGGCGGAACCGGGCCGCGCAACGCCTTCGTCGTCTCGCAGTACCAGCCGGTTGATGATGACAACGACTGTAGCATCAGCCTTGTGCTCGGCGACCTGGTGCTGTTCTCGTCGGGCGGCGCGAGGAGCCCGAGTTTCGGCGTGCTCGCGCCGGGCGAGCGGTGCGTCCTGGTGCTGAACTTCAAACTGGTCCGCATCGTCAAGGACGAGTTTCTGCGAAGCGCTTTCTTCGCCAGCCCGGTCGTCTATGCGCCGAGCGAGGCGGAAGGTCCGGCGGCCATGCTGGTGTGGCAGTTCAAGCCCCCCGCCGGCGGCAACCTGGACGGCACCTGGACGATGGCCAAGTTTCACCAGTCGCCGCTGGACCAGGCGTCGCTGGAGACCCTTGCGCAGAATGATGAAATCCACCCATTCATGCGCGTCCTGGGCGCAAGTTGGCTGGGCGAACTGCATGGGCCGGCGGGTTTCGCCGCCCTCAGGACCCGCCTGCCGCTGGCCAACGAACGCGCGGGCGACGTGCGTGCGGCGGCCATCTCGGCCCTGGGCCGGGCACGCGACACCGGATCCGCCGGCGTATTCCGCAAGATGCTGCGGGACCCGGAGGAACCGGTCGGCATCCGCGCGCGTGCGGCCGCCGCGCTCGGACACCTGGGGCTTGAAGAGGCCCTCGACGATCTTGTGGCCGTCGTCCGCGCCGAGGTCAAGGCCGAGGACGACAAGAAACTCGACAACGACGCCATCCGGGCCATCGGCTGCATCGGCACGCCCCGGGCCATCCAACTGCTGGCCGGTATCGTCAAGGGCGCCGACCTTGACCGCGCGTCTAGCGCCCTGTCGGCCCTGGAGGACTGCGGGTCGCCGGCCGTGCCCGTCGTCATCGAGGCCGCACGCGACAGCCGCGAACGCGTGGCCGAGCGGGCCGCAACCGCCCTCGGATACCTCATGAAAACCAGGCAGGAGAAAGACCGGACCGAGCCGGCGCTGAGCCTCCTTCAGTCGGACGATGAGGCCGACGAGACCCGCGCCGCACGAATCCGCGACGGCTCGCCCGACCTCCCGGAGGCCGACTGCCGCACGCTCATGGCCGCCCTCGAACAATCCCTGTCCAATTCCAGCAGCGGCGTGCGTAACACGGCCGCCGGCGCACTTGCCAAGGTGCCGGGCAAGGCCGCCGGCGAGACCATCTGCCGCATCATCGCGGCCTCAAGCAACCCTCCGTCGGCGCTCCTGGAGGCCCTGGGCCAGCGGCGCGAGCCGAATGCGGCCGCGATGCTCTCGCGGTTCATCCGGCCGGATGCGCCAAAGGAACCCTGCGAGACGGCCTGCCGGGTCCTCGGCAACCTCCGCGCCGCCGAGGCCAGGGGCGACCTTGAGAAACTCGCCATGAACACGGCGGCCCAGGACCCGGTGCGGCAGGCAGCCCTCCGCGCCCTTGAGAAACTGGAGGGGGGCCCCGGCGAGGCGTGCCTCCTTGCGCTCGCCCGCGAAGTGAAAGGCAGCCTGCGGTGGGACGCCCTGGAGCGGCTGTGCGACTGGCGGTCGAGCGCAGCGCAGGCGGCCGTGGCCGCGGCCATCGCCGAGACGGACCCGGGCGGAAAATATCGCCGCGACGAACTCCAGAAACGCCGCGACCGCGCTGCCGCACGCGGATCGCCAACCCTCGCCTCGCGCCTGGCAAGCAAGGATGACGGCGATCGCGCCGAGGCCATCTCCGAGGTGCGAGACCGGCGCGACCGGTCCGCCTTGCCGGACCTGAAGCGCGCCGCGGTTGCCGAGACCGACCCGGCCTGCCTGTGGCGGGTGCGGGCGGCGCTGGCGGACCTCGGCTGCCGCGACAGGGACCTCGTGCGGCCGATGGTCGATAAACTCAAGTCCGGCCCGGAGAACATCCGCCGGCCCGTGGCCGCAATCCTGCGGTACCTGACCGGCATAACGGACGGACCGTTCACGAACGAGACCGACACCGAGATTGCCGAGGACATTGCGGCGTGGGCGGCGCGGAGGTAGGCACACGTTTAGCCGCGACTCGAAGAGGAGCGCGTTTTCGAGCGGCCACACGCGCTCCTCTTCGAGTCGCGGCTAAACGAGCACGGCCGGCGAAGTTCACCCCTTGCGGGGATCGGGTTACTGACAAGGAGATATATCAATGCGATATTGTACAGCACTGTGCCTGGCCCTGGGCGCGGCGGCCTGGGCGCTCCCGGCGCCGGCGTCGGCGGCCGTCATCGGCAAGGCCGTCGTCACGGCCGAGAAAGCATCCGTAATGCAAGGGAAAGAGGCGGTCGCCTCCGTCAAGAAGGGCGACGTGCTCGACGTTACGGAAATGAAGGGCGACTGGTTCGGCGTGGCGCCGACGCGGGGGTGGATACACAAGTCGAATGTGCGCTTTGAGGCGGCAGCCGCTCCGACCCCGGCCGCACCCGCCGCGCCGGCGGCCAATCAGCCCCCTCCTCCGGCGGCAACGGCCACGCACACCTTCAGCGGGTATCTGGAGAGGGGGTTCATGCTGGGAGGCGGCGGTGAGATCCCCAAGTGCCTGGACCCGTCGCGCCGCTGGGTCCGCGTCTCGCCCGAGCAGGAGGTGGTTGGGCGCAAAGTGCTGGCCGCCGTCTCCGCCAATAGCGGGAACCTCGAGACAATAGCATTTATGGCCCTATCGGTGAGCCAGGCCATGCGCCAGACCGTTGAAGGTAAGCCAACCGCCGACATGCTTCACATCGTTGCGATGTCCAGGAAGGATCTGCCGGCGACCGGCATCTTCAAGGATCCCATCCGGTTTCAGCCGGGGCCTGTGACTACCGTGGCAGCGGTGTGCAAACAGTTCGGCGCCGCCACCGAGAAGGAAACATGGTCGGGCAAGTCGTTCCAGGACATGGGTATGAGCGATACGGTCTGGTGGTGGGGCCAGGTAGGGGTCGCGGCGTCGGCCGACGGCACCATCACCCACATCCTGGTTCGCAGACCCGTTGAGGAAGCCAAGTAGCCGCTGGAATTTGACCGAAGGAGAAGGTGAATCATGGCCGCCGAATCCAGTCAGAACTTCATTTCGGTTTTCTGCAAAGGTTGCGGCAAGAAGTTCCGCGCGGCGGCTGCGGCAAAGTAGCGGCATTTCGTTAGCCCCCGGTGAATACACCGGGGGCCGCAGGCCGAAGGCGCACCGACTGCGCGAAGGCGGCAATGGCCGGCTATATCGGCGGCACGATAAACGCCCACGGTTTCGCCGGGCGGCCGGCGGCCAAGTTGTGCCGCTCGACGTATTCGATCCGCGCGAGGACCTCCCGCATTGTGAAGCAATACCGCTTGTCGAAGCCCGCGCCCCAGATCGGCCTGCCGGGCCTCAGGCCCCATCGCACGGCGTCCTTGGCGCACTTCGCGACGTCGGGCAGCGCGGCCGAACTTGCGCCGGCCACCACGTGCACATGCCACCTTTGAACCGTCATGGCGCATATCCTCAGCGCCAGCCGCTTGACGAGCGATGTGCCCATCCATTCGCCCACCTGCCACCAATCGCCGGCCGAGAAAAGGTATTCGGAATGCTTCATGCGTTTGCGGTCGATCTCCTCTATGACCGGGTCCGCCGGGAAAACGATGCCCTCGTCGACCCACCCGCGCTGATCGCCCCGCAGCCAGGTGCCATAGGTCGTCATCGTGATGAGGTTCGCGAGTAGCCGGCCCACGATGCCCTCCTTGCGTGGTGGCTATACGCTTTCAGGCGCGCGGCCCCCGGTGTGTTCACCGGG
>CAYGWP010000549.1:0-15203 GCA_964353455.1 uncultured Anaerolineales bacterium
CGCGCCCTGGCGAGCGGCGACCCCCAGGTCTGCGCCCCGGCGTGCCGCGCTCTCGGTCGAATCCGCGATCCGCAGGCGGTTGACCCTCTCATCGGCGCGGTTGGGTCAAAGGATTTACAGGTCATCAGCAATGCCTGCACGGCCCTGGGGGAAATCGGAGACCCGCGCGCGGTTCCTGCCCTCGTTTCCGTTGTGAAGGATGAACGGGGGGAATTGCGTGCGGCCGCCGAGAGTGACGTACTTGGCGCCCCTGCTGGATGCGCCGACCTTATGTTGGCGCACACCCAGGCCGAGGCGTGCGAAGCGCTCGGCAAGATAGGCGATCCGGCAGGCACCGAGGCCCTGCTTGGTGCGCTTCGGGCAGAGGACGCGTGGCTTAGAAGGTCTGCCGCGTCGGCTCTGGGCCGAGCGGGCGATGCGAGGGCAGTTCAGCCACTCATCGAAATGCTGAAGGGGCCGGAAAGCGATGTTCGCGTCTCGGCGCGTGAGGCGCTTGGCGAATTGGACGACGTCCGGGCGGTTGAACCGCTCATCGATTTGCTGGCAAGCGGCTCGGACAACGTCCGTGTGGCAGCGGCTTCAATACTGGGGTACTTGGGCAACCCGCGGGCAATCGCGCCTCTTGTGGCGGCCCTGAAAGATCCGGATGGGGACGTTCGGTACGTCGCTGCCGGCGCCCTCGGCAGCATAGGCGATCCGCGGGCGGTTGAACCGCTCCTGGCCGCCATGCATGACAGCGACAAACGTGTGCGAAACACAGCCGCAAGCAGCCTGGGCCTTCTAGGCGACCCGAGAGCGCTGGAACCGCTCCTTGCCGCCATCAGGGACAAAGATGCGAGCACCCGCTGGTCCGCCGCAACTGCACTGTCTCAACTTCGGCATCCGGGGGCCGTTCCCGCGCTGACAGAAGCACTCAACGACTCCGACGTGGAGGTGCGCCTTTGGAGCGCCGTGGCGCTGGGCGTCACCGGCGACCCCGCCGCAGTACCTGCCCTCCGGAGGCAACTCCAGAACAATGAGCCGGGGGTGCAAATGGCCGTCGCCTTCTCACTCACCCTCCTTGGCCAGCCCGATGCTGTTCCTCAGATTGCCTTCTTCCTGAAAGGAGACAACAACTCGCGGGGCATTATGGCCCTCGCCGCCCTCTCGCACACGGACACGCAAGAAGCCCGTTACGCTTTGACCGATGCCGCCCGAAACGGTGCCAGCGCCGACCTGCGGCGGCTGGCCGCGCGGGCGATCGAAACCTCGCCTGTGGCGGCGCTCGCCGAAGAACTCGGCCGGTCCCGCAGCCCGTTCAGGAATTTCGTCGTTCTTGTCCTCTGGTACCTTGGCGATCCGGCGGCGCTCCCCGCCCTCCGCGAGGCCGCCAAGGGACCCGACAAGGACGTCCGGACCTATGCCCGGCTGGCGATCCGCCGCATAGAGCGATCAGCCGCCCCGCCGGCCGCGCCCGCAGCAGATCCTTCCACGAAGGATCGCCCATGACCGGCCCCCCGCTCAATCCGCAATCCGAAATCCGCAATCACTCATCGTGCCCCGGCACGATGACCTGGCACTCCGGAAGGGCCCGCAGGAAGATGCGGCCGTAGGATTTCTTGAGGATTCGAGAGTCCAGGACGACGACCATGCCGGTATCTTCCTTGGAGCGGATGAGGCGGCCGAAGCCCTGTTTGAATTTCAGGACCGCCTCGGGCAACTGGTAGTCGCCGAACGGGCTGCCGCCGGCGGCCTTGACGGCCTCGATGCGGGCCTGCACGAGCGGCCGGTCAGGCACGGCGAACGGCAGGCGCGTGATGATGACGTTCGAGAGGCTCTGGCCGGCCACATCGACGCCCTGCCAGAAGGTGTCGGCCCCGAAGAGGACCGAGTGGGTGTCGCGGCGGAAGATATCGAGCATCTTTGAGCGCGGCATCCCCTCGCCCTGCACCAGCAGCCGCCAGCGGCGCTTCTCGACGTGCCCGCGCAGGGCCTCGGCGGCGCGGCGGAGCATATCATAGGATGTAAATAAGACGAACGCCCGCCCCTCCGAGAGGTCAAGGTACCGGCGGATCGCCTCGACGGCCGCCTCGAAGTACGCCGGGTCGCTCGGCTCCGGCAGGTCGGCCTCAAGGTACAGGCGCACCTGCCGGGCGTAGTCGAACGGCGACCCGACAAGGAGCGACTCGGCGTGCGCCAGGCCCAGTCGCTCGCGGATGTAGGCGAACTGGTCGTTCGGGGCGACCGACAGGGTGGCGCTCGTCAGAACGACCGACGGCACCTGCCGCCACAGGAGGAAATCGAGCATCGGCCCGACGCAGACGGGCGAGGCGCGGAGGTAAACGCGCGGCATCGCGGCGCGGCCGTGAGGCCGTGGGTGCTCATCATTGTCGAAAACGGTGTCGCCGCGCGATGCCCCGCGCCGCGCGCCGCTGGTCTCGGCCCAATAGACGGTGGCGGCGCTCGGGCCGGGCAACTCGCCTTCCTTGGGGGCGCCGTAGGTCTGCCTGATGAACGCCTCGACGGCATCGGCCAGGCTGCCGGCCCGCTCGGCGTAGGATGCCAGTTCGTCCTGCTCCTCGCCCTCCTTGACGGCCGCCGCGAGGACCTGGAGTTCCTTCCCGAGCGCCCGCAGCGCGGGCGAAAGGCGGTCGGGGACGATGTCGGGCCTCGGAATGCGGCCGCTCGGGGAAGCGCCGGAGTCGAGCCACGCCACAATCTCCGCGAAGAAGTCGGCGGCGGCCCGCGCGGCGGTCTCGCACGCCCGCTTGGCCCGCTCGCATTCCCCCGGAATGGCCGACAGGAGCCCCTTGTGCCGCTTCGGCCGCCAGACGCTCGCGAGGAGCCAATCAACCTGCGTCGATGAGACCGCGATGCCGAGTTGGTCGCATGCAACCGTCTCGATGTTATGCGCCTCGTCGAACACCAGGAACTCGTACGCCGGGAGGACGCCCGTGCTGCCGGCTGCGCGTATCGCCAGGTCCGAGAAGAACAGCGCGTGGTTGACGACGAGGATGTTCGCCTTGTGGATGCGCTTCCGGGCGCGCTGGTAGAAGCACCGCTCGGCGTGGTCGCACTTCCGGCCGCGGCAGGTGCCGTGCTCGGCGCACACGCGGTCCCAGACGCGCCAGTCGGGGGCGGGCGAGAGGTCCGAGAGGCTGCCGTCCCTGGTCACGAGGGCCCAGTCGCCGATTCGTCTGAGTTCCTTCCGCGACGACTCATCCTCGAATAGGTTGGCCGCCTGCCGGCACGCCCGCTCCAGCCGCCTCAGGCACAGGTAATTCGAGCGGCCCTTGACGAGCACCGCCGTGAAGTCCTCCTTGAGCGCGGCCTTCAGGAGCGGCAGGTCCTTCTCAATGAGTTGTTCCTGGAGGCTGATAGTATATGTTGATAGGACGATACGACGTTTCTGGCGGACGGCCTGGTATATGGCCGGCACGAGGTACGCGAACGACTTGCCGACGCCCGTCCCGGCCTCGACCACGAGATGGTGCGGGGCGGCGAACGCGGCCTCAACCGCGCGGGCCATCGCCAGTTGCTCGGGCCGGTCCTCGTAACCCTGGAGGTGCCTGGCGACAAGGCCGCCGGGGCCGAGGGCGGATTCGACGAAGTTGTCGGTTGGGGGCATTATCACTCGCGCCCATCAAGATGGGCGGCTAACCAGGTGCTTCAATTACGCAAGGCGATCGAGCGCCTGCCGCACGTCGGCCCAGGGCACGTCGTGCGGCAACCGGCCGGTGGCGGCGCTCAGTGCGGCAAGCGTCCCGGCCGCCTGGCCCATCGCCACCGACGGCCCGGAGACGCGATAACTTGCGTGTGCGTACCAGTCGCCGCTCGCGCACCGCCCCGCCATCAGCAGGCCGTCCACGTCCTTCGCAATGAGCGCCCGCACGGGGACATCGTACGGTTTGACCTTGACGCCGCCGTCGCTGAGGCCCCGTCCGGCGGCCGCGCTGGTGCTGTGGATATCGACGTTGAACGTCACCCGGCAGACGGCGTCGTCGTGTCGGGCGCCGGACTTGAGGTCATCGACCGTCACGCGGTAGCGGCCGTGGATTCGGCGGCCTTCGCGGACGCCGATCTGCTCGGCCGATGCCACGAGCCGCGCATCGGCCCACGGGCCGCCGAGCGAACGCAATGCCGTAGCGGCCTTGTTGACCTCGGCCCGCGCCCGCACGGTGGCCTCGCTCACCTGCCGGGCATCTATCGCCGACACGCCGTACTCGTGGTTGATCATGAGGGCGAGCAGGTTGTCGCGGACCTGGAAGATGGTGGGCTTTCCGTACGACGGCTCGAAGCCCGCACGGCTGAACGCCTGGTCGAGCGCCTCAAGGCAGGTCTTGCGCTGGCCCGACCCCTGCCAGAAGGAGATGAACTCCTTGACGTCCTCGGCCCGCGGGACGGTGAAGAGGGCCATGAAGGTCATCGGCTGCGTTTGGCCGGTGCCTTCCTGGCCGATGTCGAAGCCGCAGCCGGCCTGTGCGGCGAGGTCGCCATCGCCGGTGGCATCTATGAAGATCTTTGCCCGCCATGCCTCGCGGCCGGACTTCGACTCAGTCACAACGGTGGCGAGGCGGTTCTTATCGTCGCGTCCGGCGGCCGCCACGCGGGTATGGAGGCGCACGCCGACGCCCGCCTCGGAGCACAGGTTTTCCAGCACGAGTTTCATCGTCTCGACATCATAGGAATAGTTGTTGGGGTTCTGGCCGATGCGTGCGCCGCGGCGGTCCAGTTCGCGGGTGATCCGCCGCGCTATGCCCGGCTGGTCCATGTGGAAGAGCCACGCAAGCATGCCTGCGGTCCAGACGCCGCCCAGGCATCCGTGGGCCTCGATGAGGCGTGTCTTTGCGCCCGCGGCGGCGGAGGCCAGGGCGGCGGCGACGCCCGCCGGCCCCGCGCCGCAGACCACCACGTCGGCCGTCTCGACCACGGGGACCTGGCGCGCGGGTTCCTCGACGGTCTCGCGGGTCGGCTCAGCGGGTCCAGGGGGCAACGGCAGCGCTGCGCCGGCCGGGCGGACCGCAAGCGGGATCGCGCCGAGGCAGGCCAATCCGGTCTCGAGAAACTCGCGGCGGGAATGCACTGAGCCTTACCCCTTCGTTTGTTGAGCGAGGCCGTCAATGATGCGTGCGGCCTCGGAGGCGGCCCACCGGACGCACGGCGCGCACTTGGCGTCGAGGAGCCCCTCGCGGCGGAAACGGTCCTTCGCGCCCGGCTCGGACCAGTCGAAGCCGAGGATGCCGCGGCAATCGGCGGAGCCGAATCGGGCGGCGAATGCCTTCACGAACTCGCCCGCCACGCCGTAGGCCGCACGCCTGCGGGCCGCGACATCATCCGCCACGGTGCGGTCCATCACGAGGCCGATCGCCATGACCGCCCCCGTGACCGCGCCGCAGACGTGGCCGGTGTGGCCCACCCCGCCGCCCATCGCCAGGGCGACGCCGGGGATGCACGATGGGCACGCGAAGCCCTTGGCCTCTGCCACGGCCCGAAGGACGGCCTGGGCACAGTTGTAGCCTTCGTGGAAGTAGCGGTCGGCGGCGGCATCGATTGGCTGTGCTGTATGGGCCATAAGACACTTCGCCTTTGTGCCACGGCCGGCTCGCCCGGCCGTGAGGAACTTGTCGCAGGACCCGCACGGCCGGACAAGCCCGGCCGTAGCACACGGGCCTGCGGCTAACCTGGCTCGACTACTTAGTTGGTGCAATTGTGCCGGCGGTCGGGCTGGACGGCGTGCCGAGCGACCGGCGCGGGATGCGGCCCGCCAGGTACGCCAGGCGACCGGCCTCGACGGCGTGCTTCATCGCGCGGGCCATCATGACCGGGTCGCGCGCCTTGGCGACGCCGGTGTTGAGGAGCACGCCTTCGGCTCCGAGTTCCATGGCGACGGCGGTGTCGCTGGCGGTGCCGACGCCGGCATCGACGATTATGGGCACCTTGGCCCGCTCGATGATGATGCGGATGTTCTGCGGATTCAGTATGCCCTGCCCCGACCCGATGGGCGACCCCAGGGGCATGACGCTGGTGGCCCCGGCCTCCTCCAGTCGCTTCGCCATGACCGGGTCGTCGCTCGTGTAGGCGAGGACCGCGAAACCCTCCTTGACGAGGACCTTCAGGGCATCGAGGGTCTGGATCGGTTCGGGCAGAAGGGTTTCGGCGTCGGCGAGGACCTCGAGTTTGACCCAATCGACGCCGAGGGCCTCGCGGGCCAGGCGTGCGTATCGGAGGGCGTCCTCGGCGGTGAAGCAGCCGGCCGTGTTCGGCAGGATGGTATATCGCTTGCGGTCGATATAATCGAGAAGGCTCTCCTTCGACTTGTCGGAGAGGTTCACGCGCCGCACGGCCACCGTGACGACCTGGCACCCGGCGGCCGCCAGGGCCTCCTTCATGAGCGGGAACGTGTCGTACTTGCCGGTGCCGACGAAAAGGCGGCTGGTGAAGGTGTAGGGGCCGAGTTTGAGGGCGTCGGTTTCGGGCATTTTGTAACCCTTCGAGAAGCGCGCGCGACCCTGCGGGTCGCGGCTAAAAGTGGAATGGGTTTAGCCGCCGCCTACGAGCGTTACGATTTCGACGGCGTCGCCGTCGGCGAGCGCTCGGGCGGCATGCTGCGAGCGCGGCACAAGTTCGCGGTTGACCTCGACGGCTGTGGCCTGCCGGGGGACGCCGAGCGACTCCAGGAGCGCCGCGACGGTGGTTCCGCCGGCTACTTCGCGCGCCTCGCCGTTGACGGTTATTCGCAAGAGCAACCCCGTGACCTCTAGGGGCACGGCATGCCGTGCTCGTACTTGTTAATCGGCGGATTATAGCGCTGCGGGGGCCGCCAATCAAGGCCGCGCCCCTTGCGCGGCGGCAGGCTTTTCGCCGTAGCCGTCGCGCCGGTCGCGCGGTTAAAGCATATTGCAGGGAACTATCTCGGGGCGTCCTGCCCCGGCAGGAATGTGCGTATGAGACACGTGGCCATCCTGGCGGCGGTATTGCTGATTGCCGCAGCCGCGCGCCCGGCGCCGGCCCAGCGGGCGCAGCGGCTGACGGCCGAAATCCCCGCGCTCGAAGCGAAGATGGCCAAGGAGAAGGACCCGGCCGCGCGCCAGACCCTGGCCGACGAGATCGAGCAGCGCAGGCACGAGTTGGGGCCGCGCGATGCCAACGGCGTCCGGAACCGATGCCAGGCCATGTGGCACGACGCCGCCATCGACGCCCTCGAAACGGAGTTCAAGCGCTACGCCGGCCGCGCAAAGACCGCAACCGGCTCGGGCCTCGGCCTGGACGCCCGCGGGTACGCGCGGCGGATGGCGCTGGCGTGCCTCACGCGCGGCTGGGCGTCGGGCGGGATGCTGCCCCGATACCAGTACGACGCCTATGGCGCATATCTTTATAACAACATTGGATTGCTCGACGGCCTGTTCGACGCCGTGGCGGCGGCCGTGGCGAAGGAAACGGCGCCCGCGCCGCCGGGGCCGGAGCGGGACGCATTCCTTGCGGCCTGCGCGCAGGCCAAGGACGCCGTCGCGAAGATGGGCGAGGCGGTCGAGAAGTTCGCCGCCTACGCGAAGACGCCGCGGGACCGCGAGGCCCAGGCCGCGGCCTTCACCGAGTTCCAGCAGGCCATCGAGGGCGTCTATGAGGCCGAGGGCCTCCTGAGGGACGCCCCGAAGAAAGCCGGCGAAGGCGCCGCCGACCTGCCCGCGCCCCCCGCCCTCACGGCCGATGACAAGGCCAGACTCGAAAAGGTCCGGACGGTCGCCGCCGCGTTGGGGCAGGACCCCGGATGGCAACCCGCGCGGGGGGCGCTCGAAAAGTTTGCCTCCGTCGCCGAGGCCGGACTCCAGGTGACACGCGCGCGGGCCGGCGCGCTGGAACTCCTCGAAACGCTCGCACGGACCGCCGACTTCATCGAGGAACTCCTTAAGAGCCGCTCGGCTTACCCGGAGTACCTGGCGAACGTCCGGGACTCGCTGGGCAAGTCATTCGAGTACCTGGGCACGAAGGGGTACAGGCAGTCGGCATACTCGAGCCTAAGGCGGACGTACGAGGGGGGAACCGAGCGGAAGACGCTCGACGCCAGCCCGCTGAGCGACGAGGCCGCGCGCGGCATGCTCCAGGCTGTCAGCATTGATTACCACATATTCGGATATCCACAGGGATATTCCAACTATAACTCTTTCCGCAACGGCCTCGACGCGGTTCTGGCGGTCCTGCCGAAGGCGGGCCAGTGGTCCCCGAAGGACCTCCAGCCGCAGATGGCGGCCCTTTACACAAGGGCGCATGACGAGTTTCTGAAAGCGGCCGAGGCCGCCGGCAAGACCACCCCCGAAAACACCGAGGCCCTGAAGGAGTCGTACGCGGCGGCGGGCATCGCGGCGAAGGACCTGGACCGCATCGTCCAGGCCGACAGGGCCATCAAGGCCGTGGCCCAGTACGTCCCCGCGCGGGCCGCCCCCATGTACGCCGACTTCCTCAAGACCGCGGAGGGCCTCATCGGCAACACCGCCATCTCCCGCATGGGCGACCGCCAGCGCCTGGACCAGTTCTTCCCGCCGTTCCAGGAACTGGCCGACCTGCAACTGCCCGGCCCGGAGCACCAGCGCATCGCCACAAGCCTTACGGGCGGGGTGTACCAGACGGCGCTCGCGACGCTCAACAAGCAGGTCGTGCAGGGCCTCCAGGCGGCCGCAAAGGGAGACTCGCGGACCCTCGACACTGCCCTCGACGCGCAGTTGATGTTCAAACTCCTCCGGCACCGCTGCGTGGGCGAGACGACCGGCATCGCCAGGGTGGACGTCGCGAACATGGATGCCTTCTCGGCGCCCGACAAGACCTGGTCGCGATACGTCGGCGCGCTCGACCAGGCCCTGCGGCGGATGATGGCCCAGTACTGCACCCAGCGCCTGGTCGGGCCGCGCCAGTACCAGCCCCTCGACCGGTGGGACTCGACCTACTGCGCCGTGGCCGCCGCCCAGCGCCTCACCGCTCAGACGCGGCGCGCCGGCCAGAGCGACATGGACTTCCTGATGCAGAACCTGGCGGACGTGGCGGCCCCGTCGCCATCTGAACAGATGCAGTTCGCCTGGGCCGTCGGTTACCACACCACGGAGGCCGCGTCGGCCCTTGCGGCGGGGTACCCGGACACCGCCGGCTGGCACCTGAGCGACATCCACGTTCTGCGGACCGACATGCGGTTCCCGAAGGAGTTCACTGCGGCTGTGCTCGACCCCGGCAAGTAGCGCGCGACCCGATGGGTCGCGGCTAAAAGGTAACTGACCCGCTTACAGGCGCCTGAACGCATCGCGCCAACATTTCGTTTGACACCCGCTGCCGCGCGCGGTACGAAGATTGCCCGATGCCTGCCCGGCGCCGATCTCCCGTCTTTAGTCCGTGCGCCCGCTGTGCGTCTGACCCAGAAGGAGGTCTGCGGTGTATCGTTCCATTTTGAGCCTGCTGGAGATGTTCTTCGGGGGTAAGGCCCTGTACGTCCTGGCCGTCGGGCTGGGCGTGCTGGCCGTGGCGGTGATCCTCTTACTTGCGCCGCCGTGGCGTAGGGCCGTGCGTGCGGCCCAGGAGCGCGGGGGGTGGCGCGGCATCGTGCTTGCCGCCGCCGATGCCCTGATGGGCCTCGTGGTCGGGGCGACAATCGTTGCGGCGCTCGGCGGCTCGATGCTCGTAGAGTCGCGCCTATACGACGAGCATCACGGCCAGACCACCCAGACCAACTACGAGGCCATCCAGACCAACTGGGGACCGCCGCACGAGCAGGGCGAACTGGCGGTCAGCCACTTCATCACCGAGGAACAGACCGTCCTCCTCTTCAAGGACGGGCGCCAGGTGACCGAAGAGGAACTCTCGTCCGGCAGGCCCAAGGGCGATGGCGGCGAGAAGGCCGAAGAGGCCGCGGCCGATGACGGCGGCGACAAGACCCCCGGCCAGGCGCCCATCAAGATCAAACGCAGGGTACGAAAGCCCGTCCCCCAGAACTCCATCGCCCGCGGCGAGGTCAAGGTCGATGTCCGCATGAACTACCGCCAGAAAGGCTCCGCCTTCTACACTTGTTATGAAGATACGTGGACCCTCAATTACACCGTCAAGAACCGCAGTGACAAGGCCACAGAGGCCGAGTTCCGCTTCCCCATGCCCGCCCAGCAGGGCACCTACGACCAGTTCACCATACTCGTTGACGGCAAGAACTGGCTCGAACAACTCGTCATGAAGGGCAATGCACAGACCTGGAAGATGCCCATGCAGCCGGGGCAGGAGACCAGAGTCCAGGTGCACTACGCATCGCGCGGCATGGAGCACCTGCGGTACACCCCCGCCAACATGGCCACGCGCGAAGAGTACAAGATCGCCATGCGGATCTTCCCCGACCGCGAGAAGGGCCGCCGGCGGTTCATCTGGAAGGACGATATGGGCCTCCCGATCGGCTCGATGACCCCGCAGACCATCACCGAGGCGACCGCCGACGGCGAGCCGCTGCTGCTGGAGTGGGACCTTAAGTCGGCGGCCACGACGCTCGGCATGGGCGTCATCCTGCCGAAGATTCCGCAGCCGGGATACTTCGGGGCAAGGCTCCTCCACGAGGCGCCGCTGGGCCTGCTGCTCCTTGCGGCATCGCTGGTCGTCACGTGGATGCTCCTGGGGCGCGAGATCGACCTCTTCTCGCTGGCGGTCCTGGCGGTGGCGTACTACCTCTTCTACACGCTGGTGGCGTACCTCTCGGACCACCTGACATCATTCGACGCGTGCTTTGCGCTGGCGGCGGCGGCAACGCTCATCCTTGTGGCACTCTACCTCTGGCTGGGCTGGGGCAGGAACTTCGCCGCGCACCAGACGCTCGCCATCATGGCCATCTTCACGGTGTACTATCCGCTGGCGGTCATCCTGGACGACTACACGGGCCTCTTGCTCCAGGTGCTGTACTGGGTGCTTGCGGCGTACGGTTCGATGCTGGCGGTGGTGAAGGTCTTCCGCGTCCGCCGGGCCGCAGCGTGAATCGAATGGTTGACACCCCGGTGGCATGGGGCCTATAATCGGCCTTCAATATTCCGGCCAATCCGGGAGTTCGTGTGTGGTGCGATGGTCGAAAACGCCGACGGTCATCGTCGCTCTGGCGGGGCTTGCGCTTCTTCCGGGAGCAGGGTGCACCTCGTGGCAGGCCCCGCGTTCCGGCGAGCACGCGATGGCGGCTGAACTGGCCGACGCCCTCCGCGAAGAGGCATTGAAGGTGCCGGACAGCGGGCAGCGGGAGCGGCTCGTCGCGGGCCTCATCCAGTTGCGCGAGATGATGGGCGGCGTGCCGGTCGAGAATCCGGCCGCGCCGGGCAAGCCGGAACCCGCGGTGGGCGAGCCGCGCCTGCCGCAGCCTCCGGGCGGCAACCGCCCCGCCCCGCCGTGGGCCACGCTGTTCGCCCCGACGAGCCTGGTGATCGGCTTCTTCACCCGCAGCCGCGACTTCGACGGCGAGCCCGGCGACGACGGCCTGGAGGTCCGCCTCCAGCCGCTCGATCAGTTCGGCGACCCGACCAAGGCGGTCGGCTCGTTCCGGATCGAGGTCTTCAAGTACCGCGAGCACAGCGGCGAGCGGCGCGGCGAGCGACTGGGTCACTGGTTCGTTTCGGTGCTCGACGCCGAGAACAATCGCCGATATTACGACCCGGTGGACCGTTCGTACGTGTTTCCGCTTCTCTGGGGCGCGCCCATCGAGCAGGGCACGGTGGTGATCGTGCAGGCGACGTACTATCCGCCGGGCGGGTTCCAGGAGAAACTGTTCGCCCAGCGCGTCATCAAGGTCGGGCGGCAGGACTGAGGCGGCATGATGCGGCACACTTTGAAGAATCGCGGGCGGATGATATCGGCGGCGGCGACGCTGGCGCTCCTGGCGCTGGCAATCGCCGGATGCCAGCAACTCGAGCGCCGCAACTACATGGCCGTCTCGCTCGGCCAGTCGCCCGACGAGGTCAGGAAAATCCTGGGGGGGCCGCGGTTCCAGTTCGGCAACGAGTGGGTCTATACCGCCGACGATCCGCGGGACCTCACGAAGATCAGCATCTGGTTCGGCGGGGACAAAAAGGTCGCGGCCAAAGCCTGGCAGAACCCGGAGCGGCCGTGGGAAAATCATCGTGAAGGCGAGGCGGGCCCGCCGCAGGGCTGAGCGGCCCAGCCCGCGCCGGCAGCACGAAAGGGGTGACGGATGCACCGTTATCGCTGGGTCATTCTGGTCGGTGCCGCGGCCGTCCTGGCCGCAGGTTGCTGGTACCAGAGGCCGAACTTCCAGAAAATGTACAACAGGACCGAGATCGGCATGACCATCGAGGAGGTCGCCAAGACCCTCAAGCGCAAGCCGACCATGACCCTTGAAAATGAAGCCTTCTACATCTATGACGACCCCGAGGAACCCGTACGCATGCGATTCGTCCTGAACGAGAACCAGGTCGTCATCGCCAAGTTCTTCGAGAGCAAGTGGGACCTCGCCAAAAAGACCGAGGAAACGATGGGCGAAATCCCCGTCACCCAGCCGCTGCCCGGCGAAGAAAAACGCACCTACCCCGGCGGCCCAATCCCCCGCTTCGAGAAGAAGCCCGGCGAGCCGTAAAACACGTGCCACCGGTCGCCGCGGCGACCCGTGATTCATGAAGGCTGTTGACCTTGAATGTGCGCAGCGGGTCTCCCGGGCCGCCGCGCACACATGAGGATTACTTCGCAGCGCCCGATGCAGCACCCGGCGCTGCCGCCGCCGGCAGTGTTATCTCCGTCTCGGCCGTCAGCACCTCTCCGGCGAGGGTCGTGAATCGCGCCCGCAGCAAGAGCCGGTCTCCCTCGAGCCTCCGGCCGCCGGGCCACGGCAACCTCAGGATGTAGCCGTACGCCCCCAAGCCGCTCAGCCACGTCTGACGGAGTTCATCCGCCGAAAACTTCCACTGGTGATAGGGCCTCGGCGGCTGACCCGCCGGGCCGGGGGCGAGGGCTTCCAAGTCCAGGCGACCCGCGCGCTTCACGCGGTCGCCCGTCGCATCGACGAGTTCCAGGACCACCTTCAGCCGCTCCGAGCCGACCGGGCCGCCCGTATCCACCACGCCGCCGTAGGGGCTGAACCGGACGGCCACGGGGCGGAACGGGTCCTCCGGCGCCGCGGGCAGCGGGGCGGGCCTCGCGCCGGCGGCCGTGAGTTCCGCGACCTTTTTCTCGCTCGCAAGGAGGCCATCCTCGAGTTGGCGGTTGCGGGCCATCAGCATCCGGACTTCCTCATCGCGGCCCAGGGGGCCGCCGCAGCCGGCAGCGAAGAATGTCGATGCGAGAATGCCTGTCAGGGCCGCCGCCGGCCATCGTGCCATTGCCGAACCTCCTCGAAGGTGCCGCTCGTCTCCAATGTAGGCCCCCCGAAAGGCCGTGTCAACTCCACGCCAGGCAAAGCAGTGTCGAGCCGCGACCTTGTGACGCGCCGCGGGGCCTCTTATAATGGTCGAATGTCGCTTGAGGAGGAGCCATGCCGGATGTGCTGACGATCGGCGCCATAGGCTTCCTGAACGCACGGCCGCTGGTGTACGGCCTTGAGCGCGAGGCCGCTTTGCGTCTGCGCCTGGAGATGCCGGGGTCGCTGGCGGCGCTCCTGAAGGCGGGCGAGGTGGATGCGGCCCTGCTGCCATCCGTCGAGTACTTCCGCCTGACGGCCGAGAGCAGCGAGCGGGCGCGGTCTGCCCCGGCCCGCTTCGTGGCGCTGCCGGTCGGCGCGATCGGCTCGCGCGGGGCCGTCGGGTCGGTCCGCCTCTTCGGCTATGCGGAGCGGGCCAGGTTGCGGCGGGTGCTGCTTGACCCTGCGAGCCGGACGTCGAACGCGCTTGCGCGGATAATCGTGGTCCGCCGCTTCGGCGTCTCGCCGCACTTCCTTCTGCCGGAAGCGGCCGGTCCGTCGCCCGCCCGGGCGCCCGACGCCGAACTCCTCATCGGCGACCGGGGCCTCGTGGCCGAGCGTCCGGCGGCCGAATGGATCGCCGACCTCGGACTGGAATGGCACAGATTCACACACCTCCCGTTCGTCTATGCGTTCTGGGTGGCGCGGGCCGACGGGCCGCTCGACCGCCTCGCGGCACTCCTGTCTGCGGCGCTCGAGCGCGGTCTGGAGGCCCGCGAGGCGCTGGCCGCCCAGGCGCCCGAGACGAACGGCGTCCAGGCCGACGTCGCGCTGCGGTATCTCACCGAGCAGGTCCGGTACAACTTCGGCCCGAAGGAGCAGGAGGGCCTGCGCGTCTTCTACCGGATGGCCGCCGAGGAGGGCCTCGCCCCCGACGGCGGACGGCTCCGCTTCCCCCACGAGGCGCGCCAGGCCCCATGAAGCCCGTGAGCCAGCCCGGCCGCATGTCACCCCACGGGGCGCTCGAGGCCCTCAGCGGCGGCGACCTCCTGGACCTGGGGCGCCGGGCCGATGCCGCGGCACGGCGGCTGCACCCCGAGCCGTATCGGACCTACGCGATCGACCGGAACATCAACTTCACGAACGTCTGCTGCGCGCGGTGCCGCTTCTGCGCGTTCTGGCGTCCGCCCGATTCCCCCGAGGCCTACGTGCTGGACGAGGCGGCGGTGGAGGAAAAGGTCCGCGAGGCGGCGGCGCTGGGGGCGACGCACATCCTGGCCCAGGGCGGCCTTAACCCGGCGCTGGGCCTTGAGTTTTACGAGGGGTTCCTGCGGCACATTAAATCGAAGGTTGATATCTTGCTGCATTGTTTCAGCCCGCCGGAGGTGCTGCACCTGGCCCGGCGCGAGGGCCTCCCGGTCGGCGCGGTGCTCGCGCGCCTGCGTGCGGCGGGCCTGGAGAGCCTGCCCGGCGGCGGGGCCGAAATCCTCGTTGACCGCGTCCGCCGCACCATCAGCCCCGCCAAGTGCTCAGCCGGCGAGTGGCTCGACATCATGCGCACCGCCCACCGTATGGGCATGCGGACCACCGCCACGATGGTATTCGGACATGTCGAAACGATCGAGGATCGCGTGGAGCACCTGCGGGTCCTGCGGGACCTCCAGGACGAGACGGGCGGGTTCCTGTCGTTCATCGCGTGGCCATTTCAGGCCCGCAACACGGGCCTCGCGCGGAGCGGCGACCTGGGGCACGGCTGGCGGCCGGTCACCGGCGCCGAGTACCTGCGGATGCTGGCGGTGGCGCGGCTGTTTCTCGACAATTTTCCGAACGTGCAGGCCTCTTATGTCACGATGGGCCTGAAGACCGGGCAGGTGGCCCTGGC
>CAYGWP010000550.1:0-1619 GCA_964353455.1 uncultured Anaerolineales bacterium
AATCAGGGCCATGGCCCCGACGTACGCCCCGGTGTTCAGGAACGTCCCGATGCTGGTCTTGGTGTGGTCGCCGATGAGGCACCCCACCTTGTTCGAGCCCGTGTCGATGGGCAGCCGGCCGTGCATGATGACCTCGACGGACGAGTAATCGTTCTTGAGGTCCGAGTTGGTGGTCAGGGCCCCCAGGTTCACCCACTCGCCGACGTAGGCGTGTCCGAGGAACCCATCGTGATACTTATTCGTGTACCCCTGGATGATGGAGCACTCGATCTCTCCGCCGATGCGGCAGACGGGGCCGATGGAGTTGCCCTCGTGGCACTTCACGGCGATCAGCCGCGATTCCTTCCCGATGTAACACGGCCCGACGATCCGCGTGAAGGGGTAAATCACCGCCCGCTCGTCGATATAGACCGGGCCTTCCGTGGCGTCGATGACGACCATCGGGTGCACGCGGGCGCCCGGCGCGATATAGACATCCTTCTTCGCGCCGCGGACGGCGCTCGGCTTCTCGATGGCGCCCTCGATGCCGTGGCGGCCGGCGGCCGCAAAGTCGGACGAAAGTTGCTCGGGGTTCGCCAGCATCAGGTGCCAGATGTATTCCCATTTCGGCAGCGGCCCATTGGCTTTCGGCAGCCGCGCCTTGGCCGCCGAGAGGAACTTGCCGACATCGTCCGTCTGAAGCGCCCCGAGGTCAACCCGCGCGACGCGGGCGTAAAGGACCTGCCCCTCATCGTCAACGGCGATCTCGCTCGGCCCGGTGGGCGAAACGCTGAAACTCTCGGCCTTCACCCGCGGGTCAACCAGCAGCAGGTCGTCGCCGGCCAGCGTCGCAGGGTCGTTGACCGGCCATGCGGTCTTCGCGCGGTACGCCGCAGCCATGTAGTCGGGCACGAAGCACGCCACGTCGGCGGCGCCCGTCTTCGCCACCAGTTTCTCGGCCAGTGAAGTAAAGCCCGTCCGCAGTTCCCAGATGGGTCGGCTCAGGGTCAGGGGATGAAACCGGCTTCTGACCTCCTTGGATCGGTCCACCAGTATCAGTCGCATGCGCGGAGTTCCTCTCCTGCGACAGTAATGCCCTTCTTCGCCCGCGCCGGCGCGGGGCTGCGAAGGGCGCCCTGCATAGGTCGCCACGGCGACCGACGCAGTGTGGTGACCCTGTCAGTCCTCAACGGATGCCGAACTCCAACACAACTGCCCCGACTGCGGCCAACCCCTCCCCCCCGCCGACGCCTCTGTGACCACTGCCGCAAAAGGCGCCGCCGAAACGCCGCAAGGGAGTCGATGCGGCGGAATCGTGGTCTATGTCAACAGTTTAGCCAAAACGTAGGCCCAAAACCACAATGTTTTCGGGATGTTCTTGAGCCAAATTCGGCTTCCTCGTCCTGCCCCCGCCATTTGCCTGAAAACGCCAGTCAACTGTTAACAGAGGGCGTCCTGGAAGGCCCGCAAAAAAAGGCAAAACCGTCTGGGCTGATTTTCCAAAACCCCAAGGTTCAGAAAAGGGAGGGATGTCAATGCGCAGTGCGCCTATCGGGTGTCCCTCCTGCGGCAGTTCGTCGATCTCCAGAAGCGGCATGTCGGCTTCGCCGGTCGGCCCGCTGCCGCCCCCGCCGCCCTCC
>CAYGWP010000551.1:0-6909 GCA_964353455.1 uncultured Anaerolineales bacterium
CGACGCCGCGAAACCTCTGACCGCCCGCGCAAAAAAGTTGAGCCTGGTCCGCGCGTACCTGGCACGCACCCCCGTCTGGTGCGCGTGGCAGGTGACGTACCGCTGCAACTTCCGCTGCCGCATCTGCCACTACTGGCAGGAGCAGCACTCGCCTTCCGAGGAACTCTCGGTTGAGGACTTCGCCCGCGGCGCCGAGAACCTGGCCCGCGCCGGCTCGATGCTCATCAACCTGGCCGGCGGCGAGCCGATGCTCCGGCCCGACCTGGCTGGAATCGTCGAGGCCCTCGCCCGGCGGCACTTCCCGTTCCTCACGACCAACGGCTGGCGGGCGACGCACGACCGGGCACGCCAACTCTGGCTCGCCGGTCTCTGGGGAATCAGCATCTCGATCGATTACCCGGACGCCCGCCGCCACGATGAGCAGCGCGGTCGCGAGGGCGCGTTCGACGAGGCCGTCCGCGCGGTCGAGACCTTCCGCAATGCCCGCACCGCGCCGCACCAGCGCGTCAACGTCATGGCGGTCCTCACGGCCGACAACCAGGACGACCTGGAGGGCGTACTTGCGCTGGCCGAAAAACTCGGCGCGAACTTCATGGTTCAGCCCTACGGCGTCCTCAAGACGGGCGATGAGTCGCACCGGCCGCGGCCGCCCGTCTCGGACCGACTGCTGGACCTGCGGCGCCGATACCGCGCGTTCCTCTCGAACCCTCGCTTCCTCGCGCAGTTCGACTCAGCGCTCGACGGCGGCGTGGGCGGGTGCCTGGCAGGACGCGCAACCTTCAACATAGATGAGCGCGGAAAGGTGGCGAAGTGCGTCGAAGACCGCGCCAACCCCGTCGGCTCGGTCGTCGATACGCCGATGCCGGACCTCGTCAGGCGCCTCCGCGACCGCTGGCTCAAAAACCGCTGCCGCGACTGCTGGTACAACTGCCGCGGCGAGGTCGAAACCCTTTACACGCCGCGCGGCCTCCTCGCGGCGCTCCCGATGCTCTTTGCCGAATCGAAGGTTCGAAAGGCCTGACTTTCAATCACTTCACGGCGGGCGGCACAGGCGGCGCAGGCGCGCTCGGCGCAGGCGGCGCAGGCGTCCCCTTGATCTCGCCAGCGCGGCCCTCGAGCGCCTTCGCCTCATCATCCCGCTTCAGTTTGCGCAGGAGATCAGCGTACCCTTCCAGCGTGGGCAGCAGGCGCGGGTCGGTCGGCGCCAGGCTCTCCTGCCCGAGGGCGAGGGCCTGCTTGTAGAGCGGCTCCGCCTCGGCGAACTTGTCGGCGGCCTTGGCCGCGTCAGCCATATATGCAAGACTCTGCATCATAACCGGCCGGTTCCAGAAGAGGGTCTTGCGGCGGAGGTCGTAGGCCCGCTGATGGGTCGCCAGGGCCTCGGCGTGCTTCTTCCCGGCGGTGTAGATCGTACCGAGCACGTGGAGGCTCTCGGTCAGGTAATATTGCCCCGGCCCGGCCGATTTCTCAAGGATAGCGATGGCCCGCTTGACCGTCTGCTCGGCCTCGGCCAGTTTCCCCTGGTCCCGGTACAGTTCGGCCAGGTTGCTGAGGATCATGCCGGGGGCAGTCCCTCGCGCTTCGGGCGACTTCTCGACGATCGCGAGGGCGCGCTTATAAATCGTCTCGGCGTCGGCCAGTTTCCCCTCGGACTTGACGATCGCCCCCAGGTTGTTGAGGGCCGCGGCGACCGCCGGGCTCTCGGCCCCCTTGATCTTCTCGCAGACCTCGACCATGCGACGGGCAGGCGCCTCGGCCGCCGCAAACTTGTTCTGGACCGTGTAGATCATCGACTGCTTCTCGAGGGCCGTGATAAGCCGGTCGTCCGCCGCCGCAAACGTCTCGGCCATCTTGACCGCCAGCGCCGATTCCGCCTCGGCCCGCGCAAAGTCGCTCTTCTGGTACGCCTCCTTGGCGCCACGCATGTGGAGGCGATACTCAACCTCCTCGGGGGCGGGCTCGGCCTTTACAGGCGCCTCGGCCTCGCCGGCGGGTTTGACCCCGGCCGCAGGCTTGGCCTCCTCGGCCCGCGCTGCCGCAGACCACGCCAGGAGGCACACCAGTGCCGCGAAAGAGAGGATCGTCATGGAGCGGTTTGAACTCATTGTGCCATCCTCGTTCTGTGCCATCCGCCGAAATGCGGCATTCCGCCCATTCATGCGTTAAGGTTACCGCACCCATCGCCCGCGTGCCAGCAAAAACGGCCGCAGCGAAGACCCGATACTATTTCGGCCATCCGTCGGCGCGTGCCTGACTTTTTCGCCGCCTCATTTTCATTGCCGCCGGGGGCCGGCCGGCCTATATTCTCGGCCGGGATGCTCGACCGCCGGTTCCTGAGTTGCGAGGGCCTGCCATGCCGAAACTTGCCGCCGCCAAGTGGACGCGCAAACACCTGCTGGGCCTGGAGGACATGTCGGCCGCGGAGATCAAGACGATCCTCGATGCCGCCGACGAGTTTTTCCCCTTCGCCACCGGCCGCAAGCCCGCCCCCAAAATCCTCGAGGGGCGCACGGTGATGAACCTCTTCGCCGAGGACTCGACCCGCACGCGCACCTCGTTCACCTTCGCGGCCGAGCGCCTCGGGGCAAGCGTTTACCAGTTCCACGCGGCAACCAGCAGCCTCAACAAGAAGGAGTCGCTGGCCGACACCGCCAGGAACGTCGAGGCGATGGGCCTGGAGGCCATCGTCATCCGGCACCAGGAGCGCGGGGCGCCCCACCGCCTGGCCGAGGCCGTCCAGTGCTCGGTCCTCAATGCCGGCGACGATGCCCACGAGCACCCGACGCAGGCGCTCCTTGACATGCTGACGCTCCGCCGGCGCCTCGGGCGGCTGGAGGGGCTGACGCTGGCGCTCGTCGGCGACGTGCGGCACAGCCGCGTCGCCCGCTCCAACCTCTTCGGCCTCTCGAAGTTCGGCAACCGCATCATCTTCGTCGGACCGCGGGTGTTTCTCAACGACCTTGATGTCAAGGTCGAAACCACGACCGACTTCGACGCCGTGCTGCCGGAGTGCGACGCCGTCATGATGCTCAGGGTCCAGTTCGAGCGCCACGACGCCCTGGCGTTTAACATTGATGAGTACATCCGTGGCTATCAACTGACGCCCGCCCGGCTCTCGCGCGCCAAGCCCGGCGCCATCGTCCTTCACCCGGGGCCGGTCAACCGCGGCATCGAAATGACCAACGAGGTCTGCGACGGGCCGCAGAGCGTCATCCTGTTCCAGACGACCTGCGGCGTGGCGGTGCGGATGGCCGCCCTCGGCCTCTGCATCGGCGCACTGGAACGCGAGCGGGCCTCTAGCGACGGCGGCCACGCAAAAAAAGCCAAACGCCGATGACGGTTCGCCGGGTGGCGCCGAGGCGCCATTTTAGCCGCGACCCAAAGGGTCGCGCGCTGCGTGCTCGGGTAGCGAAGACAACGGCTGTGCAGCCCACACGGGAGGTTTACGGCACGTGAATAGCCTCGCTCTAGCCGGCGGACGCATCATCGACCCCGCCTCGGGGCGCGATGAGTTTGCCGATATCCTGATTGCCGACGGCCGCATTGCCGCCATCGGCGGGCCGGGCAAGGCAAGCAAGGCCGAGCGAACCATCGACTGCACCGGCCGGCTAGTCGTCCCCGGCTTCATCGACCTGCACGTGCACCTCCGCGAACCGCCCATCCTTGATGCCGCGCGGCGGGCCGAAGATGGTGCGCGGCAGATGAACCTCCCGAGACGATCGCCTCGGGCGCGGCGGCGGCCGCCGCCGGAGGGTTCACCACCATCTGCGCGATGCCGAACACGCAGCCGCCGATCGACTCGGCCGAGGCGGTCGCGTATTACCTTGAGGGCGGTCGCGCCGCCGGTTTCGCCCGCGTCCTGCCGGTGGGGTGCCAGACGGCCGCCCGCGCAGGCCGCCGGCCCGCCGACCTCGCCGCCATGCGTGCCGCAGGGGCCGTCGCATTCAGCGATGACGGCTCCGACGTGGCCGACGCCGCCGTCTTCGAGCGCGTGGCCCGCCTGGCCGCGCGCCTGGGTGCGCCGCTCCTCTGCCACTGTGAGGATGCGGTCATTGCCGCCGGCGGGAAAAGAAAAGGGTCCAGGACCCTTAACGCCTTTAGGTGTCCTGGACCCTTTTCTTTTCCGCCGGAGTCGGAGGAATCGGCCGTCCGCCGGGCCTGCGAGACGGCCGCGCTAACGGGTTGCCATATCCACATTTGTCATGTTTCGACCGGGGGCGCCGCCGAGGCGGTCCGCCGCGCGAAGGCCGCGGGCGCCCCCGTCACCGCCGAGGCCGCCCCGCACCACCTCGCGCTGGCGGAGGAATCGCTCGCGGGCCGCAACGCGGTCTTCAAGGTCAACCCGCCCCTGCGGTCGGGGCATGATGTGGACGCCGTGCTTGCGGCCGTCCGCGACGGCACGATCGACTGCCTGGCCACGGACCACGCGCCTCACACGGCGGCCGCCAAGAGCCGGCCGCTGGCCGAGGCGCCACCCGGCATGATCGGCCTGGAGTCGGCCCTCGCGGTGTACGCCAAGGCGCTCGTCGAGGCGGGCCTCCTCACGTGGCCGCAACTCGTGGCGAAGTTGACCGCCGGCCCCGCCCGCGTCCTCGGCATCGACGCCGGAACTCTCGCCGTCGGCGCCCAAGCCGACGTGACCGTCATCGACCCTGAGATGCCGTGGACCATCGACCCTGCGCGGTTCCGCTCCCGCGCGCGGAACTGCCCATTCGCAGGCTGGGAGGTCCGAGGGCGGCCGGTCATTACGATAGTCGGCGGAAACGTGCTGTACGAGTGCCCCGGGCGATAAATAGTACGACATCACTGGATTCATCATTTCGCGCGGCGGGTCGGGAGACCCGCCGCGCAAGACCCAATCCAGCGCTGTCGTACCAGGCTTTGCTACAGCAGGTCGAGGGCCAGAACCTTCTCGAATTTCAGGGCCACGCCCACGCCTTCATAACCAACGGGCGAAGGGTCGCGCCGGATCACCCGGGCCTTTGCCGCGAACTGCTCCAGGAAGAACGTGTTGGCGGTGTCGCGCGGCACGGACAGGCGGACCGTCATTTCGCCGCCCAGGTCAACAACCTCCTCGTCGGTGACAAAGTACACGCCCCCGTCGCTGACATTCAGCGATCGGGTGCGCAGGTCGCGGCCGTTCGGCAACTCGATGCGAAGGCGGCAGGCGACGCCAGATCGCGGGTACTTGCGGCGTTCGGAAGAGGTATCCATACGAACGCTCCTTGCCGCCGAAGGATGTGAAGCGGCGGCGCTCATTCACACAGACTTGCGTGTATCCGCTATGATAACATACGGGTGAATCGGCGTTCTGCAAGAGGAATTCCGAACTCTTCGCGGTGCTGTGACGGCCATGTGGCGCGCCCAGGCCGAAAAGGGGCCTGCCCCCCTCGCCCATCCCCTGCTACAATAGCCCCTTATGGCGGGCGAGAAGATCATCGTGGCGATGTCGGGCGGCGTCGATTCATCCGTGGCTGCCGCCGTCCTGAAGGACCAGGGGTACCAGCCCATCGGGGCGTTCATGTGCGCGGGCCTGGCGGCGCCTGATGAAGGCGGCGGGCCGCGCAGGTGCTGTTCGCCCGACGATTCGGCCGATGCGCGGCGGGTGGCCGCACGCCTCGGCATTCCGTTCTCGATCCTCGATTTCGCGGAAGGTTTCGAGCGGCTCCAGGACCAGTTCTGTGAGGAGTACGGACGCGGGCGGACCCCGAACCCGTGCATCCACTGCAACCGGGACCTGAAGTTCGGGCGGCTCTTCGAGTACGCCGACCTTCTCGGCGCGCCGTACGTGGCCACGGGCCACTACGCCCGCTGCGAGTGGGAGGCCGGGCGGTGGCAACTTAAGCGCGGGCTGGACAGGTCGAAGGACCAGTCGTATTTTCTTTTCGCCGTCGCGCCGGAGCGCCTGGAGCGTGTCCGCCTGCCGCTCGGGGAGATGACGAAGGCCGATGTCCGCCGCATCGCCCGCGACCTGGGCCTGCCGGTGCACGACAAGCGCGAGAGCCAGGAGGTCTGCTTCGTCCCCGGCACGGTGGGCGAACTGGTGCGCCGGCGCCGGCCGGACCTCGTGAGGCCCGGGCCGGTGCTCGACATGGAGGGCCGTGTCATCGGCCGGCACGATGGGATCGTGAACTTCACAATCGGTCAGCGGCGGGGCCTGGGGATCGCGCTCGGGCGGCCGCAGTACGTCGTCGGCATCCGGGCGGAGGATGCGGCGGTCATCATCGGCCCGGCCGAGGCGACAAGGGCCGGCGGACTTGTCGCGGAGCACTGCGTCTGGCACGAAAAAGAAAAGGGTCCAGGACCCTTAACGCCTTTAGGGGTCCTGGGCCCTTTTCTTTTTCGGGCCGATGTGCAGATCCGGTATCGCCACGCCGCGGCCCCCGGGTGGATCGCGCGGCTGCCGGCCTCCGCGGAGGGCGGCGAGCGGGCCGAGGTCAAGTTCGACCAGCCGCAGCCCGCCGTCACGCCCGGCCAGGCCGCCGTCTTCTACCGCGACGACCGTGTCTTAGGCGGAGGGTGGATTTTTTCTTCCTTATCCGAGCCGCGGGCGTAGGAGGATGTGGCGCGGCCGGCTTGTCCGGCCGTGGGACAGTCTGCAAGTATAGCCACGGCCGGACAAGCCGGCCGTGCCACATGGGTGTGTCACACGGATAGCGAAGTGAATCATATTGTCATTATTCACATGGGCGCAGTCGGCGACCTGGTGCAGGCGTTGCCGGCGCTCAGGGCCGTAAGGTCGAAGTGGCCCGCAGCGCGGATCACGCTGGTCGGCCGGCCCGAGCGTGCCGCCGTCGCCCGCATGGCGGGCTACGTTGATGACTGCGCGGACTTCGACGATCCGACGAAGGCCGCCGTCGCCGGAGCCGACCTCGTTGTGGATTTCCTCTCGAAGCCCGCGCCTTTACC
>CAYGWP010000552.1:0-4092 GCA_964353455.1 uncultured Anaerolineales bacterium
ATCCAGCCCGGCGGCGACAGCGGCATCTATCTCCGCGGCAGCCCGCAGGTCCAGATATGGGACCTGACCAAGAACAAGGTCGGCTCGGGGGGCCTCTACAACAACAAGAAGAACCCGAAGGACCCGCTGGTCGTGGCCGACAACCCGCCGGGCCAGTGGAACACATTCCACATCCGCATGGTCGGCGAGGTGGTGAAGGTGGAACTTAACGGGAAACTCGTGGTCGATAACGTGGTGCTGGAGAACTACTGGGAGCGCGAGAAGCCGATCTACCCGGTTGAGCAGATCGAACTCCAGACGCACGGCGGCGAGCCGAGGTTCAGGAACATCTACATCCGTGAGATTCCGCCCGAGGAGGCCAAGACCATCCTCCAGGGCATCCCCGCGCGGCCGCAGCCCGCGGGCGAGAAGCCGCCGGAGGCAAAGTAACACTACAGCGCCACTTAGGCCCTCGCGCGGTGGGTCTCCTGATAGGCCCTCGCGCGGTGGGTCTCCGGAGCCACCGCGCGATGAAGCCGCGTTGGCGCGGTCGAGAACGCGGTTTGCGCGGCGGGTCGGGAGACCCGCCGCGCTAAGTGGGGCTGTAGTAGCGACGGCCGCGCAAGTGGCGGCGCGGCGACCGGGCGCGGCGGGGAAATGTGCCGCCATATCGCTTGCGTTGGTGGGCAGGGCTGGTAACATTCCGGGAAGATCGGGGTGGGGAATGGCGGCGAGATCGCGGGTCTTCGCGGGGCGATGTGGCCGGTGCGCCGTCTGGACGGCGGCGGGGTGGCTGGCGATGTGCATGGCGGCCGGGCCGGCCGGGGCGATCGTCGAGCGGCCGCGCGACGGGCCTGCCGCAGTGAAACCGGCGGCCCCGCCGCCCCAACGGGAGGACCGGTGGACAGAGTCGCCGGCGGTGGGGCTGAAGTCGGACACGCAGCGGGAGTTCGAGAGGCTGTACAAGCAGTACTCCGCCCGCTTTTACGACAAACTGACGACCCAGGCCGAGGATCTGGAGCCTGCGCAGGTCTTCGCCGAGGCCGCGCGGATCTGGGGCGAGGTGTTCGGCCCGCACAAGGACGTGCTGGCCCGGCGCGCGGCGGAGTTGCTCCAGGAACTTGACCCGGCGGCGCCGATCCAGGAAGAGCAGTACAACGAGGTCGCCACCTGGAGGCGGAGCGAGCCGAAACCGGGGACGCAGCAGCCGATCGTCCTGAGGCAACTGGTGTGGAGTCCGACGGGGGCGGCGCAGGTTGCCCTCGGAGACTTCCTCAATCAACTTCTTTCGCCGAAGTCGCGCACGATGCGGCAGATGATGGGGGCCAATGCCATCCTGTTCTGGGAGGCGATTGACCGCGATGAGGACCGGCCGAAACTGATGCTGAGGCAGGGGCCGATGCTCTTCCTGTTTGACCTGTCGAGGAAAGATGATTATTACATGGTTGATAAGATCCGGTGGCTGAGGCCGAAGTCGATGGGGCCGATCGCGCCGGCCCCGGCGGGCGGCGGGAAGCCGCAACCCGCCGTGCCGCCGGCGGAGCGCGGGCCGGACTCGGAGCCCGCGTATCCGGCGCCGCCTGAGAAGTCGGTGAAGTAGGAGGGCGGCCGTCTGCAAATTCCAGATAGAAGATGGCAGATGCCAGATAACAGAAAGGGTCCGGCCATGTCGGAAACGGAGAGGCGCGGGATGGGACGGCGTGAGTTCCTGGCGGCTGCGGCGGCCGCGGGGATAGTGATCGTGGCGCCGAGCGCGGCGCGCGGGTTTGCGGCCAACTCGAAGATTCAACTTGGCCTCATAGGCTGCGGCGGGCGCGGCGGGTGGATCGCAAGCCTGTTTAAGGAGAACGGCTCCTACCAGATTGCGGCGGTGGCCGACTACTTCAAGGACCGCGCGACGGGCGCGGGCGAGAGGTTCTCGGTGGATGCCGCCCGGCGCTATACGGGCCTGGAGGGCTACAAGGCCCTGCTTGCCGGCGGCAAGGTGGATGCGGTGGCGGTTGAGAGTCCGCCGTACTTCCATCCCGAGCAGGCGGTGGCGGCGCTTGAGGCCGGGAAGCATACATATATCGCCAAGCCTATTTCCGTGGATGTTCCGGGGGCGATGGCGATCGTGGCGGCGGCCGAGAAGGCGAAGGACAAACTCTGCACGTGGGTGGATTTCCAGACCCGCGCAAACGAGTTCTACCTGGGGGCGTTCCAGCAGGTATGCGCCGGCCTCATGGGAAAGCCCGTCTGCGGCCAGGCGTACTATTACGCGGGGCGGCTGGGGATACACGCCAAGCCCGGGACGGAGACGGCGCGCCTAAGGAACTGGGTCTTCGACATCGCCCTTTCGGGCGACATCATAGTGGAGCAGAACATCCACGCACTGGACGTGGCGAACTGGTTCCTGCGCGGCCACCCGGTGAAGGCGCGCGGCACGGGCGGCCGGAAGGCCCGGACCGACGTGGGCGACTGCTGGGACCACTTCGTAGTCACGTACTGGTACCCTGACGACGTGCTGCTGGACTTCTCGAGCGGCCAGTTCACGCAGCGATATGATGATATATGTTGCCGCGTGTACGGCACCCTCGGCACGTTCGATTCCCACTACGGCGGGAACGTGAACATCCTGGCCAAGACCGGCGGATACCGCGGCGGCTCGACCGGCAGCATCTACAAGGACGGCGCGGTGGCGAACATAAAGACGTTCGCCGAGGCGGTCCTCGCGGGCAAACCGATCAACAACGCCGAGGAATCGGCCAACAGCACGATGACCGCCATCCTCGGCCGCACGGCGGCGTACACGGGCAACCCGGTGACGTGGGACGAGATGATAAAGAAGAACGAGAAACTGGACGCGCACCTTAAACTGCCGGCCGACGGGCCGGAAGCGACGGCGTAGTTGAGGTCAACGTGGCATTGACTATCGGCGCGGCGGGTCGGGAGAAGAGCCGCGCAAACATTCAGATTGAGCCCACCTGATGTCCGGCCGCCGCTACTTCGCCATGGCCGGCGCGATATCGACGATGCCCACGTCGATGTACTGGCCGCCCTTGGTCTGGCGGCAGTGGACGGCCAAGACGTTCTTGCCGCCGGCCTTGAGGGCCGCGCGGGCCTCGCGGCTGACGGGAACGAGGTCGTACTCGGCCGCGTAGCCGCCGGCCTTTGCCGCGGGGACGCCGTTCAGGAAGACCTCGGCGTCCTCGTCATGATGCATCAAGAACTGTAGATCCGACCATTTGCCTTGCGGCAGGTCGAAGGTGCGGCGGATCCAGATGTCGTCGGTCCGCCACTGGGTGCGGACCGTGGCCCCGGGCGTGCCGGCGGTGCCGAAACCGGCGGGGCCTTCCTTCCACTTCGAATCGTCGAAGCCCGGCTTCATCCAGTCGTCGGCCGGTTTCTCGAAGGTGAACCGCCACGCAACGGGGTCCTTCTGGGCCGTCGGCACAACGTCGCGCACCTGTGGCGGCGGCGGGAACGTGCCGCGGTTTGCGGCGGCCGCCGTCTCAAGGTCAACCTTGACGATCTCGCGGTCGTAGGTCATGAGGCCGTTGCACTCGGTCTCGATGTCGGTGGTCTGGGTATAGACCGCCGCCGAGAGGCCGGGCGAATCCTTCAGGGCATGCACGCCCCTCAGGAGCCGCACGTAGCGGTTCGTCAGGCCCTGGGTGTCGGCCATGCCCTGGTAGCCCCAGGATTTCTCGGTCCAGGTGTGCTTGGGGATGGCGAGGCCGAGGCCGCCGAACTCGCCCAGGACGGCGGCGCGCGTGGGCTCGGGGTCGGGCGCGCCGGGTCCGGGATATCTGTGCATGTCTATAACATCGCCGCACTTGCGGTCGGCCCAGCCGGAGGCGTTATTGACGAGGCGCGTCGGGTCGAATTCCTTCACCCAGTTCGCCAGTCGCACCGTGTCATACTGTCCCCAGCCCTCGTTGAAGACGACCCACATGATGATGGAGGGGTTGTTGCGGTGGGCGTCGATCATGGCCCGGAGTTCGGTTTCGAACTGTTTGGCGCGTTCCGGGGAGGCGGGCTTGCCGTCCTGCTCCTTGTCGGCGCTCCTTGCGCCTCCGCCGCCGCTGGGCATGTCCTGCCAGACCATGAGGCCCAGGCGGTCGCACCAGTAGT
>CAYGWP010000553.1:0-12014 GCA_964353455.1 uncultured Anaerolineales bacterium
GGTCGCGGTTCGCCAAGGCTGGGCCGGTGATGGGCGTCCCGCCGCGCGCTCCCAGACTACGGGCCTGGAACCGGAGGCGATAGACCGTGGAAGGCTGGAACGGAACGCCATCGCACCGCCAGAAGGATGATTCGTCGCCCGCGCCGGTGACGGCGACCGCGCGCTTGCCGTCGGCGGCGCCGGAGGAGAGCCACTCTCCCTTGCCGCCCTGCAACTTCCACCCGGCGGGGCCGTCCGTGCCGTCCTCGAACGATGGGTTCGGGACGGGCACGGGCTGTGCCGCGGCCGCCCCGGCCGCAAGGAAAATCGCTGCGCAGGTCAGGAGTCCGCGCGGCGGGATCATACGGTCGCCTTTTGCTTCTTCCCTGCCTTTTTCTGCGCCCGGTTGGGCGCTTTCTCAGCGCGAGGCGGCTCGGTCCTGCCGCCGGCGGGGTTGAGTGCGTCGAGGACGGCCTTCAGGCGCTTGCGTGCGGCCGCGGGGTCGGGTTCCTGCGAGTCGGCGGCGACGAGGCTTTCTACAAATGGAGCGTCTTTCATATCAAAGAGTTCGCCGAGGTGGTTCAACTTCCAGCCCTGCTCGCGGGCGTACCACTGGTTGCCGAGTTGTACGAAGATCCACTGGCGCGGGTTGCCCTTTTCGCCGCGGAGTTGCGGGGCGAACGAACGCCCGTCGAACGTCATGCCTTCCTGCTTCTTGGCGCGGGCGAGTTCCGCAAAGGTGGCGTGCATGTCCGTAAAATCCACCATGTCCTTGATGACCTTGCCCTGGGGGGTGACGCCTTTCCAGTCGGCGACGAGGGGGACGCGTGCGCCGCCTTCCCACATGGAGCCCTTGGCGCCGTGGACCTGTCGCCCGCCGATGGTACCCGACTGGCCGGCGGTGCCGTTGTCGCCGGAGAAGATGATGAGGGTCTTCTCGCGGATGCCCAGGCGGTCGATTTCGGCGACCAGTTTGCCGACGAGTTTGTCCATGTAGGCGACGTTCTCGCCATAGAGCGATGCGGCCGCGCCCTCGGCGCTGTCGGGCGTGCGGACGATCGGCGAGTGCACCAAGTGCGTGGCGTAGTAGCAGAAGAACGGCCCGTCGCGGTGGCGGCGGATGAAGTCCATGGCGAACTCGTGCATAACATCAGGATAATACACTTCTTTATCAGTCTGAACGACCTCGCCGTTCCTGGTGTAACTCTTGACCCAGTAGTAGCCGCCGGCCGTCGGGTCGGTCAGGTACTCGTCGAAGCCCCAGTCGGCGGGCGTGCCGCCCATCTGCCGCCACTTGCCCGCGTGGACGGTTGCGTAGCCGGCCTGCTTGAGCATCTTGGCGACGGGGAACTCGTCCTGCGGCACGGGGCGCCCGGCCGATTGATTCGTGAGCCCGCCGGTGCGGAAGGCGTAGCGGCCGGTGTTGAACTCGCACCGCGTGGGTCCGCACAGGGGCGCGCAGTAGCACGTCTCGAACCTGAGGCCGGCCGCGGCAAGGGCATCGACGTTCGGGGTCTTGTATCGGTCGGAGCCGTAGCAACTCGTGTCGTCGATGCCGAAGTCATCGGCGAGGATGAATATGATATTCGGCCGCGCGGCCGCTCCGGCGGCAGGCGCGGATGCCGGGCCAGGTTCCTCCGCACGCAGCAGGCGCGTCGCGCCGAGCGCCGCCGCGCCCAGGCCGACCGTCTTCAGGAACTCCCGACGCATCATCGAATTGGAACTCATGGCTTGCGCCTCCCTCAGGTCCGCCCTCGTTTCCCGCCGACGCGACCGGCACGACTATATTACCCGGCGCGTGCCCGGGATGCCAGCGGCTTGTGTTCAAGGGCGCTGCGCTTTATCCTGTCGATGCCCCGCCGGCACCGGGCGGGCGATGAAGGAGAAAGACCGATGGCCGCGCTGCTCATGCTGTTGCCGCTGCTTGCGTCCGCCGCCGCGACGGATGCGGCGATGCCGCCCGACCTCATCCTCCATCACGGCAAGATACTGACCGTGGATGGCCGGTTCCAGATCGTCGAGGCGATGGCCGTGCGGGGCGACCGGATCGTCGCCGTCGGCACGAGCGACGAGGTCCTGAAACTCGCCGGCCCGGCAACGGAACGGATCGACCTCGCCGGCCGCACGGTCATGCCGGGCATCATCGACTCGCACGTCCACGCCCTCGGGGCCGCCATGTACGAATTCGATCACCCGGTGCCCGAGATGGAGACGGTGGCCGACATCCTTGCATACGTGCGGTCGCGCGCCGCCGTCCTGCCGCCGGGCGAGTGGATCACGATTCAGCAGGTCTTCATCACGCGCCTGCGCGAGCCGCGGTTCCCGACGCGAAAGGAACTGGACGAGGCTGCCCCGAACCACCCGGTCGCCTTCCGAACGGGGCCGGATGCGTCCTTGAATTCGCTCGCCCTGAAACTGAGCGGCATCGACCGCGACTTCCGCATCACCGACGGCAAGACCGGCAAGGTCGAGACCGACCCGGCCACCGGCGAACCGACGGGCATCCTCCGCAACTGCGGCCGGTTCATCAAGTCGAGGTCCTCCGGCAAGAAGGCGACCGATGCCGACCGCTACGACCGCCTCCGGGCGCTCATGGCCGCATACAACGGAGTCGGCATCACGGGCATCACTGATAGATCAACGTCGGACGATATGATCGCCCTGTTCCAGCGCATGAAAGACCGGGGCGAACTTACGTGCCGCGTGTTCCTCACCTACTACGTGAACGCCGAGGCCCCGTGGGAAGAGATCGAGGCCGGCATCCTCCGCGCCGCCCGCCATCCCCTGCGCCGCTACGACAACATGCTGTGGCTGAAGGGCGTCAAGGTGTTCCTGGACGGCGGCATGCTGACCGGCAGCGCGTACATGCGGGAGCCGTGGGGCGTCAGCCAGATTTACTCGATCACCGACCCGGAGTATCGCGGCATCCTCTTCATTCCGGCCGACCGGCTCCAGAAGATCGCGCGGCTGGTGATGCAGAACGACCTCCAGCCGACCGCCCACACGGTGGGCGACGGCGCGGTCCACGCCCTGATCGACGCCTACGAGGCCGTCAGCCGCGACATGCCCGTCCGCGACCAGCGGCCGTGCATCTCGCACTCGAACTTCATGAGTGCCGAGGCAATCGAAAAGATGCGCACGATCGGAATCGTCGCCGACATGCAGCCCGCGTGGCTGTACCTGGACGGGGCGGTCCTCAGGCGGCACTTCGGCGACCAGCGCCTCGCGTACTTCCAGCCGTACCGGACGCTCTTCGACCGCGGCGTGGTGGTGGGAGGCGGGTCGGACCACATGCAGAAACTCGGCAGCATGCGGTCCATCAACCCGTACAATCCGTTCCTCGGCATGTGGACCACGCTGGTGCGCCAGCCGCGCTGGACCGACCAGCCCCTTCACACCGAGCAGTACCTGACGCGCGAGGAGGCCATCAGGTTCTACACCGCCAACAACGCCTATCTCACATTCACCGAAAAAGACAAGGGGAGCCTGGAGACGGGGAAACTTGCGGACTTCATTATTCTGGATAGAGATATTATGATGTGCCCCCTTGACCAGGTCAAAGACATCCAGGTCCGCGAGACGTGGCTGGGCGGGAAGCGGGTGTACCAGCGGAAGTAATAGCCCGTAACGGGGCAACGCTCGCTCTTGCGCGGCGGATCTCCCGACCTGCCGCGCAGATAACAAGTCTAAGGCCGTCATACGAGAGGCCGCACCAATGGCAAGATGCGAGAAAGTCGGCAACGGGCGACAACCGGACGAGACGGCTGCGCGCGGCCTGAGCCGCCGCGGGTTCATTCGGGGCCTGGCGGCGATCTCGGCGGCCGCGATGGCGGCGCCTGCCATCGGGCGCGCGGCCGGCGGGCAGGAGCAGAAGAAAGGCAAGGCCATGGAGCGCAAGTCGAAGCCCACGCTCACCCCGCTGGGCCTCAATCATAACGACACATTGCGATTCATCCTGCGGGATGGGCGGGCGTGGGAGATGATGCTCATCGGGACCTCGGCCGAGGTCACGCAGCGGACGCGCGGCATTTCGGCCTACGCCTTCGACTGCGACATCCGCGTCAACGGCAAAGAGCACCACCTGCGGCGCGAGGTGGGCACCCAGGCAAGTTTCTACGAGCCGTGGGAGATCGACGGGGTGCGTCTGTGGTTCGACGCCGCCGCCTGCGCCTTTAAGGAGGCCGGCGGCTTCATGCTCGAAAAGGACTGGCTGGGGGGCCTGGTGTGCCAGCCCGCGCACAAGGCCCGGTTCGCCGTCCAGGAGGCGGGCCTTCCGATCTGCCCGGAACCGATGAAGCCCTGGTATCCGAACGATGCCGGACGAATCGACATCCATGACTGTTATAACGGCGAGGATTGCTGGATGGGCCCCTACGGGGGCACGTCGGCCCACTGCGGCCTCGACATCAACATGAAGGCGGGGACGGTGCTGTCGGCCCCCATCTCGTTCGACGACCAGTATTACTTCAACTCAACCGACTCCCTCTACAACAACAACCGCTGGCGCGGCGTGCGGCGGTGGCCCGACGGGTCCGAGTGGTGGCTCCAGAGCCATCACCTCATCAAACTGCTGGTGCCGGAGCGCACGCCGCTCAAGGCCGGCACGCCCTACGCCACCACCGCGGGGGTCTATGTCGGATCGCATCAGCACACGCACTTCTTGTTCCGCATCATCGACCAGGGCGGCGACTACCTGCTGGACCCGTGGATCGTCTTCTGGGAGATCTTCCGGCAGGAGAAGGACGGCGGCAAGGCGTAGAGTCACAGTGGGAGGTGTGCCGTTCACCCCTCTCCCCTCGTGGGAGAGGGGTTGGGGGTGAGGGGGCGAGCCGCGGCAACCCCTCACCCGGCCTTCGGCCACCCTCTCCCGCAAGGGGAGAGGGATAACAGCAGAGCACAGCCCGGACGCGCCTACTTGGCCGCCTGCGCCTCCAGGAAATCGACCGCCAGATTCGCCATGGAGCGAACACCAAGCAGCAGCGCGGTCTCATCGACAAAGAACTTGTCTGAGTGGATGGCGGCCGCTTTCTTGAGGTCCACGTCGGCCGGCGTCACGCCCAGGTTGTAGTAGAACCCGGGTATCCTTTGTTGATAGCAAGAGAAGTCCTCCGCCCCGGTGGACTTCTCGATAAGGATGACGTTCCTCTCGCCGGCAACCCGCTTGAGGGTGGGCAGCATCTTCTCCGTCAGCCGCTCGTCATTCACCGACACCTCGTAACCTCTTTTTATATCAACCTCGGCGACGGCGCCGGCGCTCGCGGCGATCATCTCGGCCGTCTGCTTGATCCGCCTGTGCATCTCCCCGCGCATCTCCTCGTTGAACGCGCGGATGGTGCCCTCCATCTCTACTTCGGCCGGAATGATATTGTGGCGGTTGCCGCCACGGATGCTGCCGATCGTGACCACCACAGGTTCCTTGGCGATGTTCATCTGGCGGCTGACTATGGTCTGGAGCCCGAGCACGATCTCGGATGCAACCACGATGGGGTCCACGCCGCCCCAGGGCGAAGCGCCGTGCGTCTGCCGGCCCTTGACCGTGATATGCAGTTTATCAGATGACGCCATGCACGGACCGGGGCGGTACGCCAATTGGCCCGCGTGGTGGTTGGAACTGAGGTGGAGGGCGAAGATGGCGTCCGGCTTGGGGCTCTCGAGCGCGCCCTCCTTGATCATCAGCGCCGCGCCGCCTTCCTCGCCTTGCGGGGCGCTCTCCTCCGCCGGCTGAAAGATGAACTTGACCGTCCCCGGAATCTGCGGCTTGAGCGCGGCAAGAATTTCCGCGACGCCCATCAGGATGGCCACGTGGGCGTCATGTCCGCACGCGTGCATCACGCCCGTTTGCCTGCCTTCGTATTCGACCTTGACCCGGGACCTGAAAGGCAGGTCGAGGGTCTCGGTGACAGGCAGCGCATCCATGTCGGCTCGCAAGGCGACGACCGCGCCGGGCCTGCCGCCCCTCAGGATCCCGACAACCCCGGTGTGCCCGACGCCGGTCTTCACGTCCAGCCCCAGGCGCCCCAGATGCTCGGCTACAACCTTGGCCGTGCGGAATTCGCGGTTGCCCAACTCGGGGTTCTGATGGATATCGCGCCGCCACGCGATCACCTTGGGCTCGACCTCCTTTGCCAGGCGATCTACCTCGGGCGCCAGAGCGCCGAGCCCCTCTGCGCACAAGGCGGGCGCCGGCAGCATACAGAGGAAAGCCATCAAGACGAGTTTACGCAACATCACGGGCCTCCATGACGGAAGGCCGGAGAAAGCACCGAGAAGTTCACGGCGTCCGCGGCGCAGCGGCTGTGCGAAGGGGGTCGGAGGGGCGGAAGGTGATCTCGATGTCGCTGGCGGGCTTAAAGTCGCGGAATGTCCACGCCAGAGACTTGCCGTCCTGCGCGCGTGTCTCGCCGGCGGGGACCACGCGCACCAGGCGGTCGGGCGCAACGCCGTCGAGCGTCACGCTCACGACGGCCTGGCTGATCCTGCCCTTCCATGTCGCGCCGGTCCTCAGCGTGTAGGTGTAGTGGAGGAGGTCGCCGCGCTCGGCGTCCTTGACGCGGGCCGGTTCGACCCAATAAGTTATCTTGATAGTTCGCGGGGCGTGCTCCTGCATGTCAACGTCGAAGACCTTCCACTGCTTGTACGGCCCCTCGAAGCGATAGGGTTCTGCGGCGGGGGCGGGGGCGGCGCCTGCCGACTTGCCGTCGCTGCGGCCTGGGCGGCCCTGCGCGGCAGGCCCTGCGCCGGAGGCGGCCTCGCCGCCCTCGGTCCGGATGTTCCCGACCGGCTGCCCATCCACCGTCACGGTGAAGTCATGGAGGTCGGTCTCGAACGCCCCCACCGGGTAGCCCATGCGGACCGGGCCGGCCTTGCCCTCGTTGTACATATTGAAGACGGCCACGACGGCAACCCTCTTCTCGCCGAGCGTGATGTTGACGCTTTCGCTCTCCATCCGCACCATGGTCCACTGGGGCCGGGGTGTTGCCACGTCGGCCCGGACCAGCGAGAGCCCCGCGGCCAGCGCGACGGCCGCCGCCAGGGCTATGCCGATATTTCCACTTGTTCTACTCATGGGCCGCTCCTTATCATGATCATGCCTGCCGCACAGTTCTACTTCGCGGGGACCTTGATGTCAACCGTGGTTTCGCGCAACTCGGCAACCGCGACCTTGGCCGGCGTCGGGGCCGCAAGGTTCTTTTCCGTGCCGCGCTTGTTGACAATCACAATCAGATTGTACTTGCCGGGCAGGACCCTGGCGAAGCGGAACCGCCCTTCGGCATCGGGGTAGGCCGTCGGCCCCTGCGTCTTGGCGTCGGCCTCAGGCCGGTCGAGGCGCATGAAGAGGAACTCGCCGCCCACCGGCCCGCCCGCCGCATCGCGGACCGTGCCGCGGATCGACCCCGTGAGGCGCGCCACCATCTGGACCTGCTGCGCGGCCGTGCCCGCAACCTTCGCCTCCGCAGGCTCGACAAGGAGCCTCGGATCAAGCGGCTCGCACTGGACTTTGTGCGTGCCGGGGGGCACGCTGTCGAAGCGGAACTGGCCGGTGGAATCGGTGAACGCCGTGCGGCCGCCCTGTTCCATGCCCGGCAGGAAAAGCGATTGGGCATCGCGGCCGGTCTCCAGGCGAAGCGACGCCCCGGCAACCGGCTGGCCCGTGGCGGTCGCGACGCGGGCGGTAATCAGTGCCCCGCCCTTGAGTGCGATGTCAACAGTCTCCGTCCGGCCGGCGGCCAGAATCTTCACGGCGGACGCCTGCGGCATCAGGTTCCGCCCCGCCGGCGGCGCGGCGCCTATCTGCCACTTGCCGGGAGGGACCTGCCCAAGAACATATCGCCCGTCGGCGCCCGTCAACGTGACCGCCGATGCGGAGTACCCGCCGCCGCGGCCCAGAGTCTGAAACGCGCTGACCCGGCAACCCGACACCGGCTTCCCATCGGTGCCGGTCACCAGGCCGGTGACGGCGGCGCCGGCCTCAAGGCGGATGGCGACCTCCGACGTCTTTCCGGCCGCAAGGTCTTTAAGCGGCATGTTCGCGCCCATCAGAGTAGGCGCCGACTCCGGCGGCGCAGCGCTGATGGTCATCTTCGCCGACCGAGGATCACGCCCCGCCTGCTTGAGGCCGGACGGAAGCCCGGTGACCTTGAACTGCCCTCTCGCATCGGTGACCGTCCGCGGACCGTGCGTGTATCCGAAGGAAGTGTATATCGTTGCGCCGGCCACGGGCGCCCCGTCCGGGCCGACCACCGTGCCCGAGACAGTCGCCCCTGCGGGCATCTTCAGACGCTGCTCCAGCGCAAGGCCGCCGATGACCGGCACACTATCGAACTCCTGCTCGCAACATGCGGAACCGGCCGGCGGAGTAACGGTCACCGCGTACCTGCCGGTCGGCAGGCCGGCCAGGACGAACTTGCCGGCGGCATCGGTGGCGGCGCTCTGGCGGTCATCGCCCCGCCGCGAGGAAGCGACCGGCACGGACGCCTCCGCCCCGGCCAGCGGCTTATCGTCCGGGCCGACCACGAGGCCGACGACTTTCCCGCCCTTGTAGAGGGTTGCGTCCTGGAGCGTCATGTCGCCGGAGTCCGGCGCGCTTATGCCGCGCAGGGCGGCCGGCGCGGCATCGCTTCCCGCGGGCGGCCGGATGGTCACGCGGTACGTTTCCTTGGTGAGTCCGCCCAGGACGTAGCGGCCCGCCGCATCGGTCGTGGCCTGGCCGGAGTACCACTGGCCGGACATCTGATACATGTTGCGCGGCCCTTCCTCTGTGGCCTCGTCGAGGCTGCACGAGACGGCCGCCCCGGCGACGGGCCTGCCGGTCTCGTCGAGGACCCGCCCCATCAGCCGCGCGCCGGCCGGCAGCCGGAAGTTCTCTTCGCTCGTGGCACTGTCGCCGAGGTCCACGGTGCGCACGCCCCCGGGCTTCCAGGTGCTCAAGCGGATGAGCGGCTGCCCGGCGGGCGGCTCGACCTCGGTGACCACGTACCGCCCCGCGGCCAGGTTGGCGATCTCGTACCTGCCCTGCTTGTCGGTGGTGGCGGTCCGCCTCCAGTGCACGGACCCGCGGGCCTGGTGCGCGAGGCCCAGCGTGACGGTCGCGCCCGGGACGGGTTCGCCGCTCGCTCCCGACACCGCGCCGCAGACCTTCGACTGGCCGCGGGCGAAGATCAGGGTGATCGGGCTGGGGACCTCTGCGAACATCGAGACCTGGGGTGCGCCCACAGCGCCGCAGAAGACAAACTTGCCGCCGGGCGGGTCTTCCACAGACATGCTCGGCGACCGGGCGGCAGATGCCGGCACCGCAACGCTGAAACTGCCGTCGGCCCCCGTCGTGGCCGACCAAGTGCCGGCGGCCGCGCCCGGCATGTGACTCGTAAACGTTACTTTCACGCCGGGCACGGGCGATGAGTCAAGGGTAACGGCCTTGCCGGTCAGCGCGATGGCCGGCACGGGTGCCTCGGCGGAAGCACGCGAGATGAGTATCCCCGGCAAGACGAGTGCGAGGAAGGCACACATGGCCGCCGCTCGGCGGTGGTGTCGGAGTGCCGCAACCATGAGTGCCTCCCTGGCAAAGGCGAGTCGAAGGCGCACGCCTGGAACCCGGGGCGCCGTTACTTCTTTCGACGCCTGCTCGCCCCGAGAGTTCCACAAAACTCCCCGCAGGCTGCGATGGGCTAGCGATCCTCGGGGAAGACAAATTCGGCTGTGCCACTTATCCTGAGATTGTCTTTGAGGGGATACCCGTGCTTGAGGCCGGAGTCCTGAAGAGCCAGAAGCAGGGTCGCCAACTCCTGGTGAAGATCGTATGCGGCCTCGCGGAATTGGCGGGTCTGTGTGTCTCCGTCTCGGACGCCACGGGCAATAGACTTCGCCAAGTCGTGGAACCGTCTGAGCGTGTCGGCCCGGATAGCGGCGGCGGGCTGGGACTGACCGGCAAATACGATGACACCTCTTCCACCGGATTGGAAAAGAACTTGCGCGGGTCTAGCCATGGAATAGTTTCCTATACAGAATTCGTAGGATGCAACAACGCTTTGCTAGCGTGGAAACAGATGGCGTTAAGACTGCGATTCTTTCGCGCGCGGCACTCGCGTTCCAGGACGTCGAAGTCCTCTTCCGCCTTGGCCACCCACTCGCCGGTCATCGGAAGCATAAAGCACCTTGCCCTTCTGAAGGATCTCTCGCATGAAGTAATCGCCCATGGCCACGCGGCGGCGGACTGCCGCAGGCGTGCGCACAAGCAAGTCCATCGGGAACCCCGGCCGCACCTTCAGCGCGATCTCCACGGACTTATAGACCGGGTCGCTCCTCAGCGGCATTATCACCAGCAAATCCACATCCGAATCGGCGGTAGGCTTGCCGCAGGCGTACGAGCCGAAGAGGATGACGCGGCGGGGCCGGAACTCACGACCGATCCGCTCGGCCACCGCCCTGATTTCCGCCATGCTCGCCATGACCGCCGCCTTACGTGCGCCGCGCGGCATCATACCTGGCCGCCGCCGGGACGCAAACCGCCTACTGGTTCGCCCGCGGCGCGGGCTTCGTGCCCTTGTAGTACTCGGCCAGGCTCTTGATGATGACGACGCCCGAATGCAGGTTCTCTTTCTTCGTGACGAGGGCCGCGCTACCCTCGCACAGGACGTGCGTGACGCCGAACTGAAGGCCCGGGCCGGAGCCCCACGCACCGCCGGTCTTCGGCTCGATTTTCCTGTCGGGCGGCGGCGGGGTCCACGGCTTCGAGGGGAACTTCCGCGGACGCTCATCGATCTTCAGCGGCTTGATGAGCGCGTGCTCCGGGTCGTAGCGCGCCAGGATCGCCGCGAAGTCCGTCGCGGGACCGACGGCCGTCCCGATCTCCGGTCCGGGGCTGATGTTCGGGTCAACCGCCCCCGGCCAGGTGTGCATGCTCCAGACGGTCGTCACGGGGCAGTCGCCGGCCATCAGAGACTCCAGGTCCTTCTGCCAGAGGTACGGCTCGTGGCCCTGGGCGGGGTTGGCGCCCGTGGATGAGTAACTGCGATTCATGTCAATGCCTTGAGCGTTGACGCGGTACCAACCGTGCGACGGGGCGTCGGGGCTCATTATGAGGATGAAGTGGCAGATGAACCGCCCGCGGGCGTCGGCCCCCTCGCCGCCCAGGAGCCAGTCGATCATCGCCGCCATCCGCCATTGCGAGTTGTGCTCGCCGGGGTGCTGGTTCGCAAAGTAGTGGACCCACCGCTCGATGCGCGGCGGCGTGCCCTTCGGGTCGGTGATCTCCAGCCGGTACATGTCCCGCCCGCCCAGCGACCGGCCGACGGTCACCGCCTTGACAGCCGGGTTCTTCTTCCAATTCTCAATAAGCGCGACCATATCTTCATACGACATCGGCACCTGGTGCCCCAGGCAGACCGTGTCCTGCTCGAACGTCGGGAAGACCATCGACCCCGTCTCGACGCCGTCTTTCCTGGAAGTGTTCTGCCAGCGGATGGGCCGCCAGTCCTTCCCGTCGTACGACCACGAATACGAGTAGTCGTGGAAGGAGTACTGGGTGAAGCCGGTGAACTCGGCAGTGACCTTCAGGTCGTTGCCGCGTGCGTTGCGCAGGATCTGGAACTGGACCATGTTGGCCCAGCCCTCGTGCTCGGGGGCGTGGCCGAGGGTGATCTTAAAGTGGTTCCGGGCGACCTTCTCGATCTTGGCCCCGCCGCAACCCAGCGGCCCATCGAACTTAAAGTCCCCCACCTCAAGGTCGCCTGCCGCGCACAACCCGCCCGCCCCAACGACCGCAAGACATGCAATCATGGAAACTGCGGAGCGCAACATGGTTTCTCCTTTCCCTGCCGGCTTCGGCATCTCCTCCGGAATCGCGCCTCGCCACATGCCGACAGGTTATCCAGTCGCGCGTCCAGGGGCAAGGACTTCCCGCGACCCTGCGGCACGGACCGTGCTGAACAATCCGTCGGGTGCATGACCGTAGTTGCAGTGCCTGATTGGCCGATGAAGGATGGTAGGACGTGCCGAGGCCCGTGGGAGGCGGGTCTGGAACGGCCAATCAGGAGGAT
>CAYGWP010000554.1:0-4992 GCA_964353455.1 uncultured Anaerolineales bacterium
GCAGTGTACCCCCGCCCTGCCCCACGGGTCAAGGGTGAAACACCTCGTTCACACGTGCAACTCCAGCACGTCGCGGTCCGACAGCACGTGGTTCCGCTGCACGGGGGCGCCCTCGTACTGGCCGACGCCCCAGATGCGGGCTCGCTTCAGGTTCTGCGCAAGGTCCTTATGGATTGCCGCCGCAAGGTCCAGCACCGTGCTGCCGCGCGCAAGGACGAATGGGGCCTTCATGTCCGCCGGCTTCCCCGGCTCCTTGCTGTATATGCGGACCACGTCGAGCAACTCAAAACACCCTCGCGGCACCTCGCCCAGGCCCTGCCACGTCTGTGCGCTCGTGGCCGCCATCGGAGTCGCCGCGGCGACCAGTCCCTTCAGGGCCTGGAAGTTCTCGGCCGCCCCCGGCAGGTCCAACTTCGTCCCCACCAGGAACATCTTCATGGCCGCGCCCCCCTCCGGGATCGGCTTGCCCACTGGCACCACGCCGCGGCCCTCCAGCACGCCGAAGCACACATCCACCTGCCCCAGCACATCCTCCGAAAGGTCGATGCACACCAGAAGGCCGTTGGCCGCGCGGACCGCCCCCGTCATCCCCGGCACAAACCCATCGGCCGTCACCGGCGGCATATCGACCAGTTGAATCTGGATGTCCTCAAACGGCATCATCCCCGGCACAGGCGCGTGGGTCGAGAACGGATACGGCGCAACCGTCACGTGGGCCTTCGTCAGCGCACCCACCAGTGCGCTCTTGCCGGAGTTGGGCGTGCCGATGAGGACGAACTGCCCCGCCCCATGCCGCTCGACGTGGAAGATGTCGAGTCCGCCGCGGCCCTTGCCCTGCTCCGCGGCCTCGCGGAACTTGGACAGGCGGCGCTTGATGTCCGCCTGCATCTTCTCGGTGCCCTTGTGCTTGGGGATGGTGGCGTACATCTCCTCCAGGGCCGCGATCTTCTCGGCGGCGGTCTTGGCCTGGCGGAACGACTCCTCGGCCTTCCGATACATCGGCGTCAGATTGGCCGGCATGGATGCGACCTCGCACTTTTTCCGTCTCCGCCATTGTACCCGCCCGCGCGTGCCATGCAAGCGCCGCGACACTACGGTGCGCCAGCGCTTACTGATCCCGGTGAAACTGGACACCCATTTTGGGGGCCCGCAGGGCTGGTCTGCCCCTGGCGGGGCGAAACATGAAACCAGATACATGGCCATCAGGATGTGTGGAGCAGGGACTTCTCGACCGCGCGGGGAACCTTGATTGGAGCAAAACGGGACGCGGGATAGAGATAGTCCTCTCCGCTCTCGTCCACCACCCTGATGTCGCCGTCTGCCGCCGCGTCCTCGTCCGGCAGAACGCGGTATATCTTGTGTAACTCCAGCGAGGCTGGATAGCCCGAGTTGTTGATGCAGACGACAAAGCCCGATGACATGTGCTGTGAGTTTCTCATCGCTTACGCCTGGTCCAGGTAACAATTACCTGTCCCATCGTACAGGCTGACCTGTGGCTCCGCCAATACATTCCAACGCTGGTCTTGCAACCCTTCGCCACTTTCGGCACAATACCCACATCCGACAAACGCCCTTACGCGAAAGGCCCCTATGCTCGACCTGGAAACCATCCGCACGCGGACCGACGAGGTCCGCCGCAACATCGAAAACCGCCGCATGAAGGTCGATGTCGATAAGGTCCTCCGCCTGGCCGATGAGCGGTCGGCCCTCATCGTCGAGATCGACCGCCTCCGCGGCCGGCGCAAGGACCTGAGCGCCCAGGTCGCCAAGTCTGCCCTGAGCCGGCCGAATGGGACGCCCGAGGCCGGCCGCAAGACCCTCATCGACGAGGTCGGACAACTGAAGGACCGCATCGCCGAGGCCGAGGTCCGCCTTGCCGCCGTCGAGCCGGAACTCCGGGCCGAGCAGTCCCGCATCCCGAACCTGACGCACCCCGATTCCCCCGTCGGCCCGGACGAGCGGGCCAACAAGGAACTCCGCCGCTGGGGCGGCATCCCCAAGTTCGCCTTCAAGCCCCGCGACCACGTCGCTACGGCCGAGGCGCTCGGCCTCCTGGACTTCGACAGCGCCACAAAGGTCACCGGGTCGAACTTCTACTTCCTCAAGAACGAGATGGTGCTGCTTGAACTGGCCCTTGCGCGGCTGGCCCTGGAGACGCTGCGGCGCGAGGGGTTCGACCTGTACGAGACGCCCGACATGGCGAAGATGAAGGTGCTGGAGGGGTGCGGGTTCAATCCGCGCGGCGAGGAATCGCAAATCTACCGCATCGAGGGGTTCGACCTGGGCCTCATCGCCACGGCCGAGATCACGCTGGGGGGCCTCTTGATGGATGAGATCATCGACGGCGACCGGCTGCCCCTCAGGATCGGCGGCGTCAGCCACTGCTTCCGCGTCGAGGCCGGCGCCTATGGAAAGGCAAGCCGCGGCCTCTATCGCGTCCACCAATTTACAAAGGTAGAGATGTTCGCATTCACCCGGCCCGAAGACTCCGACGCCATGCACCTGGAAATCCTCAGAATCGAGGAAGGCATATATCAGCGCCTCGGCATCCCGTACCGCGTCATCGACATCGCGACCGGCGACCTGGGCGGCCCGGCGTACCGCAAGTTCGACCTGGAAGCCTGGATGCCCGGCCGCGGAGACGCCGGAGAGTTCGGCGAGATCACATCCACCTCCAACTGCACCGATTACCAGGCCCGCCGCCTCGGCATCCGTTTCCGCCGCGCTCGCGGCACAAAGCCCGAACTCGTCCACACCCTCAACGGCACCGCCATCGCCATGAGCCGCACCCTCGTCGCCATCCTCGAAAACTTCCAGCAGGCCGACGGGTCGGTCGTCGTGCCGGAGGTCCTGCGGCCGCTTTGCGGCTTCGACCGCATCGGCCCGCGCTCGTAACAATTAGAGCACTTTAATTGTTTGTTCCGCGCTCCGAGTTCCGTGCTCCGCGTTTTTCCAGCCGTTCACTCCGCATTCCGCACTCCCCACTCCGCACTCGACGGTTGCATTCCCGCCCGCCATATCGTAGAACGGCATGCGCCATGGCCCGCACCGGAACGAAGAAAGAGCCGACCGGCATCCGCCTCAGCGACTTCGAGAAGGAGTCCGGCGACCCGAAACCGATTTACGTCCTCCGCGGCTCGGACCCCTACCTTATGGACAAGGGCCGCAGGCACGTGCGGAAACTCGCGATCGGCGATGCCGACCCCGGCATGGCCCTCATGGAACTGGCCGGGCCGGAGGCCGCCCTGGCCGACGTCTTCGATGCACTGCGGACTCCGCCGCTCGTGTCTCCGCGCCGGCTGGTCATCATCCGCGAGGCCGAGCATTTCGTCGATGAGAACCGCGAGGTGCTCCTTAAGTACCTGGAGGCCCCCTCCCCGGTCGGAACGCTGTGCCTGGAGGTCGCCGGCGGATGGAACGAAACGACGAACCTCGCCAAGCGCGCCGCCCAGATCGGCTCCGTCGTCCGCTGTGAGGTCCGTGACCCCGGAGTGTTGCCCCGCTGGCTCCAGAAGGAGGCCAGGGACCTTTATAACAAGGGACTGACCTACGCGGCCACGCAGATGCTCATCGAGTATCTCGGAACAGACTTCGCCTCGCTTCTGTCGGCCCTCGACATGCTGGCCCTCTACATCGGCCCCGGCAGCCAGACGATCGATGCCCCCGACGTTGACGCCCTCATCGCCCGCGGCCACCACGAGCGGGTCTGGGAACTCTGCGACGCCGTAGCCGCGCGGCAGATTCCGAAGGCGCTCGAACTCCTGGATGCCTTCTGGACCGAGGGGATGGTCGCACCGCAGATCGTCGGCCTCATGCGCCCGACGTTCCGGCAACTGGTGCGGGCGAAGGCCCTGGCCCGGCGCATGGGCCTCGACGCCGCCATGGACGCGGCCGCCGTGCCGTACCCGGCCCGCGACCGCGTCCGCCGCGCGCTCTCGGCATTCACCGATGCGCACCTGGCCGATGCATACCAGGCCCTCGTCGATGCCGACCTTGAGGCCAAGTCATCCCCGAACGACCGCCTGGCGATGGAGACGCTGGTCCACCGGCTGTGCCGGCCAGAAAAGAAAAGGGTCCAGGACCCTTAACGCCTTTAGGGGTCCCGGACCCTTTTCTTTTCCGCCGGCAGCCCCGCGGAGTGATCGAAGTAACCTGAGCGCGGCCCGCCCGACGGACTGGCGGGCCGCGCCGAACCTCTTACGGTGGAAACACGCCCATGACCGCATCCAACGACCCATCGCCGACGGCCGTCCAGTTCGGCGCCGGCAACATCGGCCGCGGATTCATGGGCGAACTCTTCGCCGCCGCAGGTTACCGCACCGTCTTTGCAGAGGTCGATATGCGCGTCGTCGAGGCCATCAACCGCCGCGGCGCGTACCAGGTCCACCACATCACCAACGCGGGCGATGAGGCGGTCTCCGTCGCCGGCGTCTCGGCCATCGACGCCCGCGACACCGAGGCCGTGGCCGGAGCGGTCGCCGGCGCAGCGCTCGTCTCGACGGCCGTCGGCGTGCGGGTCCTGGAGGCCGTGGCCCCGGCCCTCGCCCGCGGCATCGCGCGGCGGATCGAGCGCGGCGGCCACGCGCCGCTCGACGTCATCACCTGCGAGAACCTCGTCGGCGCGGGCCGCATCCTCAGGGAACTCGTCTGGGCCGAACTCCTGCGCCTGGCCGATGGCGGCCCGCCGCCAGTCAGCCGCACCCAGTTCGACGCCCGCTTCGGCTTCGTCGAGGCAGTCGTCAGCCGCATGGTCCCCATCGTGCCCGACGAGGCCCGCGCCCGCGACCCGCTCTGGGTGGCGTGCGAGCCGTACGCGCGGCTGCCGGTCGATGGCCGCGCCTTCCGCGGCAGCGTGCCGTCCATCCCGGGCATGGAACCCGTCGATAACATCCTCGCGCACCAGCGGCGGAAACTGGCGTCGCACAACATGAGCCACGCCCTATGTGCATATCTCGGCTGGCAGGCCGGCCACGAGTTCATCTGGCAGGCGAT
>CAYGWP010000555.1:0-7192 GCA_964353455.1 uncultured Anaerolineales bacterium
AGGAACTGGCCGATTCGCTCGGCATCTCGCTTGAAGACGTGCGGAAGCGGGCCGAGGTCCTCCACGAGTCGAACCCGATGATGGGCCATCGCGGCGTGCGCCTCGGCATCACGTACCCTGAAGTGAGCGAGATGCAGATTCGTGCGATCCTTGAGGCCGCCGCCGAACTGCGGGCCGAAGGGAAGAAAGCCATACCGGAGATCATGATCCCCGTCACGTGCGTGGTCGCGGAACTGAAGGACCAGGCGGAACTCATCAAGAAGGTGAAGGCCGAGGTGCTGGCGAAGTTCAATCTGAGGAGACTGGACTTCCTGGTCGGCACGATGATTGAGATACCGCGTGCGGCGCTGACGGCCAACCGGATGGCCGAGGCGGCCGAGTTCTTCTCGTTCGGCACGAACGACCTGACGCAGATGGGCTTCGGCTTCTCGCGCGACGACATCGGGGCGTTCATGCCCGATTACCTCGCGAAGAAGATCCTGCCGGTCGATCCGTTCCAGACGCTCGACCAGGAAGGCATCGGCGAACTCATCAAGATCGGCATCGAGCGCGGGCGCGCCACGCGGCCGAATCTGAAGGTCGGCATCTGCGGCGAGCACGGCGGCGACCCGGCATCCATCCACTTCTGCCACAAGGCCGGCATGAACTACGTTTCCTGCTCTCCGTTCCGTGTTCCGATCGCGCGCCTTGCGGCCGCCCAGATTGCCGCCAAGGATGCCGAGAAGAAGAAGCCGGCGAAAAAAGGCAAGAAGTAAAACCTTATATCAAGCCCGACGCGGAAGCGTCGGGGAATACTCGACTTAGCGCGGCGGTTCTCCGGAACCGCCGCGTTTTTCTTGAATGACGAATGACGAAATCCGAATGACGAATCAAACGGCAAGCCAGAATGACAAAACACCGCCTCAGGCGGATTCAAGAGCGCCAAGAACGCCAAGAACGCCAAGAGCGCCAACCCCTGGAAGTTGGCGCCCTTGGCGCTCTTGGGTCGGGCAGGAAACCTGCTTGTGGCAGAAGCGAGGGGGGTACACTACAGGTTGTGGCAGTTAAAGCCCCCAGCACTGCTGGGGGATGCCGTTGCCGTTTCAAGAATGCCAAGAGTGCCAAGAATGCCAAGGATGCCACCCCCCTGGGGGTTGGCATTCTTGCCGTCCCGCCTGGGGCGGGCCGTGCCAGGGGAGGCTGGAGGAACGGCGGCTCAACCGCCCCGCCGGGGCGGCGCAATGTAGCCGCGGGTGAAGCACCGGCCGCCATGCGGACGGTGCGCAACCCGTGGAGAAGGTCGTGTTTCAACATATCCGCCCCGGACGGGGCGGAGGAACTGTTCCGGTGATCTGCTTCGCCCCGCCGGGGCCTATTTACCGCGGAGGACGCTGAAAACGCATGGCTAAAACTTGAAACCTGAAACATGTAACCGCCGTTGCCGTTGTCGCCGTTCGCTCCGCACTGCGAACTCCGCACTCCGCACTTTTTCCTTGTCCCCCGCCCGTTGACCAAGTATCGTGACCCGTGTCATGCGTCACAACATTTGCGCGCCGGCGGCGGCGGCGGGCAAGGCGGGAACATGATCCGAAAGCATGGGCAGCGTCCCCCTGGGAGGGGCGAGGAATCGTACCATGAATAATCTGGTCTTATTCGAGCAGAAGCAAGTCCGCCGGGTGTGGAACGAGGCGGATCAGAAATGGTATTTCGCCATCGTTGACGTTATCGGCGTGCTGACGGACTCCGCCAATCCATCGGACTATCTGAAGAAACTCCGCAAGCGCGAGCCGTCCCTGAACGAGGCGTTCAAAGGGGGGGGACAGATTGTACCCCCCCTTGGGCTGGTGTTCGAGACGCCCGGCGGCCCGCAGAAAGTACAATGTTGGCCGGCCGAGGGAATCCTCCGCCTCATCCAGTCCGTCTCGTCGCCGAAGGCCGAGCCGTTCAAACGCTGGCTGGCGAAGGTTGGCTATGAGCGCCTGCAGGAGATCGAGAACCCCGAACTGGCCTCACAACGCATGAAGGAAATCTACCGGCAGAAGGGCTACTCCGAGGCGTGGATCGAAAAGCGCATGCGCGGCATCGCGGTGCGCGACGAACTGACCGATGAATGGAAAAAACGCGGGGTCAGGGAGCAGGCCGAATACGCCATTCTCACCGCCGAGATCAGCAAGGCCACCTTCGGCATGACTCCGGCGCAGTATCGCGACCACAAGGCGCTGACACACCCCGGGGACAACCTGCGTGACCACATGACCGACCTGGAACTGATCTTCACGATGCTTGGAGAAGCCTCCACCACCGAAATCGCCCGTAAGACGGATGCGCGGGGCTTTCCCAGAAATAGGCGCGCCGCCAGACAAGGCGGCACGGTGGCCGGCAACGCCCGCAAGGAGTTGGAGAGCAAGAGCGGGCGGAGAGTCTCAACCAGGGAGAACTTCAAGGAAATACCCGAAAGACTGCGGCGGCTGCGGGAGAAAAACGCGGATGGGAATCCGGATAAAGAAAACGGCAACGGATAATCCGCCCTGGCACGGCCCGCCCCAGGCGGGACGGCCGATGACACTGGAAACGACCTTGAACCCTTCGGCTTCGCTCCGTTCGACAGGCTCACGGTCCGAGCAAGTCGATGACAGGGCAGGCCCTTGAACTTTGAACCTTGAACTTTTTCCTTGTTCCCCGCCCGTTGACGAAGTATCTTGACCTCTAGAATTCACCGTGACATGGCCGCAGCCTCAGATGATAAAGGGGATGAACATTGTGCCGGGAACTCCCTTTCCGGATTTCCGCCCCGGATTTCCCTCTACCGCACCTGCTCATAGTCATACACTGTATCGGCCTTTTCCGTGAAGAACCGTAGTCGCTCCTCAGTGGCTCCCCCGTGAACCGCTTGAGCGGCCCTGCTCAGATTCTCTTGGAAATCCTTTGACCAGTTCCCGCGAGAATACCGGTTCAGCGCCATCAGGAACCTGTAGAAACGCTCCATGTCTAAGGGGTGCTTACTATCCCATGTTCGAGGACCGAGCCACTGCATTAGAGATTTGTCCGCCTTCACAGAGAAGTAGATCTTCATAGGGGACCTCCAAGTAGGCAGACGGCACTGGCAAGTAGCCCGATGCCGGTTGATTAGCCGCCAAGTAAGCCCTTAAGGTTGTCAAGAAACGTAGGTGGATGAACTCCAGCGGCCTGACGCAAATGGGCGAACTGGCTGGCCGTCATGAACCCGGCAACAGCTTTAATCACCATGGGCTCTCCTGTATATGAAGCCATTGTGCGCCTAACAGATCGCCTTATGGCATCTGCTTGCTCTTCGCATGCATTGGTTACTTCTTCGATGGTAACCTGAGGGCAGTCTAGCGAGAGCAGGAGACTGGCTAGCCGTGAGCAGAACCAGACAAGCCGGTCGTCGCGGCCTTCTGTCTCTTTCGCCAAAACGGTGATCTGCTCTGCCGCTACGGTACCCAGCACGAGAATGTACGTGCCCGCATCAAGCATGCCCGCGGAGCCAATAAGCGCGGTCTCATCCGGAAAGCAGTAGGCATGTGCTCTCCTTAACTCCATGTAATATTTCGTGGTGTTCGTCGCTATTAAGGTGAAGTTGCTCTCCTGTCCCATCGCGTCGAGAAGGTCAAAGCCGAGGTAGAAGTTGTCGGGAGAATAATCATCATCTCCAAATGCAGTTTCGAGCGGCTTGCCTGTTTCTCTCCTGTAATTCGCAATCAAGTTGCGGCAATACAAAACCCGCAGACACCCCTGCGAGTCCTCAAGGTCGCTTTGACTATCGTCGTCGTGATGCGCGGGGTCGATTCCGAGCAATCTCGCCGCCTTCAGGCCTGCCTCATCATCAGATGTGCTTCTTGCATTGATTTCATCTATATATTGGCAGGACCACTTGGCCACATCAGGGAATGCCGCGAGAAACCACATTGGCATGTGGCCTGGCCTCATATACATTGGTACTAAGTAGTGCACGGATGGAGTGGGCGGGAATCGCTCGCCTACTGCGCTCGGGTATGGCGAGACAGAATAGGCTTGTTGCACAAGCACTATGAGATTTCCTGTGAATCTCCTGAGATCAATCTTTGCGGAAACAACTAGATCGACCACTTCATCCAGTTGGTCCGGAGAAGCGATCCTCTGGCCCTCGCAATCCTGGCTCAAGGTATCCTTCCAGATTTGCTTTATCATGGCAATGTTGCCTTGTGAAATACGCCTATCGCGCCTCCGGCCGTGTCCCCATCCTACCAAGCTTCGCTCTCAAATGCCTGCCAATGCCGACTCAATGCTCGCTTGGCCACACACGCCATTCTACCCCTTCTCGGCGCACCTTTGACTCAGTGCACCATTAACGATTACATAATCCCGCATCAGATTGGTTTCATTGTCTACAAAAGAGCGCATCCACTCAAGAGCCTTGAGTGCGTCTTCTTTGGGCTTCAGCCCATGTCCGTGAGCGTACTCGTTCCTTAGGAATGCCATCCTCTTGCACAGTGCAAATGTCTCCGGCTTGAGAACCTTGTTCTTAATCAGTATGCCCCTGACACGCTGAAGTTTTGGCTCACGATCGCCACCATATGGCTTGGCCTTATCTCGCTGAAATCTCTCAAAAGAGATTCCGCACATTGCGACGCAAGCATAGAAGTGGCCGTCGACGTACACCGCCCTGGCCTCCCTGATCAGATCGCAATAAGGACCGGCTTCTATGAGCAGAGCCGGCAACTGAGAAAGTCTCTCGTACTTATCGTGATCTAAGAGCGCTTCTTCCAGTACGCTAGGCGGCAAGTCTTGGTGCGGCTCCTGTGGGTCCTTCTTGGGTTGCTTGCTGATGCGAATCTTGGCGATATTCGGCTCGAAATCGACATAAGCGAGTTGCGTTTGGCCGCTGACCTGGACATATCCGCGACCGGAGGTTTGCATCCACCCATAACTGCCAGCGGGCATGCTATCGGCCATGCTGATGCCAAGAACCTGGGATAAATCCGTGCCGCTATATGCGCACACCGAATAGGGTTCATCGCCAGGGGCCTGACACACTATGGTGTATTGAGTAAGTATGGCTGTCCTCACTATCAGACTACAGGCCATAGGCTTCAGGCTTGTGGCTTGCAGCCTGCGGCTGCCGTGCCTTCATCCACGGCCCCACGTCCGCGGCGCGTCGCTGCGCTTGGGGGCGGGCATGCCTTTCCTGCGGCACTCTTCGAGGCCGACGACGGTGCCGCCGATGCCGGTCCAGCGCCCGTGCAGGATGCCTTCCGACACGATGTCATACACCACTATGCCGCCGCAGACGCCCACCTCGGGGTGCATGTACTGGAACGCAACGGCTACCTTGTCGCCGGCCAGGAGTCCGGTGCCCTCGTGGGTCTGTCTCTGCGGGCCGATTTCCCAGTGGGCCAGCAGCACGTCGCCGGCCTGCGAGATCGTCAGTTCGCCGGAATAGACCTGCTCCGGCGCGCCGGGGTTGCTGCCGGCGATCAGGTACGTTCCGCACACCTGGGCTGGAGTGTATTGCATAGGAGTCTCCTGTGCGACGGGCGGGCCAATCTGCGGCACGGCGACCGGATCCACGGTGACCGTGAACCCGGCGGCGCGCCTCTTCGCCAGCCAGGACCGCACCCAGCGGATCACCAGCGCGAACACCACGACAAGCAGGATGAGGTTGACCAGGCCGGCGGGGCCTCTGAACAGGTTGAGGATTGCACCCATGACGATCGGCTCTCACCTTGTTTTGCACGCCCGAGGGCGGGCGTGCCACAGTTTTGAAACAGTCTATGAACGCCCGAGGGCGGGCGTGCCACATAAAGGTTATTGACCCGCGGGGCGGATTTCAAGGTCTCGCCAGTGGCTGACCGTCCGGAAACCGCGTCTGCCGAAAAGTCCGCCGCCGATTGCCGTCCGGATGCGGTCCGCAAGCGGCGGCTGCTCGGTCCAGCGGACGAGGGTCTCGCGCCGCCACGTGTCGGCCAGGTCCGCCGCGTTTCCGCGCGGCGACTTCAGGCCCAGGCCGAAAACGAGGCGCGGCGTTTTCGGGTGTCCCTGCCAGCCGTAGAGGACGCTGCCGAACCCGGCGAGGAGCCGCTCGATTGCCCGCGGCGTGAAACGCCAGTAGTCGTCAGGATAGGCGTGGATGTGGAACTCAAAGACGCTCGTGATGAGCGCAAGGCCCTGCGGCGCGGTCACGCGGAGGATTTCCTCGGCCCCGCGGCGAAAGTCCCAGGCGTGCTCAAGGACGTTCAGGCACAGGACCGTGCCGAAAGAGCCGTCGGGGAACGATAGGGCCTCGATCCGCTCGACGCGGTCAACGCCGGGGCCGGCCATCATGTCGCAGCCCACGTACTCTTTGCCCGCGAAGAGCGGCCTCAGGTCGCCGACCTCCTCGCCCTGCACCTGGAGCGAGCCGATCTCAAGGACCGGCGGCGGCGGCTGGAACACCGCCACGGCCGACTCAACGAGCGCTCGCGTCAAAGCGTCCAAAACATCTCCTTTGCCGGGTGGCATACAGGCCCCCCGTGTATTCACGGGGGGCTAAATGTGAAGGATACCTGAACCGGCGCGGGCCGCAATTCAAAAACGGCTTACCCGGCGGGGTTTCGCCGGGCGGCGACGGCCAGAGGCAACTCGAGGCCGTGTGATTCGAGGAGTTCGCGGTCGTTGAGCATCTCGGCCGCCGGGCCGTCGGCGACCACGCGGCCGGCATCCATGAGCACGGTGCGCCCGCAGATGTCCATGATGAGGTCCAGGTCGTGGCCCGCGATGAGGAGCGTGTTCGGAAGTCCGCGCAGGAGTTCGATCACGCGCCGACGGCCGCGCGGGTCAAGGTTCGCGCTTGGTTCATCCAGGGCGAGTATCTGGGGACGCATGGCCAGGACCGTCGCCAGCGCCGCCCTCCTCTTCTCGCCCACCGAGAGGTGATACGGGGCGCGGTCCTCGTAGCCGCTGAGTTCGACCGCGTCAAGCGCCTCGTGGACCCGCGCATGGACCTCGTGCGGGTCCAGGCCCATCGTCGTCGGGCCGAAAGCGACGTCGTCTCCGACGCGCGGCATGAAGAGTTGATCGTCGGGGTCCTGGAACACCAGGCCCATGTGCCGGCGGACGTGGCCGGCCGTCGCGCGGCTCACGGCGTGGCCGTCAACACGGATCGTCCCCTGGGCCGAGACGAAACCCGCCAGGGCAAGCATCAGCGTGCTCTTCCCTGCCCCGTTCGGGCCGATGA
>CAYGWP010000556.1:0-9531 GCA_964353455.1 uncultured Anaerolineales bacterium
GCCGAAGGCCGGGTGAGGGGTTTGCCGTTGCTCCACCCCTCACCCCCGCCCCTCTCCCACAAGGGGAGAGGGGTGAACTGCTCCACGCTAAACGCGTACGGGTCGGGAGACCCGCCGCCGAGGTCGCGTCAAGCCCGGCCGCAGAAGCGGCACGCCGGGTCGCGCGTCCGGCGGACGGTCCGCATCGTCCCCGCAAGGCCGTCGTAGATCAGCATCCGGTGGGCGAACGTGCGGCCGATGCCAAGGATCACCTTGACCGCCTCCGTCGCCTGGAGCGCCCCGAACATGCCGGCCACCGCGCCGAGGATTCCCACCTGGGCGGCCGTCGGCGATTCCTCCGCCGGCGGCGGCCCAGGAATCAGGCACCGGTAACACGGGTTGCCCTCGGCCGGGATGACACTGATGAGATGCCCCTCGAACCTGAGGACCGCCGCCGACACCAGCGGCACGCCCCCGCGCCAGCAGGCATCGGCGACGGCGAACCGCGTGGGGAAGTTGTCGGCGCAGTCGAGGACCACGTCCGCGCCGACGACGACCTGCGGGGCGGTCGCCTCGGTGATCCGCCCGGCGACGGTCTCGACGCGGCACTCCGGCCAGAAGGCGAGGACGGCATCGCGGGCGGAATCGGTCTTGGGGCGACCGATGTCGGATGAGCGGTGGAGAATCTGCCGGTTGAGGTTCGAGAGTTCGAGGTTCCCGGCATCGGCGATGCGGATTCGCCCGACGCCGACCGCCGCAAGGTAGTAGATGGCCGCCGATCCGAGTCCGCCCGCGCCGACCACAAGGGCGCTTGCCGCGAGAAGCCTCCGCTGCCCGGCCTCGCCCACCTGCGCCAGGCGCAGGTTGCGGTCGAACCGCTCGCGGGCCGAGGGGGTCAGGTCCGGGCCGCTCTCGCTCAGTCCTTCCACATGAACCTCATGAGGCTGCCCAGGTGGTCCCTGGCCCGGCCGTGCGGCGCCTTGTCGGAGAATTCCTTGCCGAAGAGGGTGTGGGCGAAGTCGTGGGCGGCCTGCCTGCGTTCGGCCTCGGTCTTGTACTCGGAGCGGATGGCGGCAAGTTCCCCGGCGTCGAGCCAGATGCCGCCGCACTTCGCGCACTCATCAACCTCCACACGTTGCTTAGGTCCGTAGAAGTGGCGCATCATGACGATGCCGGGGCACCGCGGGCACCTGCGGCGGGCGCGGGCGTCGATGTGGAGCGACTCGCCGCGCTCGATGTTCATGAGCGATTCGCCGGCCGCCTCCGCCTGGTCATCCACCTTCTGGAGTTCCAACTGGTCGAACCAGATGCCGCCGCAGCCCCCGCGGCAGACATCGACCGCAAGCGTCCCGACCGCCATCTCGCTGAGCGCATTCCCGCAGGCCGGACAGTTCATGCTCCCTCCTTCGCCGGATGCCGTGCACCCGCCTTATTCATCGGATGGAACGCCACCGTTTCCGAAGTCGGATTGTGCCAAAGGGGACCGGTTGGCGGCAAGCACAAAAACGCGCGGCGGGCATTCCAGGCCTGTTGCCGAAATCACGTCATCGTGTAGGGTGGGTCCTCTGGACCCACGCAGTAGTGTCGCGGCAACCGTCCGCGTGGGTCCAGAGGACCCACCCTACATTTCGGCAACAGGCCCTTCCTGCGCGCCGCGCAATGTATCAAGGCGCCGCACGCTTACGCCGCGGCCGCGGCGCGGCGGCGGGCACGGCGAAGGATGACCTTCATCACGATCCCGACGATCACGGCCGCAACGCCCGCCAGCGGGAACACGCCGAACACGGTCCCGATGATGCCCAGAACGATGAGGGCGGTCGAGACCAGGCCCTGGCCGCGCGGGCTCAGTGTCCGGTTCCGAACGAACCGCCGCACCACCAGCACCACGATGACGAGGCCGACGACCGCGCCGAGGCGCTCCAGCCCCTCAATCAGCGGCAGCGATGCGGCGCGGGCCGTTATCTCCACCTCGCCGCGCGGCGTGGTGAACCGATAGACCGTGCCGCGGCGGGGCAGTTCAACATCGAGGCTGGCCATGCCTGCGGGCACGGCAGCCTCGGCTTTCTCCTCGGCACGTGCGCCAAAGAAGGCGCCGCCGCCCGAGGCGAGACCTTCGAACCCGCGGATTTCCTTGCCGCCGCCGCGTCCACGAGCAACTTGCAGTCGCCCCAGCCTCTGGACCTCCTGGTCCTGCTGCGCCCTTTGCTCGAGTCTCTGCTGATACCGCTGAACGACGTCCTCGGCAGTCTGCTGCTGAGCCGGCGCCTGCTGGGCCTGCTGACCTGGCTGGCCCTGCTGCTGCATGGCCTGGCCCTTTGGCTTGCCGCCGGCGACATTGGCGAAACTCGGTTGTGCCCCCTGCGCTGTTCCGACGTGCTGCAAGGTCAGCGTGGACACGTCCAGCCGCTGCTGCCCCTTCTGGTCGGCCTGCTTGAGTTCGCCCGCCTGGACGGTTTCGAGGCGGTTGCCGGCGAACCACGCGGTGTTGAATCGGCCCGCCTGGTCGGGCTGGGGCGCGGCCTGTGGGGGCGGCGTCTCGGCCCAGTTCAGGCCGAGGACGGCCACCTGGTTCTTCGCCCGCTTGTTCCGCTGGCCGCCGTAGGCATCGCGGATGAGGTCATTGTTGTCGGCAACGGCCTGGCCCTGCTGGGCGGCCTGGCCCGCGATCTCGCGGCTGGCGCTCTGGACGATCACCTGGGCGCTCGCGGCCTCGGTCTGAAAAGACTGGTTCAACTGGTACGCCGAGACCTGCGACGACGACTCCGTGAGGACCTGGGCCAGGCCCTTGAGGTTCGCCCTGGCGCGGGCACGCTCGAACGGATTGCCGAACCTGAGCGTCTGGAGCAGCCCCTCGGCCCGCTTGTTCTCGTATGCAAGGATGCCGGCCGCAATGTCGCCCTCGTCGGTCACGCAGCGCATCCTGCCGCCGAAATCGAACCATAAATATGTTTCCGGCAAGTACAACTCAACCTGGCTCTGCTCAATGCCGATGCCGACCCCGCTGACGCTGACCTCGCGGATGAGCGGGAACGTGATCGAGAGCCGCCCCGCACCGAGCGCGGGGAGTTTGCCGCCGTACTTAAGGACCACCGCGTAATCCAGGTCCCCTGCGGCCGTCTTGACGAGCGGCACGCGGATGAGGCCCCGCCGCGCCGGATCGGCCACCGCCACGGGCTTGACGGGTTCGCCGGCCACGCGTGCCGTCCAGAGCGCCGCCCCGTCGGGCAGCCGGACCTCCAGGAACTGCTCGGTCCGGTTGTCGATGCGATAGACCTGCTCCACGCGGTACGCCCCGCTCGGGTCCATGATGAGGAGGGCCTGGGCGAGGCCGATGCGTGCGGCGGCGGTCTCAACGGCCTTGCGCTGCTTGGTGCTGAAAAGAAGTTGCGGCGCCTCGGCCCCGCCGGCGACGATGAACGCCTGCGTCGTCCCGCCGCGAAGCATCCCGGCCACCGCCGCCCACTCCTTCTGCTGGCGGCCCAGCGGCTCGAGGCCCGCGGTCTTCTCGATCACCACCTCGTCGCGCCCGGCGCTCTCAAGGGCAACGTATCGCCGGTCGGTCCGGCCGGTCTCGACCACCGGGATCGGCAACTCCTGCGAGCCGCCCGTAAGCAGCCGGTCGTTCTCCACCAGCACCCTGAGTTCATCCATCACCTCGTCCTGGAGTTCCAGGCGCACGCGGACCGGCGCGCCCGGCTCTTTCGAGACCGGCGTAACGGTGCGCTGCCTGAGGAGCGGGACGCTGATGCGGGCGTCCTTCATCCACGCGGGCAGGAGGAACGAGACCTCCCGCACGCCCGCGTTCTTGATCGTCCAGTTGATGAGGATGGTTTCCTCGATTGCGCGGTCCGTGACGCGGGAGTTGGTGACCGTGAAGCATGAGGCGTCGGGCTTGCGCACTACAAGGACGAGCCGCCCGGCGTAGTCGGCGGCGCCGTAGTGGAGCGCGACCTGCGCAAGGCCCCGCTGCGCTTCCGCAAGCCAGCCGAAGACGCGGGACATAAGCACGCGCTCGATGCCCTTCAGGTCCTCGGTCCGGACCTCGAAGCCGGGGTCGGCCTGGACGACGATGTCGCCGTCCTGGCGGTCAACGTCGAGGACCTCGATGCGCGGCAGGTCAACCTGCTGGGCCGCGACGTCCTGCCCAAGTTTCCCCTGTATAACGATCGCAAGGCGGCCCTCGACGCCGGTCGTCAGATACACGGTGAGGACCTTGCGTCCGCCTTCATCGGTCAGTGCCCATTCGAACGCCCCTGGGGCCTGGACGCGGTCGATCTTGAGGTCGGCCGGAACGACGATCCGGGCGCGGTAGAGCGGGCGGTTCTCGGCCGTCAGCATCACGCGCGATTCCAGTTTCCGCTCGCGCTCGGCAACCCGCAGGATGGTCTGGACTGCGGCCGAGGTCCGGCCCGCCACCGGGGCAGCAGCCAACTTGATCGAGAACGGCGTAGCCACGAACGCATACGCCTGGTACGGCTTTATGCCGAGGGGGCTTTCATCGGCCCCGCCCTTGGCCGCCTGCCGCACGTCGGCCGGAAGGTCGGTCCGCGCAACGCCGCTCGTGCTCACGGTCCGAAGGTCGATGAGCGGGCTGCGGCGGATCGTGATCTTGCCGCTGTGCCGCGCTGCGCCCGTCACGCCCACCACGGGCACGTCGAACTCCGGCGGCGACTTCGCCTTCGCGGAAGCGTCGGCCGAGACCGGCCCGGCCCGCCACAGGGTGACCGCGAACTTCTCGCTCCCCTTGATGCGCTTAAGCAGCGCCACCTCCAACTGCGGCTGCGCGGCGCCGGTCTTTACTTCCCAGCCGCGCACGTTCGCCCCTTCGACCTTCTCCACGAGGTACCCCGGCGGCAGGTCGATGGTGAAGAACTCGCGTTCGCCGCGACGGAACTCAAGCGCCAGCGACCACCGCAGACGCAACTGGTCTTCCTGGACGTCCAGGTCGGCCGTGGAATCGGCGGTCAGGGTGAGGTCGATCTGCCCTTCGCTGACCTTGGGGCGCCACTGGATGGAGACCGCGCCGTCGGCCCCTAGGGCGGTGTTGATGGTCTCGGCGGCGGCCTTGGTCTCGTAGGAGCGGCGGTCGGCCACGCCGCCGAGGCGGATTTCCGTCCCGGCGTCGGGCGCCTTGAGGGCAAGCGCCGTGGCGGGCGCGGCAGGCAGGCGGCCCTCCGCCACGCGCCACCCGCCGCGCTTCTCAAGACGCATACGCACCGCCAGGTTCAGCCGGTGCCGGCCCTGACCGGAGGCATACAGGACGACGAACGCCTGCGGCGGCGCGGGTACGGCCGAAACGTTGGCCGCCATCGGCACGGGCTTCGGATTGCTCTCCACTACGCTGAGGCGCGCCGGCTTGCCGTCAAGGTCGGCACGGGCAAGCACGCCGCCGGCCAGCGGCAGGGGCACTATCGCATAGCCATCCGTATAAACGTCGATATCGACCGTGCCTTCCACGAGGAGGAACTCATCCCCCTGGAGCGTCGCCGCGAAGGCCGCCCCCGACAGGGCGTACGGCGCCGGCGGCGGACGAGAGCCGATAGGCTTCTCGGGATACGCCTGGTTCCACAGTTCGACATATTTCTCATACGGGACGAGCAGCCGGTCGGCCGACTGGATGCCGGTCTTCGATGCCGGATCGTACGGCAGGATGATCGCATCGGCCGGCACCTTCACAGGCTCGGGCGGCGGAACCACCTGTATGACGTACGGCGGCTCGCCCGCAGACGCCATCGCCGCGCCCGCCAGAAGCACCAGGAAGATCACCACCGCCGCGGCGACCGCAACCGCCACGGGCCACCGCCGGCCGCGCACCTTTGCGGCAACCCACCGCACAAACGCGGCGACCAGGTAGTACGGAACCAGCAGGCACGCCGCATAGAACATCCCGTTCGTGATAAGCGCAAGTTCAATCCGCGCCGTGATGACCGGCACGAGCGTGGCCACAAGCGCCACGATGATGATGTACCCGACCTTCCGCCCGACGGGTTGCACCGTCATGGCCGCGCCCACGAGGAACACCGCGAGCGCAAGGCCCCACGCCAGGGAATCGAGGCGCCCCATGTCGGCGATCGTCAGGTCCAGCCGCGGGTCGGCCCCCAGGCTCTGGAACGTGATCGGCTCGCCGGTCCGCTCGATGTCGATGTGGAGGCTGGAGATGCCCTCAAGCGCCCAGGCCCCGGCCATGTCCTTCTTGCTCTTCTCTCTCTTGGCGGAGGGCGGCTGCTCGGCGGGCGGCGGAGGAGGGGCGGCCGGCTCGGCCGTTGGCGCAGGCGTTGCGGCGACCGGCGGCGCGGCGGGTGTGGTTGCAATAGTCGCCTTGAGCGATTCCAGAGTCGCCCCAGACTTGACACTCAACTTGCCGGCACTCGGCCCGGCGACCTTCGGACGCAGCACCTGCAGCAAGTTACTCCTTGACTCTCTCTCCAGGCGTCCGTTCGCGTCCGGCGCGGCTTCCTCGGCGAACATGTGGAGAGTCTCCGACGTAGCGGGGGCGCCGTAGTAGCCGTGTTCCCGCCCTCGGCCCCCGCCAACCTCCTGTATCGCCCCGCCGCCAAGGAACACCAGGCCCGCGCCCAGGGCTAGCGCGCTATGGTCGAAGTCAACGCCGCCGCCGGTGTCCCAGAGGACCTCGGCGACCGATGCCACGGCCAGCGTCGGCCGCGCAACCTGCTGCGTCACGGCGCTCCCCTCGGACCGGACGACGCGGAACCCCGGCGGCAGGTACAGCATCCACTGAAGGTCCGCCACGGGCACCTCTACGCCAGCCGTCTCGGCCCCCGCGTGCAGGTACAGTCGCGGGGCGAACACATCCATACTTTTCCATAGACCGAGATCCGGCACGGGCGTCTCATAGACCACAAGGAGGTCGTGGACCGTCCCCTCGGCCCCCGACGGAAGGCTGAGGAGTATGCTGTCGCCCTCCCTCTGCGGCTTGGCGGGCTTGGAGTCGAGCGTGGCCGACCACAGCGTGGAGCCGGCGGGGAGTTTCACTTCAAGGAAGAGCGCCTTGGTGCGCAGGAGGAACCGTGCGGCGGTCTGGCCCAGGCCGGAGGCCGACATGACGGTTGCCAACTCGGCCCGCTGGATGATCGCCGGCGGCAGGCCGTAACCCGTCGGCCGCGCGACCGACACGCGGACCGGCGGCGGGTCGCCGACGAATCCGTACGCCCCAAGCAGGCGGCGGCCGGGCTGATACTGGGCATCGACAAGTTCACCTATATCCACGCGGCGAGGCGACTCGGTCACGCGGACGTCGAGTTCCGCGCTGCCTTCAACGGCCACGAGGCCCGACTGGTACGACACGCCGTCGGCCGTGACGACCGGCAGCGCGAGGTCGGCGGCCGCGCCGGCGAGGCGCTGCTCGAAATCGACGGCGATGCGGACCTGCCCCTTGCGGGCGTCGGCCAGGACGGCCGTCCAGCGGCGCTTTGCGGCCGCGCCCTCGCCGACCACTTCGCTTGTATATTCCTTGATGGTTACGCCGTCCAGGCCCTTGATGGAGAGGGCCGCGGGCGTGTCCTTCGGCAGAAGGATCGCCAGGCGCCGCGCCCGCGCCTCGGTCACGTCGAAGGCAAGTTCGTAGTGGGCGCTGAGGGCGTCGCGCTCGACGCGGAAAAACGAGTACGTCTGGGCCGTCAGCCGCGCCCGCGTACGCTCAACCGCAAGACGGGCCTGATACGCCCCGCCCTCGTACCGGTAGGCGAGCGTTGCCTCGACGTCCGCGAGGCCGTACTTGTCCTGCTCGTTGGCATCGAGCGGCGTGAGGCGCTCGAGGGCCTCCGGCCGCACGGTCATGTCGTCGCGGGCCTGGACGGCGATTGCCCCCACGTCGCGGGCCGCGCCCGCCACCGCGAAGACCGGGAACTCGGCCGTCGCGGTCGTCCACTCGCTGAACCAATTCTTAGGGACGCTGCGGGCCTCGAAATAGACGCGGGTTTCCTGCCCGGCCGGAAGTCCCTGCGGCAGGCGGACGTGGATGCGGCCGGCCGCATCTGCCGCGCCGTACCGCTCGAACTTGAGTTTCTCTCCGCCCGCGCCCGTTACGGAAGTGACTTCCCATCCGGCGGGGGCCGAGAAATCGAACGCGAAAAGTTTCTCGGCCTCCGGGAGCATCGAGAACCCGCCGCGGACCTGCTGGCCGCCGTCCTCGAGCACCAGCAGCAGGTTGGTCGTCACGAGGAGCCGGGCAGGAGGCCTGACGAACCGCGCTGCGAGTCCGAACGCCCCCTGCGGCGCGTAGTAGGCGGCGACCGGCCGGATGCGGGCCGCGCCCGGCTCGGCCTGGAGGACGGTCTGCGGGAGGGCCTGTGCTAGGACGGATGTATCTATGGGGATAAGACTTTCGGGCGAGATCGCCTCGGCCTTCAGGCGGTCCTCGGCCACCAGGCCTATGACCGCCACGTGGCCGGCCACGTCGAGCGGCTCAAGGTGCGGAAATGCCCATGCGTCCAGGTTCGGCGAGGTCCGCAGGGCCGATAGCGACAGCACCACCGTGTCGGTCGTCTCCTCCCGGAGTTGCACCTCCAGGATGCGCTGGTTGCCCTCGGCCGCCATGACCCACCGCGCAAGGAGCGGCGTACGCACGTCGGTCACCTCGAACCCGGCCGGCACGACGAAGCGGAACCGGTCAACCGCCCGGTGCAGCACCGCGAGCGACACGGTGGCGTGCAGCCGCTCGTACGCCTGCGTCACCTCATCCACCAGGACGCTGCGGGCGACGACGACGCGGTCCTTGCGCCTGAGGCGGCTGTTGAGGCTCATGACGAGCGACGTGTCGCCGCGCGGCGGGACGAGTTCGAAGCGTGTCTGGCCGGCCTTCTCGTCGAAGGTCCGCCGGACGACGGCCGCGCCCGACTTGACTTCAACGTCGCCGGGGACCGTCAGCGCCATCCGCGAGGCGGCCGGTGCGGGGAGGCGGAACGTGAGCGTCTGCCACGCCGCCGACGTCTGGAGCGGGGCCACCATCTCAAGGACGAGTTTGTGCTGGCCCTTGCCCTGGACGAAGACCACGAGCCGCCCGTCATCCGCCAGACCAATCGGCGCGCTCTTGTCATCCAGGCGCGCGGCCCGGATGCCGACGCCGGCGGCATCGAGGCCGAGGGCGTGCAGGCCGTCTTCCAGGACGGTCACGGCAAGCGTGCCGACGATCTCGGCCCGCTCGTCGCCGGCGGTCACGGCGTAGTCGGCCGAGGCGATGAGGGCGGGGAGGGGGGCCTTGGTTTCGGCGGCCTTCTTGGCCTTGGCCTGGAGTTCCTGGAACTCTCGGCGCGAGAGCATGACGCGCTGGGGGCCGGACTCAAGGATCACATTCAGGTCTTCGAATGGGACGAAGATCTCGCGGACTTTCTCTTCCGGTTTCGGAGTAACTGTGGGCGGCGCGGGCTGGTCAACGGCCCACAGCGGCGCGGACAGCAGCGCGAGAAGGATCACCGCGATGGGATTACGCATTGGTCTGCCCTCCTTCGCCGGGCTTGCCGCCTGAGTCAGCAGCGGGGGGCGGAGGCGGTGGCGGCGCGGCGGCCTTCTTGGCGGCGGCCATGCGGGCGGCAT
>CAYGWP010000557.1:0-4323 GCA_964353455.1 uncultured Anaerolineales bacterium
TCGGGCGTGCAAGTGGCTGAAAAGATGCACAGCCGGGGGCGGCTGTGCCACAAGAAGCCGGTTCTGAAACAGCCTCTAAGCGCCGTCCGCCAGATCGGCCCGATCCTCCACTACGTTGAGGACTGCGGCGCGCCTCCGCACACCGGGCCGGGCATCCCCGACCACGGGCCGCTTGAGAACTGGGTCAAGGCCGAGGAGATTGCGATTCCCGGCTATCGCCCGCAACTCCTCGGCGCTACCGACGAGGAGGCGCTGGCGGAATTCATGAAGCGAGTGGACGGCCTGGTCGCGTTTTCGGCCCAGCGGTGCGCGCGGGCTGCGCCGCTGGTGAAGAAGGGCGAGGGCGCACGGCCGGAGGTCGAGCCGATCCTTCTGGAATCGGCGAACGAGTCGGCCCGCGTCTCGGCCGATCTGCTCTATACGCTGTTTTCGCTTGGCCTCAGGCCGCAGCAGGCCGGGGCGGCGCTTGGGGGAACCATCGAGGCCCCCGCGTACTTCCGCAACAACGCCAAGGGCGCGCGGATCATCCTGCTTGATGCCGCGCGCTACGATGCCGCGCGAGAGGCCGCCGCGTCCGGCCGGTTCGCCGACTGCGCGACGGACTTTACGACGGTGGCGGCAAGCGCGGCGGCGGTCGCGGATGCGGCCGCGTGGCGCGGCGAGTTCAGGTTCCGCAACCTCCCGCCGGGCGCATACCGCGTGCTGGCGTATCGGCCGGGGGCGCGGTGGCGCGTGTCCGACCCGGTGACGCTCAAGGCCGGCGAGACGGCCGAGGTGAGCCTGCGCCTTGCGCCGGCCGAGCCTGCGGGCAACATCATCCAGAACCCGGACGGGCGGCTGGCTTATCTGGCCGGCAGTCCGCCGGACCGGTGGCAGCAGACTTCATATCAATGGGGGACCGCCCGCAAGCCGCGCGTCTGGGCGAGCGCCACGGCCGTGGTGGCCGGACCGGCGACGTGCCGCTGCGGGGCGGTGCTGAAGGACCCGGAGGCGAAGGTGCGGTTCGATTTCGGCAAACTCGGAGGGGCGGACTTGGCATCGGGCCAGCCCAATCCCGCTGAAACGAGGTTCAAGGTCGAGGGGCGCGCGGCGGTGGTCGTCCTTGTCGAGACGGCGAAGCCGTTCAACCAGGCGGTCGAGCGCGTGTGGGTGGTTCCGGAGGAAGAGGTCCGGGCAGGGGTGAAGTGATTCAGAAACGGGAGGTTGCAAGATGGCGAAGATCACGAGGCGGACGCTGGTTCAGGTGGGTCTGGGCGCTGCGGCGCTGGCCTGGATGCGGCCGCGCGGCTTGGGGGCGGCGGAATCGGCGACTGCGGGGCCGCTGCTGGCGCGGGATTACGGGCTGCCGGCTGCCGGAAGGATCAAGCCGCGCCTGGCGAAGGACATCAAGGCGTCGCCGCTGTCGGTCGGCTTCGAGGTTCTCGACAGGGAACTCTGGGACCCGGCCAAAGTATATCCGTATATGACCAACCTGGGCGTCAAGTGGGCGCGGTGCCAGACCGGCTGGGCCCGGACGGAGCGGAAGCAGGGCGAGTACAATTTCGGCTGGCTGGATGATGTGGTCAACTCGCTGCTGGGCATAGGGGTGCAGCCGTGGTTCAACCTGGGTTACGGGAACCCGCTGTACACGCCGGAGGCGGATGCGACGGCGGTGGGCTGGGCGCCGATCTTCACGGACGATGCGAAGGCGGGGTGGGTGCGGTACGTTCAGAAGATCGCCGAGCATTTCGCCGACCGCGTCCCGTACTGGGAAATCTGGAACGAGCCGAACATCACGGGGTTCTGGAAGCCGAAGAAGCCGAGCCCCGCCGACTACGTGTCGCTCGCCAAGTTGACCGTGCCGGAGATCCGCAAGCGCATCCCGAAGGCGGTCATCATCGGCTGCGCCCTGGCAGGCGTTCCGGCGTCGTTTCTCAAGGACTGCATGAGCGCCGGCCTGGGAGAGTTCGTGGACAAGGTCTCATATCACCCGTACCGCGAGGTCCCCGAGGCGGGGTACGATAAGGACGTGCGCGCACTGCGCGACGCCCTGGCGGGGGCCGGCAAGGAAATCCAGTTGTGGCAGGGCGAGAACGGCGCGCCGTCCGTTAAGGGCGGGGCTGGGGCGCTGGCCGGCGCCGACTGGAACGAAGAGCGGCAGGCGAAGTGGCTCCTCAGGCGAATCCTGAACGACCTCCGGATGGGCATCGAACTCACATCCTACTTCCTGATCGTTGACCTTGTGGGATACCGCGGCAGCACGAACTACAAGGGCCTCCTGCGCGGCAAGGAGTACACGCCGAAGCCGTCGTACTTCGCATACCAGCACGTGTGCGCGCTGTTTGACTCGGAGACGCAGAAGACTGACCTGGCGACGACCGGCGAGAACGCCGAGGGCAAGGCGGTCCTGGCGTGCACGTTCCGGCGCCAGGGCCGGGCGGTCTGCATCTACTGGCATCCGGCCGACCTGATGAAGGATGTGCCGCAGAGCAAGGTCGCCCTCCGCGTGACGACCGCCGCCGATGTCCGGCTGGAGAAGCCCGTGCTGGCCGACCCGCTGACCGGGCAGGTCTATACGCTCTCCGGCGGCAAGAAGGAGGGCGACTCGTGGACCTTCACCGGCCTGCCGCTGGTTGACTACCCGCTCATCGTGGCCGACGCCGCGGTTGTGTGAGCGCAGCCGATAAGGGGCTTTTGGCCGGAACTTCAGGCCGATTCCGCAATTTATCCATAGGCAGTGTGTTAGACAACACACGGTGTTGAGGGCGGGCCGGCCCGGTTCGGATGCCGGGGCAGGGGCCCGTTGTGTTACCATAGCGGCCGCGAGTTTTCCTCTTCGCACCCGCGCGGCTGATCGCTCGGAGTTCCTGACCGCAAGGAGGCACAATGGCGGAATCGTCGAAGCCCACCACGGCCGGTCGCCTAGGCGAACCGAATCACGAGGCCATGCTCGCCCGGATAAAAGCGGCTCGCCAGGCAATCCTGAAGGAACTCCGGAAACTCATCGTCGGCCAGGACGATGCCATCGACCAGGTCCTCATCGCCATGTTCGCGGGCGGACACTCGATGATCCAGGGTCCATCCGGCACCGCCAAGACGATCCTCGTGGCGGCGCTGGCGAAGGTGATGGACCTGGAGTTTAAGCGCATTCAGTTCACGCCCGACCTCATGCCGTCCGACATCAGCGGCACCGAGATACTGGAAGAGGACCGCACGACCGGCCACCGGTTTGCCAAGTTCGTCAAGGGGCCGGTGTTCTCGAACATCGTGATGGCCGATGAGATCAACCGCACGCCGCCCAAGACGCAGGCCGCGCTCCTCGAGGTAATGCAGGAGAAGCAGGTCACGATCGGCGGCAAGACCTATCCGCTGCCCAAGCCGCACTATGTCCTGGCGACGCAGATCTCGCAGGAGCAGGAGGGGACGTATCCGCTTCCGGAGGCCCAGCAGGACCGCTTCATGCTCAGCATCGCGATGGGGTACCTGACGGACAACGAGGAAGTGATTGTGGTGCGGCAATCGACCGGCGCCGGCAAGGTGACGCTCCAGAAGGTGATGAGCGGCGAGGACCTGATCGCGTTCACGACGGCAGTGCGCGACGTGGTCCTGCCGATGACGCTCGGGAAGTACATCGTGGACCTCGTGACCGCAAGCCGGCCGACGATCGACGGCGCCCCGAAGTTCATCAAGGATTACGTGGCGTGGGGCGCAGGGACGCGGGCGAGCCAGAACATCGCGCTGGCGGCCAAGTCGGCGGCGGCGCAGGACGGCCGCGCGGTCGCCGGCGCCGCCGACGTCCGCAAGGCGATCGCTCCGGTCCTCCGGCACCGGATCGGCCTTTCGTTCCGCGCCGAGGTGGACCGCGTGAGCGTTGAAGAGATCGTCAGGAAACTGGTCGAAACCGTCCCGGAACCCAAGGCGGTGTAAAGACATCTTAGATCTGTGATTCCGGATTTTTACTGAAAGGACTGCGATGGCGAAAGAAGAAACCGCTACCGTCGAATCGATTGCCAGGATTCGCGAGGGCAAGGGCAAGATCCTGCGCGAGTTCCGCAAGGTCATCCTCGGCCAGGTCGCGATCGTGGCTGATGTGGTGACGGCGTTCTTCGCCGGCGGCCACTGCCTCATCACGGGCGTCCCGGGCCTCGCCAAGACGCTGCTCATATCGAGCCTCGGCCGCGCGATGGACCTTCAGTTCCGCCGCATCCAGTTCACGCCCGACCTCATGCCCGCCGACATCACCGGCAGCGAGGTGCTTGAAGAGGACCCGGCGAACCGGCGGAGGGAACTGAAGTTCCGGCAGGGCCCCATCTTCACCAACATTTTGCTGGCCGACGAGATCAA
>CAYGWP010000558.1:0-5182 GCA_964353455.1 uncultured Anaerolineales bacterium
GCGGTTCAGGCGGTATTCCGAAAACGGCCGTAAGTCCTTTCAGCAGGCGCAATTACAGCAATAACAAGGACTTGCGCATCAACAGCGAAAAGAATTAGCAAGCCGTTGCTCTGTCCACTTGAGCCACAGGCGCGGGAACCGGGCAAGGCCGGTTTCGACCGCCGACTATATCTGGCCGGGGATGCCGCGGTCAAGGCTCTCGCGGCGTTCGTGGCAGCCTCCAATTTGCTTGATTCGCTTCCGCGGCGACGATATAAGACTGTGGATCCAGCGAAATCGAGGAGGTCCATTGGCAGATTCGGTCCTTGAAAAGTTGCGACTGTTGCAGGATGCCGACCTGGAGGTGCGCCGGATGGAGCAAAGCAAGGCGGCGCACGACCGCGCCCTGCGCGTCCGCGGCGAGCAGATCGCCAAGCACAAGCAGACAATCGAAGCGCTGAAGGTGAGGCAGCGTCAGGCCCGGATGGCGGTCGATAAGAAGGAACTGGAGGTCCGCCAGAAGCGCGGCGAGATCGAGAAACTCCGCCAGCAGCAGACTCTTGTCCGCGACAACCGCCAGTTCGCTGCTCTCCAGAACGAGATGCGCTTCGCGGAACTCTCGATCTCGAAGTACGAGGATGAGATCCTCACCGACATGGGCGACATGGAGGCGATCGACGCCGACATCAAGAAGGCCCACGACGAACTTGCCAAACTGGAGAAGGACCTCGATGCGGCGCGCACGGACACCGATGCCAAGAAGGGCGGCATCGACGCCGCGATCGCCGAGAAGCGCCGCCGCCGCGACGAGATCGCCGCAGGCCTCCCCCCCAGGATCGTGGACCTCTTCAGCCGCATCGCAGACCGTCTGGACGGCGAGGCCCTCGCCCCCGTCGTCCGAGACGACGAGGACCCCGATGAAGGCATCTACATCTGCGGCGGGTGCCACATGGGCGTCACCCAGAACACCTACGTCCTCCTCGCCGGCCGCAACGAGAACCTCTGCACGTGCCCCAACTGCACGCGCATCCTGTACCTGGAAAAGACATGACGGCCGCCGAGACTCCCGCCGCAAGCCTTTCCGGCGATATCCATCTCGTTCTATACGTGGACGGCGCGTGCTCCGGCAACCCCGGCCCCTGCGGCTCATCGGCCATCCTCAAGGCGGATGACGGCACGACCCTCCTGGAGAAGGCCCGCGCGTTCGGACCGGCCACCAATAACGTGGCCGAGTACCAGGCGGTCATTTTAGGCCTGGAGATGGCGGCGGCGCTCAGGCCACGGCGGCTCACGATCCGCAGCGACTCGGAACTCATGGTCCGCCAACTGGCCGGCGAGTATAGGATCAGGGCGCCGCACCTGAAACCGCTCTACAACCAGGTCCGGCGATTGCTGGAGCCGTTTGAGTCGGTCGAGATCGAACACATCTCCCGCCAGCAGAACGCCGAGGCCGACAAACTCGCACGCAAGGCCGTCGAGAAGGCACGCCAGGTCGATGCCGCTATTCCCCCCGAGGCACGCAAGCAGCCCCATCACAAGACCTTCAGGCTGAAGTAGCATACGTTTCGCCATATCGTTGCTTTTCCCGTAGTCGTCTTAACGCAGAGACCGCAGAGAACGCGGAGAACAACGGGCGGCTCTTATTAACAACATCTTTGTAACTCATCTCTTTCTCTGCGTCCTCTGCGGTCTCCGCGTTCAAATGGAACGGCAGAAGACCGCCCGTTCGGTGCCGCCAGGCCCAGATAATGATAATGCGTGTCGCGGCGCGCTCGAACTACCGTTCGACAATCATCTGGTGTATAATGTGGCTGGAGTCCGGCGAGCGGGCAACGCGGCCGCTCGGTCCGCAAGGGCCGGGAGGAAAGTCCGAACTCCGCAGGGCACGGTGGTCGTTAACGGCGACCGGGCGCAAGCCCAGGGAAAGTGCAACAGAGAGAAGACCGCCTAAGGCGTTCGCCACAAGCGGACGTCCGGCAAGGGTGAAACGGTGCGGTAAGAGCGCACCGCCCGTGTGGTGACACGCGGGGCACGGCAAACCCCACCGGGAGCAAGGCCAAATAGGGGGCTTCGGAGCGGCCCGCTCCAATTCCGGCTTCGGTCGGGAAAAGCCCCGGGTTGGCTGCTTGAGTTACGCGGCAACGCGCGACCCAGATAAATGGCCGCGGCCCGCCGTCGCCCCCAAGGGGGCTATGGCGGGTTACAGAATTCGGCTTACTGCCCGCTCGCCGGCTCCGTTTTTATTCAAGGCACAACATAAGCGCGAAGGGCGCGGGGCGAAAGTTTAGCCGCGAATCGAAGATGAGCGCGTGTTCGGGCGGCTATGCGAGCCCATCGGCGAGCTCATCACTTCGACTTCGCTCAGTGCAGGCTTCGATTCGCAGCTAAACGCGCGCATAACACGCCACTGCCCGCGCCGGGTTTGGCTACTCAGCAGCCGGAATCAGCAGCACCTTGCCGCCGGTCATGTTGCGTTTGTAGTTCTCGATTTCCTCGGCGGCCTTTTCGAGCGGCACGCGGGCGCGGACCTCGGTCTGTAGGTCTGTGGCCAGGCGCTTCTGGAGGCCGAAGGCCATCTTCGCCCGGCCCACGAGGCCCTTCCGCGCAACCCACTTCGAGAGCCAGAACCCTTCCACGCGCTTCCCCTCGTAGATGAATTGCTCGGGGCGGACCGTCACGGCCCCGTCGGAGAGCGAGCCATAGACGATCGCCGTGCTCCCGTCGGGCATGGCGGCAAGCGTGCGGCCGGTCATCTCGCCGGCAACGGCGTCGAAGGCGACGGTCGCGCCTGCGGCATGGCAGGCTTCTTTCAGGCGCGCATCGAAGTCGGCGGCAGACGAGTCGAGGACCGTTGCCGCACCCATGCCGCGGAGGAGTTCCACCTGCTCCTTGCGGCGGACGATGTGGATGATCGGGAAGTTCTCGCTCCGGCCGAGCCTGACGAGCATCCGCCCGAGCGCGCTTGCGGCCGCCGTGTGGACGGCGGCGCGATGCCCCGCGCGGCGGGCGATGTCCAGGAGCGCCCACGCCGTCCACGGATTGACGACCATCATGGCCCCCTGCTCCAGCGTAAGTTCCTTGCGCAAGGGGATGCATCGCCGCGCATCGGTCACCATGTACTCGGCCCACGTGCCGTCGCCGTTTTCCGGGGCCAAGCAGCCGACGCGTTTGCCGGCCGAAAACTTCGGCATCAGTCCCGAGCCGATGGCAACCACCGTGCCGCTGCCCTCGATGCCCGGCACCGCCGGCAGGCGTTTCTTCAGGCCGTACGCCCCGACGATGAACTTCAGGTCCGACGGGTTGACGGGCGCTGCGGCAATCTTGACGAGCACCTGGCCCGGCCCGGGCTGCGGCACGGGCCTCTCGACAAGGCTCAGGCGTCCGTCGTACGCGCGGAGTTCAAGGGCCCGCATGGTTGTCGGAATCATGGTTGCACCTTTCCGTGTCGGAATCAGCGACGCCGCGGATACACGAGACTTCATTCTAGCGACTTTCCGACAGGTTGCGATAGCCCAAGAAAACTGTTGCACGGCGGGATTTTCCGGCGAAGATTAAGGCTGGCCCAAGTCTCCGGCTACAGGAGGGTTCGATCATGTCCAGAATCAATCGGCGGGCGTTTCTGAAGGGTACTCTGGCATCGGCAGGCGCGGCGTTTCTCATCGGCGGACCGCGGTTCTCCGCCACGGCTTACGCGGCCAACGAGACCGTGCGCGTCGGCGTGGCCGGCCTCCACGGTCGAGGCGGCTCGCACGTCGGCGCGTACGCCGGCATGAAGGACGCCCAGATCATCTACCTCATCGACCCCGACAAGCGGACCTTCGCCAAGTACGTCAAGGGCATCCAGGACAAGAGCGGCAAGGCGCCCACGTGCGTCCAGGATATCCGCAAGGCCCTGGAAGATAAGGAACTCGACGCCGTCTCCGTAGCCACGTGCAACCACTGGCACTGCCTCATCACCATCTGGGCGTGCCAGGCCGGAAAGGATGTCTATGTCGAGAAGCCCCTTAGCCAGAACGTGCACGAGGGCCGCATCGCCGTGGACACCGCCCGCAAACTCAAGCGCGTCGTCCAGTACGGGACGGGCTCGGGCGCCACGGGCGATGCGATAGTGCCGCTCGCGAAGGCGAAGACCTACGGGAAACTGCTGGTCTCGCGCGGCATGTGCTACAAGGGCCGCCCGAGCATCGGCTTCAAGGAGCCGGCCGACCCGCCGGCGGACCTCGACTTCGACATCTGGAACGGGCCGGCGCCGAAGCAGCCCTATCACGAGAACCTTGTCCATTACAACTGGCACTGGTTCTGGGACTTCGGCAACGGCGACCTCGGCAACCAGGGCGCCCACCAGATACACGCAGCGTTCCACGCCATCCCCGATGCCACGTTCCCGAAGAGCGTGATCAGCATCGGCGGCAGGTTCGGGTACAAGGACCAGGGCCAGACCGCCAACACGCAGATCGCCGCGTTCGACTTCGGCGAGACGCAACTCATCTTTGAGGTGAGGGGCCTGAAGACCGACAAGTACTTCGACCAGGGCATCGGCAACACGTTCCACTTCGACCAGGGCGTGGTGGCCGGCGGGAAGTTCTACCCGAAGGGCGGCAAGGACTCCGAGCCCGCGACCAAACTGCCGGCCGATCGCGTGAGCAAGGGCGGCAACTTCCCCGAATTCATCCGCTGCGTCAAGGCCCGCGACACAGAGAACCTCCAGTGGAACATCGACACGGCCCATTACTCCTCCGCCCTCTGCCACCTGGCGAATGCCTCGTACCGGGTGGGCAAGGATGTGCCGTTCGGCGGACCCGCCAAGCCTTTCGGCGACAACGCCGCCGCCAACGAGACATTCGAGCGGATGTGCGACCACCTGAAGGGCAACGCCGTGCCGCTCGAAGGCGCCACCTATCGCGTGGGACGCATGCTCCAGTTCGACGGCAAGACCGAGAAGTTCGTGGGCGACCCCGAGGCCGACAAACTCCTGACGCGCCCCGCGCGGCCGCCGTTCGCCGTGCCCGAGACGGTCGCATGAGCCTGCAACGCCGCATGGCGCGGCGGGTCTCCGGACCCGCCGCGCAGACGCCAGGAGGATCACAAGTGTCTCTCTGCACGTGCTGTGCCGCCCTGCTCATCGCCGCCTCGTCGGTTGTGGCGCTGGCCGACGACACGCGGGTCTCCACCGTCAAGCGGCCGCCCACTGAGAAGCGAAATC
>CAYGWP010000559.1:0-8426 GCA_964353455.1 uncultured Anaerolineales bacterium
GTACGGGTGAGGGGTTTCCCGGCCGCGCATCAGGAGCGGGGTCATCCCAAGGGGCGGCCCCGCTTCCTTTTTTCTCCACAAGCCGCGCCCTGTTCCTCCGACACCAGTGTGCGCGGCGGGTCGGGAGACCCGCCGCGCGAACACGCAAAGTTGAAATGCTCTAGTGGTCAAGTTCCCGGATGCGCTTGCGGAAGTGGAGGTAGTTGGCGAGCGAGACGTCGTGCGGCACGGCGTGGTCGCAGCAGGGGATGAATCGGCCGCGCGCCACCATCGGCGGCATGATGCGCCCGAGCATCCGGTCGATGGCCTCCGGCCCGGCCGCAAGGATTCGCTTGTCGATCCCGCCGCGGATGTGCATGTCGGGCCACCTCTTGCCCGCCTCAACCACGTCGCAGGCGGAGGCGACTTCCCACGGGCTCATCGCATCGACTCCGATCTCGCGGTACACATCAACGGTTGGATAACAGTACCCATCGGTGTCGATCTCGAAGTGGAGCGTCTCGCGCTGGCCCGCTTTCAGTTCCTCGACCAGGTCGCGGTAGTACGGGAGGAGGAACCGCCGCATCATGTCGGGCGAAATCAGGGGGCCGGTCTTGTAGCAGATGTCCTCAGCCAGGAACAACCGGAAGAACGGCCCGACGTCGGCCTGCACGCGCTTAAGGCCCGCCGTCATGATCGCCCGCCACGCATCCATCATCGAATGTATGAGGTCCGGATCGTCGTAGAACATGAGGAGCAACTCCGTCGGCCCAATGAGGCTCCTCAGGTACATGTACCCGCCGATGACGTTGGCGGTGTGGAGTCCCTCGCCGCGGGCGATCCGGTCGCGGTTCCGCGCGGCTTTCTGCTGATAGTCCTCCCACCGCGCGGGCGTCGCCGGGTCGAGGCGCGGCCGGACCTCTTCCTCCCAGTCCTTGCGCGAGGCCACCGCGTGCTTGAGGTACGTCGGCATGACGCCCTCGCGCACGCCGCGCGGGTACCGCTTCACGCGGCCCACGAGGTCCTGGAAGACCTCGTACGGCCCCTCGTACCTGAGGACCTTCTCCTCGTAGGCGGGCGCGAGCGGCGCTTCGCACCAGCCCAGGTTGACGGCCTGGCCGACCCAGACGTCCGGATCGAAGCCGAAAAACTCGTTGAAGTTCGGGCCGGCATTGCCGCCCGCGATGACGTCGGCGGGCGCGCCCTCGCGCTGCCACCGCTCGAAGGTCTGCGGGAAGTAGCCGAAGGGCCTGCGGACGAGCCGGTCAACCGGCCCGCCGTCGAACATGCGCCGCATGCGGTCGGCGTGGGTCATTTCTCGCCCTTGATGGCCTGGGCGGCCCACTCGGCGTCGGCGACGGCGGCCCACTCGGCGGCGCGGCGGTCGAGGCCGGCCGCAAGGCCCGTGATGATGCCGCCGGCCCCCGCGCACGTCGGCCGCGCGCCCGACTCCCGGACCGCCTCGCGCAGCACGTGCGGGTGGTCGATGATCATGCAGCCCCTGAGGTGGTTGTGCGAGTACGGCTGGCGGGCGCGGATGCCGCGGAAGAACGGGCTGTCGAGGCACGCGTGGAGCGGCTTCGAGCGGACGTTATCGACCGCGAAGTGTGCGAAGACGCACGGCTCAACGTCACCATGAACATTGATATGTGCATAGTATCGGCCGGCCGCCATGCAGCCGCCGATCATGTCGCCGTCGTTCCAGAAGTCCAGGAGCATCATCGGCAGCCGCGCCCGGAGTTTCGCGAGCCGGCGGCGCCTCTCCATCCGCTGCCCGGCCGTCGGCATCCGCTCAAGGGCCGCCTCGTCGCCCACTGGCATGAAGTTGAAGTACCATCCGGCCGAGCACCCCTTCCCGCGGAGGAAGTCCACGAACTCGTCGGAGACGACCGTCTCGCTGTTCCCGCGGTCGGCCGTGGCGCTGAAGCCGAACGGGACGCCGCGCTCCCGCAGCCGGTCCATGGCCGCCGTGATGAGGCGAAACGTGCCCCGGCCGCGCTGCCGGTCCGTCTCGGCCTCGAACCCGTCGATGCTGATCATCGGCAGCACGTTTCCGAGCGCGGCCAGCCGGTCGGCCAGGGAATCGTCGATCGGCGTGCCGTTCGTATAGACCTGGAAATACATATCGCTATGTTGCTCGAACAACTCCGCCAGGTCCTCGCGGAGGAAAGGCTCGCCGCCGCTGATGGTGATGAAGTTCATGCCCATCGCGCGGGCCTCGCCGAGGACCCGGTCAAGAAGCGCCAGGGGCATCTCATCGTCCTTCGAGTACTGCGCGGCGTAGCAGCCGGGGCACCGCAGGTTGCACCGCATCGTGGGGCTGATGACGAGGAAGTACGGCGGCTCAAGGCCCGTCCGCCGGGCGTACTCCGCGCGGACGCGCTTGCCGGTGACGGCCGTTGCCAGGAGGTTGTCGATGATCTTCGTGCGGCACCGCGGGCAGGCGCGCGGCAGGACCTCGCGGCCCACGCGGAGCATGCGGCGGGCGAACTCGCGGCCGGGAGCGTATGGGATCGACTCGGCCGCACACTCGGCGATCCGGAAGAGTTGCTCCTCGAACCAGCCGGGCGCCAGCCGCGCTGCGCCCCGCAGCGCCTTCAGTTCGACGTACGCCGCCGCAGGCCCGAGAACGCTCATTATCGTCCCTTACGCCAGGCGCCGGATGGCCTTGACGCCGATGTCGGTGCGCCAGTGCGCCCGGTGGAAGTGGATCGCCTTGACGGCCGCGTACGCGCGGTCGCGGGCCTCCGGGATGTCCTTGCCGAGGGCGGTTACGCCCAGCACCCGGCCGCCGTCGGTCAGGATCTTCCCGTTCTCGGCCCGCGTGCCCGCGTGGAAGACCACCACGTCGGCCATTGCGTCGGCGGCCGCAAGGCCGGTGATCTCTTTGCCCTTCTCGTACTTGTCGGGATACCCGCCGGACGCCATGACGACGCAGACGGCCGGCCGCTCGTCCCACTCAAGCGTGATCTTGTCGAGGCGGTTGTCGATTGTCGCCTCCAGCATCTCCACCAGGTCGCTCCTGAGGCGCACGAGGAGCGGCTGGGCCTCCGGGTCGCCGAAGCGTGCGTTGAATTCCAGGACCTTCGGCCCGCCGGCCGTGACCATGATGCCCGCGTAGAGGAGGCCGTTATACTCGGCGCCCTCGGTCTTCATGCCGTGGACCATCGGGACCAGGATTTCGCGGTCTATCTGCGCCTGGATTCGGTCGGTGACCACCGGGGCCGGGCTGTACGCCCCCATGCCGCCGGTGTTGGGGCCCTGGTCGTTGTCGAAGGCGGCCTTGTGGTCTTGCGACGATTCAAGTACATATATGCCTGATTCATCAACGAGGGCGAGGATGGACGCCTCCTCGCCCACCATCCGTTCCTCGATGACCACCGTGTCGCCCGACGGGCCGAACGCCTTCTCCTCCATGATGATCTCGATGGCGCGGCGGGCCTCGGCCTGGTCCCTGCACACGAAGACGCCCTTGCCGGCGGCCTCGCCGGAGGCCTTGACGACGAGCGGCTCCTCGTGGTTATTGACGTAGTGCAGGGCCTCGGCCATTTGCGTGAACGCGCGGTACTCGGCCGTCGGGATGGCGAAGTGGTTCATCACGTTCTTGGCCCAGGCCTTGGAGCCTTCGACCTGCGCCGCCGCCTGCGACGGGCCGAAAATCCGGAGGCCCGCCTTCCGGAACCTGTCCGAGATGCCGGCGATGAGCGGCCGCTCGGGCCCCACCACCGTCAGGTCGATCTTCTCCTGCCGCGCGAACTTCAGCAGGTCGTCGATCTTCTCGGTCCCGATCGGCACGCACTGGGCCGACTTGGCGATGCCGGGGTTCCCGGGCGCCGCGTACAGTTTCTTGCAGTGCGGCGACTGGGCGAGTTTCCACGCCAGGGCATGTTCCCGACCGCCGCCGCCGATCACCAGTATCTTCATCCTAGCGCGCCTCCTCATGGGCCGACCGATACCGCCCGGCGATTCTAGCCGCCGTGCCCGCCGGCTTCAAATCATTTGCGGCTGTTGACGCCGTGCCCGTCGGCGCGGTACAAGGGCGGCACAAGCCGTGTGGCACGGCCCGCCCTTAGTCTTGGCGGGCCGTGGGTAATCGGCGGTGGCTGAAACACGGCCGGACAAGCCGGCCGTGGCACACCCCTTACCGGGATACTGGGCACATAGGAAGGATCGCGCTCAATGAAACGCATGACCCGCAGAGACGTGATGAAACTCCTGAGCGCCGCAGGCTTCGGCACGCTCATCTCCAGCACGCGCATGAGCGGGGCGGAGCCGGCGGCCGCCCCTGCGGCAGTCGAGGGCACCGGCTTCATGGGCCGCGTCATCGCCCCGACCGGCGGGCCGCGCGGCCCGGCCAGGCTCGTCGATGGCAAGGTCGTCCAGCCCGAGCGCACGCTGCCGGTCATGCACCAGGCGGACGTGCTTGTGGTCGGCGGCGGGACGGCGGGCGTCATGGCCGCCATCGCCGCCAAGCGGGCCGGCGCCAGCGTCGCCATCGCCGAGCGGTACGGCTGCTTCGGCGGACTCTGGACCGGCGGCATGGTCCTCGTGGTCATCGGCACGCACGCCAGGGTGGGCGGCGAGAAGCGGAAGGTCATACGCGGACTCGGCGATGAACTCCTCCAGCGCATCGCCAAACTCGACCACGGTGCAATCAACTACGGCGGCGATGCCCACAACCCCACGACCGACCCGGAGGCCACCAAACTCGTCATGGATGATATGATCCGCGAGGCCGGCGTCACCGTCCTGTTCCACTCCTGGGGCGTCGAGGCGATCATGGACGGCCCGACCGTCCGCGGCGCGGTCTTCGAGGGCAAGGCCGGTCGCCAGGCCATCCTAGCCAAGGTCGTCATCGATGCCACCGGCGACGGCGACGTCTTCGCCTCGGCGGGCGCCGAGTACATCCAGCGGACCTACGCCATCGGCACCGTCCATCGCCTCGGCAACATGGACCGCATCGACCGCGAGAAGATGAAGGCCTCCGGACGCAAGATGCCGCCATTGGGCGGCGCCACGCCCATCCCCGGCGTCACGTGGATAAACACCCGCGGCCCCAAGGGGAATGCCATCGACATCGCCGACCTCTCGCGCCTGGAGATGGAACATCGCCGCAACGTATGGAACCAGGTCCAACAGATCCGCCAGACACCCGGATGCGAGCAGGTCTATCTCCTCGACACCGCCCCGCAACTGGGCGTACGCATCAGCCGCGTGCTTGAGGGAATGTACCAGTTGACATATAAGGAAATGCGCGAGGGGAAGAAGTTCCCCGACACCGTGGCCGTCGGCGGGGCTCAGGGGGCCAACCATACAGAGTGGCCGATACCTTATGGCGTGATGGTCCCGAAGAAGATCGAGAACCTGCTCGTCACCGGCCGCGCGGTCTCGGCCGATGAGAAACTCCTGGATGACACCCGCCTCATCGGTGCGTGCCTCCTGACGGGCCATGCCGCTGGGGCTGCCGCCGCCGTCGCCGCCCAGTCTGGCTGCCGCCCGCGCGACGTCGAAATCCCGAAACTCCAGAAACTCTTGGCCGAGCAGGGGGCCTATCTCGGGTAACCGGGCCACACTTGCCTCGTCGGCCCGCACAGCCGTACAGTATAACTGGCCGCGAGCCGTCGGGTCGCGATTGACACGAGGGGTCTTCATGCGACTTCTTACCCGCCTGGCCGCGCTGGTTCTCGCCGCCGTCCTGGCGCTGCCGCTCGTGCCGTGGCCGTGGGTTTCGATGTTCGTTGCGTCGGCCAGCCCGTTCGTCGCGGTCTGCGGAGCGGTGGCGGCGCGGGCGGTGGGCGCGGCGGCACTGGTTGGCCTGCCGGTCCTGGTTATCGCCCTCATCAGCCGCAGATGGTTCTGCCGCTGGGCGTGCCCGGTGGGCCTCATCTCAGATTCGATTGCGCGGCTGCGGCCGTCGGCGGGCAAAGGGCTCGCGAAGTGGCCGCCCGTCGGCGAGTGGATTGCACTTGCGACCTTCGGCGGGGCCATCCTCGGATACCCGCTCTTTCTCTGGCTCGACCCGCTCGCGCTCCTGGCCGGGTTCCTCGGCGCCTGGCACGGGCCTGTGACGGCCGCGGGCCTCGTAGCCGCAATCGGCCTGCCGATCGTCGCCGTTATCAGTATTGCGTTTCCGCACGCGTGGTGCGCGAGGATTTGCCCGCTCGGCGCAGTGCAGGACCTGCTGGCGTGGCCCATGCGCCGGCTTCTGCGCCGAGTTGCGCCGCCATCCGAGCCGGCGGCGGGAGCCGCCGCGAATCCCACCCGGCGTGTGCTCCTTGCCGCGGGTCTGGGCGCCGTCGGCGGCCTTGCGGCACGCAAGGTCCACGGCTCGGCCCCGCCGCCCATCCGCCCGCCGGGCGCGGTCGAGGAGGAGCGGTTCACCGGCCTCTGCGTCCGCTGCGGCGGATGCGTGCGGGTCTGCCCATCGCGGATCATCCGGCCCGACCTGGGCGAACACGGCGTGGCGGGCCTCCTCGCGCCGGTCGTCGCGTTCGACGACAAGTATTGCCTCGAAGACTGCCGGCTGTGCATCACGGCTTGTCCGAGCGGTGCGCTCCAGCGCCTCTCGCTTGAGGAGAAGCGGCGGCACGTGATGGGCCTGGCCCGCGTGGACCTGGACGTGTGCGTGCTGGCCTGCGGCAAGGACTGTAGCGCGTGCATGCGGGCGTGTCCGTACGAGGCTGTGTCGGCGACGGAACCGACGGACGGTTCGCCGTCCGAGCCGCGCGTGGATGCATCGAAATGTGTAGGCTGCGGCGCGTGCGAGGTCGAGTGCCCGACCGACCCCGCGCGCCGCGCGATTAGGGTTTACCCGCCGGCGGCGATCGTTTAGCCGTCGCCGCATGTTTAGCCGTCGCCGCAAACGGCGACGGTCGATTTACAGCGTCGGCAGCGCGAACTTGTCGCCGGTCTTTTCGATCCAGGCGGCAAGGAGGGCCTGGAGCCTCTTGCGCGGGCCGCCAAACTTGGTGTTCAGCGCCATGTTCACCAGTTCGTACGGGTCCTCGTTCAGGTTGAACAGGAGCCACGGCTGCCCTTCGAGGCAAACGTATTTCCATCCATCGCGGGTCACGATGCCGCGCCAGGCCCGGTCAACGCTGTCGCCGTGTTTGGTGGGGACGACCGACTGTATGAACGCCGAATCGGGATCCTCGGGCCTCTCGCGGCCGTCGAAGACGTGGCTTAAGTAGTCTGTCCCCTGCATCCAGTCGGGTTTCGCCAGGCCCGCCAGGCCCAGCGTCGTCGGGGCGAGGTCAACGTTGCTGATGGGCGCCCGGTCGCGTCCGGCCATCACCTTGGCCGCCGGGCCCGTGACGATGAACGGTATCCGCAGGGCCTCCTCGTAGGCGGTGGTCTTACGGAACTGGCCGTGCGAGCCGTGCATGTCGCCGTGGTCCGAGAAGAAGATGATATATGTATTTTTGTCGAGGCCGGTCTCGGCCAGGGTCTTCCGGACGCGGCCGACATTAAAGTCCAGGTTCTCTATCATCGCATACGCCCCCGCCAGGTCCTTGCGTGCCCGCTGGGCGACTGAATCGACCGGCGGCACGTTGGGCCGAAACTCGATCTTCGCCGGGTCGTGCCTGGCCATGTACTCCGGCGGCGCAACGTACGGGTCGTGCGGCGGCTGGACCGACATGACCGCGAAGAACGGCCGCATGCGGCCGGCGGCCGTCTCGGCCGCACGCTCCTTCAGGTACTTGATCAAGAGGTCCGTCAGGCAATCGGTCTCGTAACCCGGCAACCTGTAGTGGAAGGCCGACGCCCCATCGCCGCCGTGGACCCACGAGTCATACTGTGCGTTGTTGTTATCATAGCCTATCCATGTATCGAACCCGCACCGCCGGTCCGGCGGCACGATGTGCATGGCCGCGCGGCCGTCCCGCTCGTGCCAGCCGTCCAGGTGCCACTTGCCGAAGTACCCCGTGTGGTATCCGGCGGCCTTCAGCGGCTGGACGATTGTTGGCGTTCCGGGGGGCAGGGGGTACTCGTGTCCGGGAATGCACAGGTGCGAGTACCGGCCGGCGATCATCGTGCCGCGGAAGGGGCAGCAGAGCGGCGTGGCCGAGACGGCGCGGTCGAAGTACCGGCCCTCTTCGGCCATCTTGTCGAGTGTTGGCGTGGCGAGGTTCTTATCGCCCGCGCACGAGAGGGCCTGGGCGCGGTGCTGGTCTCCCAGGAGCCAGATGACGTTTGGCCGCGCCGCCGGAGTGTTCTCCGCCGCGCCCGCAATCTGAGAGGCAATCGCCGCCGCCCCCGCCGCACCCGCCTGTAGGAAAGTTCTTCGGTCCATGGGTTCCTCCCTTGATTGACATCAGAGTGTACGTTTGCGGTCGCCGCAGGCAAAGGGTATTGTAAGCAGAACCGCAAGAGGAATCATTACTCCTTTGCGCGGCGGGTCTCCGTACCCGCCGCGCTAAGGTGCGTAGTCGCGTATGGCGCGGCGG
>CAYGWP010000560.1:0-14934 GCA_964353455.1 uncultured Anaerolineales bacterium
AGGTGCCGGAGTGGCAGAATTGGCAGACGCGCGGGATTCAATATCCCGTGAGGCTTAAACCTCGTGGGAGTTCGACTCTCCCCTTCGGCACCACTCGAGTCTCTTCTGACCGCCCGAGCAAGGGATGCAGGAAGCCTGCCATGCTCACCAGAACGCTGCGGATCGTGAGATGGCAAAGGATGGCACTCTGCCTGGCGGCGATGCTGGGGCTTCATCACCGCGCGGGCCCTGCGGACTTGGCCGCCTCGGCCGCGGCATGGTAGAGCCTCACTGCCCGCTCGCGCCACCCGTAGTGGTACTCCTCGAAGGCGTGGATGATGGAGTTGCCCTCGAAGAACTTCGTCTCACCGATGTCGTCGCCGAGGACCTTCCTCATCCTGGCGGCGACCGCCGGCGGCAGGGAACCGCGGTCCAGCGCCTGCTCGATGAAGATGCGGGCCTCGGCCTCCTGGATGCCCTCAATGAGGCTCTCAAAGCGGGCGCTGGTTTCCGCGCCGCCCGTACGGGACATCCGCGCCCCGAACAGGTTACGCACAAACCACCGTGCGCCAAGCAAAAAGCGACAAAGTAAGCCGACAGGGGTGGGTGCGCCTACGGATTGCGGCAAGAGACGCTATCAAGAACGCCAAGAGCGCCAAGAACGCCAAGAACGCCAACCCCTGGAAGTTGGCGCTCTTGGCGCTCTTGGGCCGGGCAGGAAATCTACTAATTGTGGCAGAGCGGGAGGGCACGCAACAGATTGTGGCATGGGGGGGTATCAGGCGTGTTCCCCCGGTTCAAGAATGCCAAGGATGCCAAGAATGCCAAGAACGCCAACCCCCGGGAGTTGGCATTCTTGCCGTCCCGCCCGGGGCGTGCCGCGCCGGGGGCGGACTTGGCCTGCCGGGATGCGTCGGAATCTCTCGAAACTTTGCGAAACTTGCTGAAACTTGTCAAAACTTGATCGATTCTTGGCGATACTGAGGACATTTTTACGCCAAACGATGGGCAATTGCATGGCATGTTTGTACCGGCCGCCGGACCACAATATGTTGTGGTGGGGGGGTCTATATGTAGTGGGTGCAAAACGACACAGATTCTACCGCGAAGAACGCGAAGAGCGCAAAGGGGGTCTTGGGGAGAAACGGCTTACCACAGCCACGGCATGCTCACGCGGAGACGCGGAGCCGGTCACAAACAGGACCGGGCCGTGACGAATGACAAATGACGAATGACAAGTGACCATCTGTTCGACAATTTGTGTTGACCCCCGCCCGCTGCCGCCGTAACCTGCAGCAGCAGGCCGGGAAACCCAACATGGTATCCTTTGCCCGGATCAACCCGACGCCCCTCACCACCCACGACCGCCTCGGCAACCCGGCCGCTGGGCAGGATGGAGTTCGTGGTCGAGTTGCAGAACCTCCTCGCCCGTCCTCTTCTTCCCGGCCGCGCCGGCCGCCCGCCCAATGGGAGGAAATGGGGAAAACATGTAGCGTCCACCAGGTTTCAGATAACCCAGTCAACAGATAACCGTAGGAGGAACAGGAAATGAAAGACTATGACGGCAACCGGATTATCGTACAGACTGACGGAAACAGGGGCCCTTACATTGTGGTTCTCTGTGCGCGGGTTGATGAGTTGAGAAAGGCACTCTCAGATGCAGGCATCGGCTCCGTACCGCGCGATAACGTGATCGTGCTCGATGACCAGTCAAGGGATTGCGCCATCGACCTTGGAATCGGAGCCGACAAGGGCAAAGCACAGGAGGTCCTCGACAGCATTGAATGACAGCGCTAACAAGAATCCGCCCGCGTGACGAACCGCGCCCACCGGTGGAAACTTGGGCGAAACCTGGCGAAAGAGGGGAACGTTACGCAATGACGTAGGGATAAGCCATCGATGGACTTGGCTGGGGCCAGGCCGATGAGGCGCCGAATGGCCTTGGCATGGCCTTCCGGGCCGGTAGCGTCGGGTGCCGGCTGCCAGGAGATTATCCGAGAACCCTTAACCTCATGCCATTTGGTAGCGTACGGGGGTTTTCCCGCTCGCACTAACGTATACAAGCATTGGTGAAGGGTTTGGCGGCTTCGCGTCAACGAGGTAAGTGGCAGGGGGGGCTTTGTGATGGTGGGGAAGAAGGAATTGGGCGGGGAATCTTCCTTGCTGGAAGCGCAGGCATTGGTATGCTTGCGGGAGCGTCCTGCTTGGGGGCAAGAACATGAAGTACACGTGGCTTGTGCTACTCGGGCCGTTCCTTATGGCGTCGGTGAGTTCGGCGGAGGAAGCGAAGCCTGCCAGCTCGAAGTTCAAGAGCGAGGAGGCAAAGAAGGCAGAAGCCGATTGCCAGGCGGCTCTCAAGGCTGCTACGCTCAAGTACGGCCAAGACTTGGTGCGAGCGATGTCCGCAGCTGAACAGAGGAGTGCCGAGGCGAAGGACGAATTGTCTCGCGAAGCCCTGAGAAACGAGTCCCGTCTGATGTCTAAGGAACTCATTCGTCTGCACGGGGAATTGTCTGACGGTAGTCCAGCGGAGATTCCCAGACAATTCAAGACCGAAGAGGCCAAGAAGGCCAAGGCGCAATATGATGCTGCGGTCAAAGCGGCAAAGACGAAATACGCCACTGACCTCCAAATTGCCCAGAAGATAGTTCTGGCGAGGAAGGCTTCGGCTCGGGACGAGATTGTCAAAGATTCCTTTCAACAAGAAGCAGACGCGATTGCGAACGAAGCCATTGTCGCTCGCGAAGGGGCTCGGCTCGACATAAGAGGCCCGGTAACTTTTTCGGTTCCTGCCAATGTGCCGTGGACAAGAACACTTACCGTTAAAGAGGGTACAGTCCTGCATTTTGTGGCCAAAGGCACATGGTCTGCCGGTCCCAATCTGAAAGGGATTGATGCCGATGGGACCACAAGACCCAAAGGACGCCCCGTGTTCTACCTTCGTGGCAGGGTTGGAGACAAGGAGTATCGGGTCGGCAAAGAAGCCTTCTTGATGATGCCCCAAGACGGCGTTCTTGAGCTTGGAATGTACGACGATGCTGTTATTGACGATAATAGCGAGGCTCTTAGCGTAACAATAAGCGTTGTGGCTGCTCCCTCTTTTCAAGATCAAGCGAATGCACTTGTCGGGCAATGGCGTATTCGTTTGGGAACCGGCGTACATATATGGACGTTTTGCCCTGATCGTACCATCACATCAAGCTCTGGCCTCACTGGCGTATGGACTATTGATCATCGAGGGGTATACATAAAGTGGCCTAGTAATTGGGATTTATTGTATGGACCAGTTGTTATCAATCGTTTATCGGGCGACAGTTGGGCAGGGAAAGGATACTGGCTGGCTACAAAGATTGAGTCGCCCGCGAAGAACTGACCGCTTGTCAGAACGTCCCTTGAGCGTTTCTGGCTCAAACAGGGTGAAGGCCGTCGCCCTGACGGGTTTCTTGCCGCCTTTGAGGGACTGGAACGCCTTCTGTGAGACCCTGGCGGCAAGAAAGGTTGTCTGACTTCACAAACCCGCAATGCCCTTGACGGCCTTTTCGCGTTCCGCGTAGGTCGGCCGCAGTGAGGTCGGTTCATCCACCATCATCCCTGAACGATATCGCATCTTCAGCGCGCCGCCCGCCCTCTGGACTGGCGGGCCGGGCGAAGCGCACTACGGGGCCGGCTTCCAGCACATCCTCTCGGCCATTTCGGAGACGACGGCGAAATAGGCAATCGTGTGGGCGGCGCTCGAACTGGGAATTATGCGGACGCTGTAGCCCGGCACGTCCACGCACGCATCGCCCGGCCGCCACGGAAGGTCGAACCACAAGAGGTTCCGGTGGTCCTTGAGCGAGGAGGGCCGGCCGTATGGCGTTGTATAGATAAAGCGTATCCCGCGCTTAAGGACCCCCGCCACGTCGGCCGCATCCACCGGCGAGTACCCGAGGTGCAGTGCCACGTCTCCGGGCCCAAGGTCGCGCGGCATTGCCTTCCGGAGGTCGCTCACGGAGCGGCCCCATTCCAGCGGGTAGCCCGAGGCGGGCCGGTCGAGGATCTCCGGGTAACTGTGCCCGACGGCGACGGTCCAGATGCGCCTGCCGGCCTTCTTCGCCTCGGCCAGCCACCGGCCCGCCCTGGCGAGGGAGTCTAGTTGCTCCTCCAGCGCTGCGAGCATCGCCTCGACGAAGTCCAGGAACTCTCCGGCCGCGCGCCCCGGCGCAAGCGGCGGAACGTAGCGGTCCTTGTGGAACATGGGCACGGGCCACGGCTCATGCAGGTTATCGAGGGGCGTGAATGAAGCGTTGCGGGCAATCGCGCCTTCCAGCCACACGCTCATCCAGATGATGGGCATGCGTCCGGCCCGCGTGCATGCGGCGATGAACTCGCCTGCCGCGCTCCAGCCGCGCACCAGTTGCTCGAACTGCCGGAGCGGCGCGAGCGGCCGCACGTCGCCGGTGCCGTACAGCCCGGCCTCCGGCGCGGGGCCGCCCGTAAAGCCCGCGAATCGGGGCGCTGATGCTCCCGCCGCAACGTCTTCGGGGCGGCCAATGACGAATAGTTGGGCCTTCGACTTCATGAGTTGCTGGAGCCGCTCGTCCTTTCGCGCGTCCCAGCGGCGCGGGTCGGGCACGGCGAAGTAGGCCACGTCGTTCCTGGATTGCGGCTCCCAGTCCGAGGCGCGGATGCCCATGAGTCCGCCCGCGCGGCCGCTGAACTCTCGCGGCCAGAACTGGGCGACGGCGGGCGGAAAGAGGTCGCCGCCGGCGAGGATCGGCCGGGCCATCGCTTCGCCGAGCGCGGCCAGTTTCGGGACGTCGCGGCGGATGCCGCCCAGGGAGCGGCGGATGAGGGCGAGATAGCGGGCGGCGGGAGATTGGCTGGACATCGGTATTCGAGACCTCCTTAATCTCTTCTCACAGGTCCTTTACCCGCGGCTTATAGCGCTTCAAGAGTGCCGCATTGAACTCATCGCCGCCGGGGAGGTTCGCGCTGCGGAAGATGGGCGGCTCAAGGCCGCGGCGGACCATCTCGGCCACCGCCTCCATCACCATGCGGTGGGCGATGAACGCATCTATCATCGTCGATGTCGGCGCGACCGGCACGTTGAAGCCGGGGACGCGGAAGTCGGCGTCGCCGAACGGGTTCTCGTCGTCGATGCAAAGGTCGGCGTACTCGAACAGGTGCTTCTTATTGGGGTGGCGGATGTGGTGGTCCATCGGCAGTTTCTTCCGCCAGTCGCTGGACGAGACGGCGATGATCTTCGCCCCGCGGCGCTTCGCCTCATCGGCCGCATCTATCGTCGTCGGGTTCATCCCTATGTTATGGAAAATAATCAAAAGGTCGCCCGCCCCCACCTCGTAGTACCGGACCAGGCAGTTGGCGTAGCCGGTGGTCCGCTCGACCTCCAGGTACTTCAGGGCCTGGCATACGGGGCTGATGTCGTGGCCGAGGATCGGGTTGACGTTCGCCAGGCCCCCGGCGCGGAAGAACATCTCGAAGACCATCATTACGGTATGCCCGCCGCCGCCATAGACGTGGACGAGGCGGTCCTCCTGGTAGGCATCGGCGATCATCGCGCCGGCCTTGCGGAGGTTGTCGGCCTGCCGCGCCTCGACGGCGGCCAGTTTCGCCTGAACGTTCGCCAGGTACGCCTGCCCCATGTCGCCGGTGCTCATGGTCACCTCCCTTTGCCGCGAGTGTTCCTCTGCTGCGCGTATCCCGCGTGAAAGCCGCGGCAATCTTACCGTCGCCCCCGCCGCCGGTCCAAGCGGAAACCGCGGCGTATCGCCCTGCGAGTTTGCCGACGGAACGTGGCGGCCATAAGAAGATTGGCTTGGGGCGGGTGATCGACGGGGCGAAGGCCATCGAGCGGCTGATGGCCGCCGGCAAGTCCGGGGGTCCGGCATGAACAATCGCGTGCGGCACTGGCCGCAACGCGGGTGCGGCGTGATGCGTCCCTGGATGCAACTATTGTTCCGAACCGTGCGGGCCGGTCAAGGACCAAGCACTCGTGTTTGGGGCATCGCCTGCTTCAGATCCTTCAGGCCCGCTTCAGTGATCTTGGTGCCGTACAGTTCAAGTCGCATCAGGTTTGTGAGTTCCTTCAGGTCTTTCAGGCCCGCGTCTGTGACCCGGGTGTTGCGGAGGTCGAGATCCAGCAAGCCCTTGAGTTCCTTCAAATCCTTCAGGCCGGCGTCCGTGATCTTGGTGTAGATAAGGTCGAGTCCCTTCAAACCTGTCAGCGCCTTCAGGTCCTTCAGGCCGGCGTCCGTGATCTGGGTGCTGCTGAGGTCCAGACACTGCAAGCCCTCAAGTTCCTTCAGGTCCTCCAAGCCGGCGTCCGTGATCTTGGTTTCGTTCAGGTCGAGCGTACACAGGCCCTTGAGTTCCTTCAGGTCCTTCAGGCCGGTGTCCGTAATCTTTGTGCCAGCCAGTTCGACCGACAGCAGGCCCTTGAGTTCCTTCAGGTCCTTCAGGCCAGCGTCAGTGATCTGGGTGTGGGCGAGCCACAGCGAGACCAAGCCCTTGAGTTCCTTCAGGTCCTTCAGGCCAGCGTCAGTGATCTGGGTGCTGCTGAGGTCCAGACCCTGCAGGGGCTTGAGTTCCTTCAGGTCCTTGAGGCCGGCGGCCGTGATCTGGGTGCGGCTGAGGTTCAGATACTGCAGGCACTTGAGTTCCTTCAGGTACTTGAGGCCGGCGCCCGTGATCCTGGTGCTGCTGAGGTCCAGATGCTGCAGGCGCTTGAGTTCCTTCAGGTCCTTCAGATCGGAGTCCGTGACTTTGGTGCCGCTGAGGTGGACACCAGCGACGGGCCGGCCAGGGAATCCCATGTCCCTGTCCACCTTGCCGCCCAACTTGTGGATCGCGTTGACGGCCTTTTCTTCCGAGCCACACCCGGCAAGACACACCGCCAGCGACACCAGCAAGGCAATGTGGCGTATCATGGTCTGGTCTCCAAGAAGGAACCTGCTGCATGGCCCAACCGCAGCACGGACGCCGACACATTTCGACGTTCGGATTCTACTGGTTCCGGGGGCGTGCCGCAAGGTTCCGGGAAGTCTGGGGTTTGCCGTGGCATCGAGCAAGTTTGAGAAGGACCGGCATGAAGATCACCATCCCCACCAAGGGCCTGTCGGATGTGATCTACAACGAGGGCGAGCGGCGTGCGGCCGGCAAGGGTGTGGCTGTTTTTCGTGGCACGGTGTCGGCCTGGCGTTATTTTGAGGCGGCTTCAGCCGCCTTTGCGCCGCGTAAGCGGCGTGTAGACCGGGGGTTTTACCCCTTGTCTTTAGCCACATCTTGTGCAAGAGGCCTGTCCCACCGCGGCCTTTGTCCAGGCCCCTTCTAGGGGCCTTCGGCGGGCAAAGGCCCATGAATGGGCCTGACAGCCAAGCGCCACGGCAGTTAACTTTTGGGTGACAGAGGAATCTTTGCACCTTTGCGCGGCCCGCCCTACGCACTGGCGCGCCGCGCTAAGTGACACCGTAGTTCTAAGGAGCCGCAGCCTCAGCCCTTGACCGCGCCGACGGTAATGCCCTTGGTGAGTTTCTCCTGGAGGATGATATAGACCAGCAGCGTCGGCAGCATCGCTATCACGAGGCCCGCGAAGAGAAGGCCGAAGTCGCTCTTGTACTGCGCCTGCATGCTGATGCTCGCGAGGCCCAGCGGCAGGGTCTTCAGGCCGTCGCTATTCAGGAACACCAGGCCGAAGAGGTACTCGTTCCAGAGGCCGAGGAAGTTGAAGATCGCCACGGTGATGAGGCCGGGCCGGGCCAGCGGCATCATCACCGAGAAGAAGATGCGGTACTCGCCGGCGCCGTCCATCATGGCCGCCTCGCGCACCTCGCTTGGCAGCGTGCGGAAAAAGGCGGTGAGCGTGAAGACGGTGAACGGGAGGCTTGCGGCCACGTAGATGAGGATAAGCCCTGCGTGCGAATCGTGCAGCGAAACGGTCAGGTCGCCCAGGCCCAGCGCGCGGACCGGCGGCGCGAGCAGGCCCGTCAGGAACTCGCCCATGTCGGTGAACTGGAAGAATAGAGGTATGAGAATGAGTTGCATCGGTATCAAGAGGCCGCTCACGAAGAGGTAATAGACGAGGCGGCGGCCGAGGAAGTCGAACCGCGCCAGCACGTACGCCGCCATGCTCCCCAGCAGGAGGATAAGCGCCAGGCTGAGGCCCACGACCTTCAGGCTGTTCAAGAAGTAGCGGCTGAAATGGCTCTCGACCCACGCCTTGCGGTAGTTGGCGGCCAGCGGCCCGGCGTTCTCGGCCGACGGCGACAGGACAAGTTTCGGAAGCCCGAACGGGTTCTGATAAATCTCCTGCGTGCTCTTTGCACTGGTGTATAGCATCCAGACCATCGGGAATATGACCGCCACAAGCCACGCCGACAGAATGGCATACCGCAGCGAGCCGCCGATCTTGTGGATGATCCGCCCCATCAGTACTCGATCCTCTCGCGCCTGAGGAGGCGCAGGCTGACCATCGTGGCCGCCAGCACCAGGAGGAACAGCATCACCGCGATGGCCGTCCCGTAGCCCACATCGTATTGCGCAAACACCTTTGAATACATGAGCGTTGACATGGTGTGCGTGTCGGGCGTCGGGAACCCGTTCTCCATCACCCAGATGGCGTCGAAGAACTTCAGGCCCCCCACGACCAGGAAGACGATGCCCACCGTCAGCACGTCCCACATCAGCGGCAGGGTGATGTGCCAGAACTGCCGGGCGGACGTTGCGCCGTCCAGTTTCGCCGCTTCGTAGTAGGTCTCGGGTATGTTCTCCATTGCCGCCAGGAACAGCACCATGTAGAAGCCGGTAGCGGTCCAGACGCACATCGGCACGATGGCCCAGAGCAAGGTGCTGCTCTGGGTGAAGGCGAACGACTCCGTCCGGCCGAGCGCCTTGAGGAGGTTGTTCAGCAGCCCCACGTCAGTCGTGCTGTAGATGAGGATCCACAGGAGCGCGATGGCGACGGAACTTATGACGTTCGGAAAGAAGAAGGCCACCCTGAACAGCCTCGCCCCGCGCACCCGCTGATGGATCATGTACGCGAAGAACATGGCCAGCGACAGGATGAGGACGCCCGGAACGATCGTCAGAAAGAGGTTGTGGCCGATCGCGCCGAGGAAGTCCGAACTGGCCGCCAGCAGTTGGCGGAAATTATCGAGGCCGGCCCATGCCTGCGGGCCCAGGCCGTCCCAATACAGCAGGCTGTAGCGGAACGCGTTGACGGCCGGCAGCACCACGAAGAGGACGTAGACCGCCAGCGGCGGCCCCAGAAAGGTCAGGATGAAGAGCCTCTGCTGTCGCCGTTTCGTCATGGGTCCGGCACTCCCCTGGCCGGTGGCTTGTAGATACGTGGATTCCGGCGCACGGCGTCGATGCCCGCCTCCAGCCGCGATGCGAACTCCTCCGGCGTGATCCTGCCCCCCATCAACTCCGAGAGCGCGTGCTGCACCGTCGTCCTGACATAGTCCGGGAACAGACCGTCCAGCCGGTCGCTGAAGGTCCGCGAACTCCGGTCCAGCACGTCCACCGCGCTCTGGAGTCCGGGCGAGATGGCAACTCCCTTCGCGCAGTCCCTGGTCGCCGACAGGGTGTCGAGGCGCTGGACGTAGTCGCGTGCGTTCGCCAGGCTCAGCATGAACTTGAGGAAGTCGGCCGCCTCCCTGGGGTGCTTGGCATCGGCGAAGATGATGAAGTTCTCGCCGCCCCATCCGCAGACGGCCCGCGGGTCGCCCGCGCCGCCGTCCACCATCGGCACGGCGAAGCAGGCCATCTCGAAGCCGGGCGGTATGGCCTCCTTCATCTCGTTCTTCAGCCAGAATCCGCAGAAGATCATCGCCGCGCGGCCGTTCACCCACTCCATCTGGCTCTCGGTGTGGGTCATCGCCAGCGCCCCCGGCTGGAAGTACCGGGTCGTCATTTCCTGGAGCAGCCGCGCGGCGTGCACGAACTCGGGGTCGGTGAACGCCCCCGGCTTCAGGTCCTGTATTTCATACCACCGCTCGAACGGAACGAGTCGCTGGTAGATAGATAGCAGTGTGCCCCATGCGTATATGGGATACTTGCCCTGGAATGCGATCGGCGCGACGCCGGCGGCCTTTATCTCCTCGCAGAGTGCCAGAAAATCGCCCCACATCTGTGGCGGCTTCCAGCCGTGCTCCCGGAACTGCCGCTTGTCGTACCAGCAGACCCACGCGGTCATGTTGGTCGGAACGGCATACGTCTTGCCGCAATATGTGAAGTTGTTGAGAACGCCCGGTACCAGCGACTGCCGCCAGGTAATGTTCTGTCCGTATGCGGGGCTGTCGAGGGCTTCGTCGAGCGGGTACAGCGTGCCCGCCAAGATCAACTTCCAGACCGGAAGGTTGGCGCTGGCCAGGTCGGGCGGGCTGCGGCGGAGGATGCGCGGCTTGATCTTCTCGTCCACCCGCGGGTCGCCCCACAGGTTGATGCGGATTCCGGGATGCAACTGCTCGTATCGGCGCGCCACATCCTTGTGCCACTCGATTCCGTACCCGCCCTCGAAGACCGCCACCTCCAGCGTGATCCTGCCGGCATCCTCCTCCTCGAGGGAGCATCCCGCAAGAAGCACAAGGACCATCGCTGGAACCCACGCGAGCCTTTTCATAGGCGGGTCGCCGCGGCGACCATCTCCAAGCAGCCGGGCCTGATTGTACTCTCGCCGCCGCCGAAAAGAAAAGGGTCCAGGACCCCTAAAGTCGTTAAGGGTCCTGGACCCTTTTCTTTTCCCCTTTTCTTTCGGCAGGCGCAACCCCGGTGGCAGGTTATTGCGTGGCACGGACCGCCTCCCAACTGGTATATTGAGGTCATCCATTTTCAGGAATGTCTATCATGCGCCTTTCGATGGTCCTGCTCATCGGAGCCCTTTGCGCGGCGGCCCCGCCCCTGTTTGGCGGGCTGGTCCGTAAGACCGCAGAGACCTTCGACGATGCCGCCTGGGCGCCGGAGACGTGGAGCAAGGCCGCGGGGACCACGCGCCTGTCGTCCGAGGTCGCGTCCGAGGCCGGCGGCGGCAAGTGCCTCGAGGCCGAGGTCCGGTTTTCCGGGAAGGGCTTCGAGTGGTTTGCGGCCGTTCCCCCGGAGCCGGTGGTAATCCCCGGCGACGCCAGGTCGGTCACGATGCGGTACCGCGGCGATGACGGTCGCTTTGCCATCATCCTGAATTTCCGCGACGGATGGGGCCGCACCCAGGTCGGCTCGAAGAAGTTGGAGTGGGCCCCAAAGCGTGATGCCGGCGGCGGATGGGCGACCGCCACGTTCCGCGTGCCCGACGACTGGGTCCGCCCCCTGACCATCGTGAGTGTCTCCACGCACAACTGGGCCGCACAGTCCGATGCGCGGACCGTCAGGTTCTGGATCGACAACATCGAGGTCGAGACCGACCTCCGCGACGCCGATCCCGAAACGGGCACACTCAGAACCTGGAAGCCGGACCCGCAGCCGGCGGACGCGGCCAAGGCGCTGAAGCAAGCGCCGAAGTCGCCGCTCCTCGTGGTCGAGTTCTCGACCGGCCAGGTGAGCAACGTCTTCTCGCGCGAGCCGCCGGCCGTGGCGCTGCACCTCAGGAACTGGAAACCGGGGACGCTAACCGGCACGGTGACGATCTGCGTGACGGACGGCGACAACAAGGAACTCGACCGCCGGGAACTGCCCGTCTCGGTTGAGAGTACGGCCCGGGTGGCGATCCCGCTCGCGGCGGAACGTTTCGGCCTGTATGGCCTGGAGGCCGCCCTTGCGCTATCCGACGGCACGAAGCGGAGCGAGAAGATGACCTTCGCCCGCCTGCCCCAGGGCCGCGACCTCTCGGATGTCGAGAAACAGGCATCGCCGTACGGCGTGAACGTCCACGGCGGCGGCACGCGCTCGCCGGTCGTGCCTTTCCGCAAGGCGGGCATCGTCTGGTTCCGCGACTACGCCTTCGGTTACGACTGGCTGCTCCGGGCCAAGGGCGAGGACAAGAAGTACGCCGGCTGGCCGTGGTATCCATCCATCATGCGGCGATACGCCGAGGCCGGCGCCATGGTCCTTCCGTGCCTGATGAGGAGCATCCGCCCGCCCAAGGTCCAGGACGGGAAAGCCGTCGGGCCGCTGGGGCCCGACCAGGCGTGGACCCGCGAAATCGTCGATATCGTCCAGACATTTCCCGGCATCACGTACTGGGAACTCGACAACGAGTACGACCTGCATAACGGTCACGCCGAGTTGGAGCGCGCGGTCGGCTGGCGGAACATGGGGGCGTACACCCGCAAACTCGCCGAAATCCTCGAACTCCTGGGCGGCAAGGACGTGGCGGCGGTCGAGCAGGGCCACGCCGGCATCTGGCCCGACCGCGCGCGGCTCCTCATTGCCGCCGGGGACTACGAGAAGGTCGGCGTCCTCAACTGCCACCACTACTGCGGCTCGGAGCCGCCCGAGACGAACATCGGCAACTGGAACACCGCCTTCGAGGGCGACTGGCGGGCCCAGCCCCCGCGGATCTTCTTCGACCGACTCCGGGACCTGAAGCGCGCTAGCTCAAGCGATGGGCGACCGCGCGAGGCTTGGCTGACCGAGTTCGGCTGGGACACGCTCGCCGGCCCGCGGGTCTCGCCGCGCAATCAGGCGGCATACCTGGCCCGCGCCTGGATGATGGCGATGGCCGCAGGCATCGACAAATGTTTCTGGTTCTATGATTACGATGCGGCCGAGCCGAAGCAGTTCTTCGACGGATGCGGACTCCTGACGGCCGATGGCAGCCCGAAACTCTCGCTCTGCGCAATGGCCGGCCTCACATCCGTCCTTCCGACCCCCAAGTACGTCGGCAGCCTGAGCGCCGGCGACGGCACGTGCGGCTACGTCTTCGAGACCGGCGGCGAACTTGTGGCCGCCCTCTGGATGATCGACGACGAGGCCGGCCCGGAGGTTACCTTCAAGGCACGCGAACTCCGCGACTTCCTCGGCAACAAGATCGAGGGACTCAAGACGCATCTTACGCCGGTTCCCGTCTATGCCATCGGACTCGACCGCGGCGACCCGTGGTTTCGTCAGACCGCCTACGCCCTGGAGACGCCGTACCTCGTGGTGGCATCCGCCGGTGACACAGTGACGCCTGTCGTGGAGGTCAATAACAACCGCGACTCGCCCATCGAATGCACGGTCGAGATGTCGCTGCCCCGCGGCTGGACGGCAGAACACACGGAAGTCTCGGCAAGCGTGCCGAGAGGCGAGCGCAAGACGCTGCCGCTTCCGCTCACGGTCGGACCCGGCGAGGGGACGGGCGCAAGGGACATAAGGTTCACGATCTCCGAGGGCGGGTCCATTAAGGAGATGACGCTCCGGGTCCTCGTGCAGCCGGCCCTCGCGATGCAGGTTGCGCCCCTGGAAGGCAAGCCGGGGCCGACGACCGTTTCCGTCAAGGTCGCCAACCGGTCGGCCGCGCCGATGGACGGCGTGCTGCGGCTGCGCGTGCCGGCGTCGTGGCAGGCCGATCCGCCGGAGACGAAGGTGGAGGGCCTGAAGCCCGGCGAGGTCCGCGAGATCCGATGCGGCCTGAAGTGGGCCGCCGACTGGAAGCCCGGCGAGACCGCCACGGCCGAGTTCGATGCGGGCGGCGGCCGGGCTGTCGCGCAGCCGATCATCCCGAACTGCTTCCGTATGTGCCGCGCAAAAGACATCAAGATTGACGGCCGACTGGACGACTGGCCTGCCGCGGCCGAAGTGCCCGGCTGGATGCTCGGGCGGGCGCGCGGCCGCGCCGACGCCAGGGTCTATCTGGCATGGGCGCCCGAAGGGCTGTACTGCGCGGTCGATGTACCCGGTGCGGACCTCGCGAAGACCGATCCTCGCTCATTCTGGAGCGGCAACTGCCTGGAGATCTTCATCGATTCGCGCAACGAGAAGCGCAAGCGCGCTTACGAGCCCGGCGACCACCAGTTCTGGTTCGTCCCGCTGGTGGCCGAGAGGCGCGTGTACGCCGGGCAGTGGAAGCGCGGCAGCGAGATCCCCGAGACCCGCTACGACATTCCGGGCATCCGCAGCGCGGCGGCCGCAAAGGGCGATGGCTACGTCATGGAGTTCCTCCTGCCGGCCGCCGAGATTCAGATGTTCAAGCCCGCGCCGGGCGGCACGACGGGGCTGAACCTCAACCTGACGATCAGGGGCAGGCAATCCACGTGCGAAATCTACTGGCCCGCGCCCAAGAGCCTGGATATCCAGTCGCGCCCCGATGCCTGGGGCTCGATGGAACTGGCGCAGTAGCGCCCCCGATGCCGCAGTCGCCGCGGCGACCGGAGGCCTCAATATGACAGCGCTCTTCCGCGTTCTTGCGCGAGACAGAAAGGGCGGCCACGCGGGGCCGCCCCTACATGGAGGCCGAATCATGCAACTCTCGTGCACCGTGGCCGTGCTGCTAGTTGTGGCGTTCGCCGTTTCCCAGGCGATGGGCCAGGAGTACGGCAAGGCCGACTCCGGCGAACCCGGCGACAAGATGATCCAGGAGTACCTGGCCCGCGAGGCGCAGAAAATCCACGCTTGCGCGCCCGTGGACCTCAAGTCGCCAGCCGACCCTGGCACGGGTAAGGCTCGTGCCGTGCCCGACTGGCAGAAGGCGCGCCCGGAGTTCCACAAGGAGTACCTCTACATGCTCGGCCTGCGGCCGATGCCGCCGAAGACGGCGCTGAAGGCAACAGTCACCGGCACGCTCCGCGGCGACGGCTTCGTGGTCGATATGCTGCACTACCAGAGCCGGCCGCTGCTGTACGTGACGGCGAATCTTTACCGCCCCGCCGATGCGAAGGAGGGCGAGCGGCTGCCGGCAATCCTCTACGTCTGCGGACACTCCGGCCAGGGCCGAAACGGCAACAAGACCGCCTACCAGTCGCACGGCATCTGGTTCGCCCGGCACGGGTACGTCTGCATGGTGCTCGACTCGCTACAGTTGGGCGAGATCGCGGCCATCCATCA
>CAYGWP010000561.1:0-7304 GCA_964353455.1 uncultured Anaerolineales bacterium
ATGTTGCACCGCGACATGATCTCGCTGGCCTGGTCCATCGAGCCGGTGGCTTCCTTGACGGCGACGACCTGCGGCAGTCTGGCCAGGCGCGCAATCGTTTCGGGCGTCATGTTGACGACGCAGCGCGGCGGGATGTTGTAGAGGACCATCGGCAGGTCCACCGCCTCGGCGATCGCCGCGAAGTGGCGGTACAGCCCCTCCTGCGTGGGCTTGTTGTAGTAGGGGACCACCTGTAGGCTGGCGTTGGCTCCGACATGCTTGGCGAACTTCGTAAGGATGATCGCCTCGGCCGTTGCGTTGGCCCCGGCCCCCGCGATGACGGGGGTGCGGCCGGCCGCACGCTTCACCACAGTCTCGATGATCTTCTCGTGCTCTTCCACATCCACGGTCGGGCTCTCGCCGGTGGTCCCGACGGGCGCGAGGCCATCGGCGCCCTGCTCGATCTGCCAATCGACCAGGCGCTCCAGGCCCGCGTAGTCCACGCGGCCGTTCTTAAAGGGGGTGACCAGGGCCACCATGCATCCGGAAAACATGCGCTATCTCCTCCGTGGGCCGTGCTCCGAGGGGGCCATTCTATCGAATTATTGCGGAGAGTCCAGCGCCTAGGGCGTGCGATTGTCCATCAGGGGACGATGGACGCTTCTCTGTTACAGTTCTGGTGACATACACTTTAATTGGCTTGACGGCTGAGGGGCGGGTGATACAGTCAGGGCATGACCCGCTTGGCGCGACTGGCGGAGTTTCCTGATGGCCGAGGAGGACGAGCAGACGCTGCGCAGGCTTCGGCGACACGGGCGAACGGGCCGACCCCTGGGGAGTCCGGCGTTCGTGGCCGACCTGGAACTCCGGCTGACCCGCCTCCTGTGTCCCCGGAAGCCCGGTCCCAGGCCGGCCGGGGGGAGATAAGGTGTATGTCACCGGAACTACAGATGGTGACGCTGTGCGACGTGCGGGGGCGGGCGTTTCAGGGCACGCACGGGGCGGGAACGCCGGAGGCCCCGGCCGATTGGCCGGAGACGAAGTACCCCGATAAGAAGGGCCGGGAATCCGGGGATAACTACGCCATCGGCTCCGGGTCACGCGGCGGTTTCTTTGGAGACACGCCCTTCACTTTGCGCATGTCGGACCGCGGCCATGCGGCCTACAGGCCGCGGCCTGGGTCCTTCAGCGTGCGGTCGCGCCCGGACCAGAACGGCTTTCGCAGTGTGCGCACGGCGCCGTAGGAACTTGGTGGAGGAGATGATCCATGACACCCCTTATGGCCTGTGCGGCCCTGGCGGCCGTGATGGTGCTGCCGGCGCTGGCCGGCGCTGAACTCCAGCCGCGAGACCTGACGCCCGTGACCCGGCTGGACACGCCGGCGCACCCGCCTGTGGAGGTCGTGCGCGAGGGGCGAGCGCGGGCGGTGGTGTATGTAGTTGACGCCAACCCAGGCGCGAATCTTAAGCGGCTGGTGGACGAGCTGGTTGAGGTGGTCCGCCTCGGCACAGGTGCCACGCTCGAGCGGGTCGCCGAACCTCCGGCCGCCGACCGGCCTGCCATCGTGATCGGCGACGGTGCGGAATCGCGCCAAGCCGGCATCGACGCGGCCCAGATTCCCATCGAAGGGCTCGTCGTCAGGACCTCGCCGAATCGCGTCTACCTCGTGGGCAGCACGCAGGCGTTGCCGCCGGGCAGCAACCGGTGGGCACAGTGGGACAACGACGGCACGGCCTGGGCCGTGGCCGATTTTCTCGAACGCTTCGTCGGGGTGCGCTGGTATTGGCCGGCCGATCTCGGCGGACGGAGCATTCTCCCCGCCGCATCGCTCGTCATTCCCCCGGCCCACTACCGCGATCAACCGGTCTTCCGCCAGCGGCTGTTTCATCCCCGCCCCGGCTGGAAGCTGCCGCAGAAGGCCCGCTGGTTCGACAAAGAGCCGCTTCCCTTCGCCGCGGGCGCGATTCCTGACGGGGTTACGGCGGTCGACATGCTGTCCTATCTGCCCCTGGTGCGGGAGGGCAACAGTTGGCCCTACCAGGTCAAGGTTCACGAGCCGCAGAGACTTTGGCGTCAATGGGAGAGCAAGTGGTCCAAGCACCCCGAGTTGCTCGACATGTTCGAGCAGAAGAAGGACGGCAAGCCGAACCTGAGCATGCTCTGTTACAACTCTCAGCGGACCTTCGATTATCTGATCGAGGGCTGCGCCGATGCCTGGGACCATGGAAAGCCGGCCTCCTGGGTCACCCCCACCTGCGTGACCGTGTCGCCGGGCGACCGTCCTCTGGACTGCCAATGCAAGGCCTGCCGGGAAACGACGGCCAAGGGCGGCGCTTCGCTGATCATGGGCCTGTTCGTCAGGCGGATGTGCGAGGAGGTCAAGAAGCGATGGCCCGACAAGAAGGTGATCTATTTGCCGTACTGGAACTACCAGAAATGCCCCGAGGAGGTGGATTTCCCCGACAACCTCGCGGTCATGGTCTGCACCACCGGCGGCCCGATGGCGCTGATGCGTCAACCCAACTGCAGACGCGCGACCGAGAGTAACCTGCGCGCGTGGAGCGCGAAGGTCGGCGGCGGCCGGATCACCGACTGGGACTACTCCGACCGCGGCAGCGGCTGGACGTACGGACCGCTCCAGTACCCGCATCTGGTGCGCGATTTCTACCAGACGAATCGTACCCTCCTTGCCGGGTCGTTCCTCAACGGCGGCATCATGAGTGATTGGACCACCACCGCGCCCACGCTCTACGTCTGGATGAAAGTGCTCTGGAACCCGGAAGTGGATGTGGACGCGGTGCTCGACGAGATGTGCCGGCGGCTCTACGGCAAGGCCGGCGGCACGGTGCGGGAACTCGTCCGGCTGGAGTGCGACCGCTGGGAGGCCGCGCGGTGGACGCATCACCTGGCCGACGAGGGCCGCATCCCGCCCGAGCTGTTCCAGGAGATCTGGCCGCCGGACGTGGTGGGCCGGATGAAGGCGCTGCGCGACAAGGCGCTGGCCGAAATGGCCGACGACGCGATATCCCGGCAGCGATTCCTTTACTGGACCTGGACTTTCGACGCCTTTCTCAAAGACGCCGAGGGAGAGTTCCGGTGACACACACTTTATCTCCCGCGGAACCCCGTGCGCCGGGCTGGCCCTTGATAAGCGTCTGCGGCTTGGCGCATGGTGAAGCACGCGGCCAACGTGCTCTCGGCTCGAAGCGCGGCGAGCGGTTGGCGGGCTTAGGGTGGCGGGTGGCGGCATGAGTCGGAGATTAGGTGTGTGTCACCGGAATTCCTGGCGAGCGGACTTGGTGGTGAGTTGGAACTTCAAGCACATTGTGCACTGGGACAAGATACGCATGTTCAATGCGGTCAACCTGTGGGAGGGGTATCCGGAGATTGAAATCCGCTCGCCCCGGGAGGTGATCTGAATGAAGAAGGATAAAGAGTTCGACTGCGTCCGCTTCAAGGACGAGTTGCAGGCCCGTCTGATGCGCGAGTACAAAGGGCTGACGGAAGAACAGATTCGTCGGCGCACCGCGCGAAAACTGGCCACGTCCAAGAGTCCGATCGCGCAACTGTGGCGCAAGTTGCAGGCTCGCGACGAGAAAGCGGCGAAGGCGGCCGGCGCGCGCCGGTCGGGCCGCCGGTCACGGCGGGTGCGCAGCCCTGCGTAAGGATGCGCGTTAACCGGCGGTTAACCGCCGCCAGAGCGACAGAAACCTCTTCCCAACGCTTGAAACTCGTTCGAAACGGGGAGCCAGAAATCTAACGGCGAACTTTCGCGGCTTGCACGCTAACGCGAAGCCCCGGCACGTGCAAAATGATTACGGTTTGGGCGGCGCTTCTGCGCGGCGGGTGCGGAGACCCGCCGCGCTAAGTGGGCACGTGCAAAGTTGATTACGGCTTGGACGGCGCCGGCGGCGCGGGCGGCGGCGGGGGCAGCGGCGGCGCGGCCGGCTTCCGGAACACGGCGTTCCAGTCCAGCCGCCCTGTGGCCTGCATCAACACGAACAGCGTGATGATCGCCACGATCACCACCGTCAGCCCGGTCCAGGTTTTCCAGAAGAAGGCGTAACTGAACCCGATCAGGTACACCAGTTGCGCCAGGCCCACGTACACGAGGGCGAACTTCGCCCCCGCCACCAGGCGGATGTAACTTACGACCAGGAAAACGCTGACGGCCGCGCAGATCCAGAAGGCGTATTCGATGTTGATCTTATCGACCAGGTACGCCATCAGGATGTGGAACGCGAAGAACCCCGCCGAGACCAGAAGATAGTGCATCGGGTGCAGCGGAATCTTCTTCAGGATGACGATGGTCACCAGGACCGTGAAGAAAAAGAACAGGCTGACCGGCGCGAGGTAACTCATGCGTGCCGCAACCGCTCCGGCCTCCGGCACGGCGGGCATCTCGATGCCCATCCTCTGGGCGGCCCGCAGATTGTTGTATTGCCAGACGGCCTTCATGCCGGTCGGCGTGGATTCCGCCTTCCTGGCCGGGCTTATGGACCCTTTGGGATAGTCGATGTTGCGAAAGTCCATGGTCGTGGTCATCGTGAAGTTCTGGAGAAGCGGGATGCGTCCGCCGTCCGCCTTGCCGACCTCGTACTCCCATCTGTCCCGCCCGCGCGCCGCGTACGAGACGGTAACCGTGTGGCGCTGGCCGTCGGCCGGAATCGCCACTTCGAGGGTGGCTTGGACGCCTCCGCTTGTCTCAACGGCCATGGGTTTGCCGTCGAGCGTCACGTTCAGTTCCTCAAACGTGCGGACACGGTCCGGCAGGCGGAACACGAAGCATGACTGGCCGGCCTTTGCGCCCGCCGTCGCCGAGGCTGTGGCGGGCAGGCCCTCGGGCGCCTGGGCCGCGTATTCGCCCGCAAACCGCACGGTGTACGTGCTGAACCAGATGAGGCCCATGTACCGATGCTCATGCACGAAATCAACCGTCACGGTGCTCGCGGCCGGGTCGATGACCGTGCTCGCGCGCGTCGCGTCGCTGTAGGCGCTGGTCACCAGGTGGGGCGCGGGCTGGACGAGCGATGATGGGCCCCAGCGGGCGTTGACTTCCTCTGTCATGGCGCGGTCTGCGCTGGCCGTGCGGTACTCGATGGTCCCTCCCAGGATCAGCCACGCCACTCCGACCATGGCGAAAATGACGATGATCAGGAAAAATCGGAGTCCGGACATGGTTTTCCCCTTTCGTGTCGCAGCCCGTGGTCAGACGTCGCCACCGTTACGCGGGATAGGCTTGCCGTCGCGGATAATGACATCCCTTCGCCGATAAACCGCCTTGTCGCGAAGGGTACGTGCGGTGTTCTTGACGCCGAACGTATGGGTCCGCCCTCCGCCTGAAACGCCGGCGGTGCTGCCTTCATACTTCCAGTTCGACTTTTCCAGGAACACCACGTCCACCCGCCAGATAATGACGGGTTTCCCGCGTTCAAGGGTTTCCGTGGGGTCAACCAGGTATCTCCAGACTATGTACCAGCCCGGGTGATCGTAGTGCGACTGAATGGCCCAGGGGCGTTTGCTGGCCTTGCTTTCGAGGGACTCATTGGGTTTGGGTTTCCGGCCGGAGCCCCGCCGCCTCAGGTCGGGGAATCGCTGTTGGGCCGTGTCGAGGTTGCGGTGCTTCTCATAACTGCTGACCGAATCCAGAGCGCGCGTGCCGAAGATGCCCACCATGGCGCTAAAGACGTTGGCCTGTTCGTGGTAGATCTCCACCAGGTCCGCAAGTTCGCGCTCCATGTACTCGATGGCGCGACGGATAGAGGCAATATCCAAGCCGGGCGGCAGTGGAACCGAGGAGTCAAAATCATCTTTTCGAACCATTGCTGTTCGTTTCTTTCGGTTTGAACTCCGCCAGCGCCGGAATGGCTTTAATGGCCATCTTGAAATAAGACTTGTTGATTTCCAGGCCGATGCTCGAAAGGCCGCAGGCACAAGCCGCCGCAATGGTCGAACCGGACCCCATGAACGGGTCCAGGATTGTGCCTTCGCCGAAAGGCAGCGCTGCCCTCACGATCCGCCTTAGAAACGCCTGCGGCTTGAGGGACGGGTGAGACGCCACTTTTCGCTCGTAGCCGCGGGCCGGAGACGAGTAGATGAGGTCCTTGAACGGCTCGTCGGCCGAAATCCGGCGCAGCCCGCCTGTCTTCCACTTCCGCAGGTTGTCCTGCACGCGCCCCTCGCACGGCTTTCTGAAGAGGCCCCACGGCTCCCAACATGATTTGGGCATGACGCTGATGTCGGGGAACTCTTCGTGGGCATTCTTGGGGCGGTCCCCGCCGCGAAGTGTATGGATTACACGGATAACCTCGCCTCGTTTCTCAAACCCGGCCGCGATGAGCGGTTCATACACCAGGTGTGAAACCAGCGGATTTGTGGCAATGAATACGTGGGCGCCGGGCGCCAGCACCGGCATCAGCCTTTCGGCCAGACGGCCGAAGAATCGGCGCAACTCTTCACGATTCCTATCCGTAAGAACGGTGAACCTCGGCAGGGGCCTGCGCTTGCAGCCGTCGAACGCGGGGGGAATTCGCCATACGCCGCCGCGGCCGTTTCTCATCTTCTCCAGTTCGCGCGGCGTGTATTCCACCAGGCCGTACGGTGGATCGGTGACAACGGCGTGGATGGAGCAAGGCTTGGCCGAGGCCAGCCAGTCGAACGCGTCGGCAAGATACACCTGGTATTGCGATTCGGCCGCCCCTTCTTCGTGGCCGAAGAGGGTTTCCGTCCGGCAGATGCCGGAGAAGTGCGTGGCCGTCTGCGTCGATGACATTGCCAATCCTCGGACTACGCCGACTCGATCAGGCGGACCATCTCGCGGACGGCCTTGCGGAGGCCCACGAAGACGGCCCGGCTGATGATGCTGTGGCCGATGTTGAGTTCCGTCATGCCCGGTATCCGGGCGATGGGACCGACGTTCACGTAATTGAGGCCGTGCCCTGCGTGGACCACCAGCCCCAGCCCCTGAGCCTGCTTCGACCCTTCGACGATCCGGGCCAACTGCCGGTCGCGCTCCGGCCCTTCGGGGGCGTTACAATATTGGCCGGTGTGGAACTCGATCGCCTGGGCGCCCGTCCGGGCCGACGCCTCGATCTCCGCCGGGTCAGGGTCGATGAAAAGACTGACGGTGATTCCGCCCGCCTGAAGATGTCTCACGGCTGCCGCCACCCTTGCCTCCTCGCCGGCAATGGCGAGGCCGCCCTCGGTGGTCACCTCCTGGCGCTTCTCGGGCACCAGGGTGGCCTGGTTGGGCATGGTGCGGCAGGCGATGCCGACCATCTCATCGGTGACCGCCATCTCAAGGTTGAGTTTGACCTGGACGGTCT
>CAYGWP010000562.1:0-5410 GCA_964353455.1 uncultured Anaerolineales bacterium
AGCCGCGAGACGGCCCCGGCCATCGGCCGCACCTCCAGCGGCGCGATGCGGGCCAGCGGATGGGACCGCATACCCCTCATCCGCATGACGAACGTGAACCTGCTGCCGGGCGCGGCGGGGCGGCTCGAAGACCTCATCGCCGGCACCGACGACGGGCTTTACCTGGCGACCAACAGGTCGTGGTCGATCGACAACAAGCGCCTGAACTTCCAGTTCGGCACCGAGGTCTGCCGCGAGATCAAGGGCGGCAAACTCGGACAAGTCTATAAGAATGCAACTTATACCGGAATCACGCCCGAGTTCTGGGGCTCGTGCGATGCGGTCTGTGGCCCGGCCGAGTGGCGCCTGTGGGGCACGCCGAACTGCGGCAAGGGCGAGCCGAGCCAGACCGCCCGCGTGGGCCACGGCGTCGCCCCGGCCCGTTTCCGCAACGTGCAGGTAGGAGTTCGGGCATGAGCGCAAAGGAGCGCGAGCAAAGGCTGCTTGAGATCGGCGCGGCGGTCGTCCGCGCAAGCCCCGCCGACGAGACCGAGATCATCTTCTCCGAGGGGCAGACGCTCCTCACGCGGTTCAGCCGCAACCACATCCACCAGAACGTGGGGACCGAGGAGGTCTGGGCGTCGGTCCGCGTCGTGGCCGGGAAGCGCGTGGGAGTGGCGACGGCGTCGAGCCTGCTGCCGGAAGCCCTCTCCGGGGCGCGCGACGAGGCGATGGCGATCGCCCGGGCATCGGAACCCGTGAAGGACTGGCCTGGCCTGCCGCCGCCGAGGACCGTCAAGCCGGTCGAGGCATACGACGCCGCGACGGCCGAGGTCTCCGCCGATGCGCGGGCCGACATGGCCGGCGCGATCATCGCCGCAGCCCAGGCGAAAAAGGCCGAGGCGGCCGGCGCTGTCGAGATCGAAGAAGGGACGCTCGTCGTCGTAAACTCGCGCGGCGTGGCCGTGGCCGACAGCCGCACCCGCGCCCAGGTCCACACGGTCGTTACGTGCGGAGATGGGTCGGGATACGCCGAGGGCGTCTCGACCCGATTCGGCGACCTCAGCGGCAAGACCATCGGCCGGCGCGCCGCCCGCAAAGCGTGCGACAGCCGCGGGCCGCAACCCATCGAGCCGGGTCGATACGACGTCATCCTCGAACCGCCGGCCGTGGGCGAGTGGATCGAGTACCTTTCGTACATCGGCTTCAGCGGCAAGAACTTTGACGAGGGCCGCAGCCCCTTGAGCGGCAAACTGGGCGAGCGCATCACCGGCCAAGAGGTGACGATCTGGGACAACGCCCTCTCGCCGCGGACGATTCCGCAGGCGTTCGATTACGAGGGGATGCCGAAGCAACGCCTCACGCTTATCGACCGCGGCGTGGCCAAGGCGGTCGGCACGAGCCATTACCGCGCGCGGCACATGGGCAAGCGGCGCTCCAGCGGCTCGGCCCTGCCCGCCGCGACGAGTTACGAGTGCCTGCCGCTGCACCTATTCATGAAAGGCGGCCGGTCGAGCGCCGAGCGCCTCGTCGCCGAGACGAAGCGCGGCCTCCTCATCACGCGGTTCCATTACACGAATATCCTGGACCCCATGAAAACGGTCCTGACGGGCATGACGAGGGACGGGACGTTCCTCGTTGAGAACGGCGCGGTCGTCGGCCCGGTGCGCAACCTGCGATACACCGAGAACGTGCTGGAGGCTCTTGCGCGCATCGACGGCCTCTCGCGCCAGACAACACTCGTTCGCGGGCCGCTCGTTGTGCCTACCGTTCGGATACGCGAGGTGCAGTTCACCGGCACGACGGAATTTTGATGTCTTGCCACAGCGAAGATGAAACCCAATGTGGAATCGGAGATGGGTTCGTGTGCCGGAGAAGAATCACATTAGTGGAGAATAGCCCGTGCGGCGCCGGCCCGTTTACGGGCCATCCCGCGAAGCGGTGTAGGCCAGGGCTTTTAGCCCTGGCAACGCGAAGACAAACCACCATAATTTAATTTTCTTTCAGCCCGCTTTAGCGGGCGGATGAATTACGGCAAAGGAGAACGCTTGTCGCGTCGAGCCTATAGCGAGATCAACCTGCACATCACGTGGCATACGAAGGACAATGCAGCGGTTCTCCGCGACGAGATCGAGGTCCAACTGCACCGTTACCTTCGCGGCCGCGCGGCTCAGGCATCGGGGCTGTTCTGGCACGAGGTCGGCGGCACGGACGACCACGTGCATCTGGTGATCGCGGTTCCGCCGACGCTGCTGGTGAGCGACTGGATCGGCGAGATGAAAGGGGCAAGTTCCCACCACATCAACAACGTGGTGGCCAACCGCAGGGTCCTCGAGTGGCAACCGGGTTACGGCGTGGTGAGTTTCGGCACAAAGGACCTCCCCTGGGTCCTGGATTACGTGAGAAAACAGCGCGAGCATCACGCACGCGGCAAGGTTTACGCGCGGCTGGAGCGGATAGAGGCGGATGAGGTGCAATCGCCCGCTGAAGCGGGCTCGAAACAGGAAAAAGGAAAGGGAGAGGGCGCTCGGGCCGCTACCTCGCCCTAAAAGGGCGAGGCTACACGTCCCTTCGGGACGAAAGGGCCGTAAACGGCCCTCGGTGTGCTGAGGTCCCATCAAGCACAGCAAGCAACGGAAAGGCAAAAAATGAAGGCACTGGTCTTACACAAGATGCGCGACCTCAGGGTCGAAGAGCGTCCGAAGCCGAAGCCGGGGCCGGGGCAGGTCCTGGTGCGTGTGCGGGCGGTGGGCCTGTGCGGGTCGGATGTCCACTACTACACGCATGGCCGCATCGGCAAGCAGGTGGTGACGGCGCCGATGATCGTCGGGCACGAGGGCGCGGGCGAGGTGACCGCGCTCGGCGCAGGCGTCGATGGCCTCGGGACGGGAGAGCGGATCGCCATCGAGCCGGCCCTCTCGTGCGGGCACTGCGAGTTCTGCATCACGGGCAAACCGAACCTGTGTCCGAGGGTCAAGTTTTGTTCCACGCCGCCAATCGACGGCCTCATGTGCGAGTTCGCCGTCCTGGAGCGGCACCAGTGCGTGCCCATCCCGGACGCGATGTCGTGGGACGAGGCGGCCATGCTGGAGCCGCTCCAGGTGGGCGTCCACGCGAACAACCTGGCCCGGGTCGTGACCGGCGAGACGGTGGCCGTGGTCGGCTCGGGGTGCATCGGCCTGGCGTGCATGGAAGTGGCCCGCGCGGCCGGCGCCGGGCGGATCATCATCACCGACAAACTCGACTACCGGCTGAGGCTGGCCAGGAAACTCGGCGCCGACGAGACAATAAACATCGACCGAAAGGACCCCGTAGAGGAGGTCGAGCGCCTGACGGGCGGCCGCATGGCCACCCTTGTATTCGAGTGCACGAACCGCGCGGCCGGCGCCCCGCAGGCGTGGGAACTGGCGGGCATCGGCGGGCGGGTCATCATGGTCGGCATTCCGGAGGAGGACCAGATCGTTCTGGAGGCGCACGAGTCGCGCCGCAAGGAACTGCTTGTGCAGTACGTGCGCCGGTCGCGCCACGCCGCGCGCCAGGCCATCGACCTGGTGACCTCGCGCCGCGTCGATGTCGCCAGTTGGGTCACCCACCGCGTGCCGCTTGCCAGGGCAAAGACGGCCTTCGACATGGTGGCCGAGTACAAGAAGGGCGTGCTGAAGGCGGTGATCGTGCCGTAGGCCGAAACGGGCTCGTCCCTCCTGAGGCGGGTCTTCGACTTCGACTGGCGGCTAAACGTGCGCAAAAAACGAGGATCCGGGTTCGCCGTGGCCCGGATCCTCAAGAAGGCTGTCCCCGCGATAGCGGGGTGACCCACAGCCTGCGTTTAGTATCGGCACGAAGCGGAGTTCGCTTGAGCGAAACCGTTGGGTTTTCACTGGCAATCCCGGCCGAGTCTGGTAGGCTTTTGTAACGGCGCGGCTCCTGCGGGGGCGGCGCCGGCGCTTTGCGCCGACAAAGGAGTCTCTCGGAGACACGGGCATGGCGAAACGGAAGACGAACACCTTGATCGTGGGCCTCACGTGGGGCGACGAGGCCAAGGGCAAGATCGTGGACCTCCTGGCCGCGGAGCACGACATCGTCGTCCGCTATAACGGCGGCAACAACGCCGGGCACACCGTCGCCTTCGACGGCGCAACCTACAAACTCCATCTCGTGCCGTCGGGCCTCTTCCGCGAAAACGTCACGTGCGTCATCGGCGGCGGCGTGGTGGTGGACCCGAAGGTCCTGCTGGATGAGATCGCGCGGCACGAGGCGAAGGCGCCGCGCCTTCGCCGGCGCCTGCTCGTCTCCAGCCGCGCTCACACCATCTGGCCCTGGCACACCAGACTTGAGGCCCTCTCCGAGAAGCACCAGGGGAAGGGCAAGATCGGGACGACCCTCCGCGGCATCGGCCCGGCATACGCCGACAAGGCGAACCGCGTGCACGCCATCCGCATCGGCGAATTCCTGCGGCCGGACCATCTCCAGAAGAAGGTCCAGCGGATCGTCGAGGCCCGCAACGAGGTCTTCGTGAAGGTCTTCGGCGAGGCGGGGCTGGACGCCGCCGCCGTCTGGCAGGAATACTCCACGTATGGAGAGGCTATCAGGCCGATGATCGCCGACACGACGGCTTACCTGCTTCGGGCGGTGGCTGATGGAAGAAGAATCCTCTTCGAGGGCGCACAGGGGACGCTGCTTGACATAGACCACGGGACATATCCTTACGTGACGAGTTCGAACGCGTCGGCCGCGGGCGCCTGGCCGGGGGCGGGCGTGCCAGCCCGCGCCATCGGCGACATCCTCGGCGTCGTCAAGGCCTATACCACGCGGGTCGGCGAAGGCCCGTTCCCCACGGAACTGAAGGACGACATCGGCAGCCAGATCCGCGAGCAGGGCCACGAGTACGGCACGACGACCGGCCGGCCGCGGCGCTGCGGCTGGCTCGACACCTTCGCCATCCGGTACGCCGCACGCCTCAACGGCATCGACGGCATCGTCATCACGCTGCTGGACGTCCTGGGCGGCCTGCCGGAACTCAGGATATGCACCGGGTACACGCTTGACGGCAAGCCGCTGGAGGACTTCCCCGACGACCCGGCGGCGCTTGAGCAGGCCAAGCCGGTCCTCGAGAGTCTGGAACCGTGGAAGGAAGACATCTCGGGCGCCCGGAGTTACAGGGACCTGCCGCGGGCCACCCGCGCATACGTGAAGCGCGTTGAGGAAATAATCGGCGCCCCGGTGCGTATCATCAGCATCGGGCCGAGCCGGGAGCAGACCATCTTCAGGTCGTAAATATAATACGGCTCTGGATTCATACTTTGCGCGGCGGGTCTCCCGACCCGCCGCGCCGGAATAGCGCGTGAGGTGGTAATAGCCGGCAATCCACGCGGCGGTTCGGGAGAACCGCCGCGCAAAGACGTGGGTTACGGTCGCGGATCGAGAGCGCGAT
>CAYGWP010000563.1:0-2398 GCA_964353455.1 uncultured Anaerolineales bacterium
GCGGTCTTCAAGGCGCACAACGTCGGCTACTTCTGCTACAACGGCGGCAACGACTCTATGGACACCGCGCACAAGATCAGCGTGCTGGCGGCCGAGCGCGGGCTGGACCTCGTCGCCACCGGCGTGCCCAAGACGATCGACAACGATGTCGGCGACACCGAGTTCAGACTCATCGACCACACACCCGGATACGGCAGCGTTGCCCGATACTGGGCGCTCGGCGTCCAGACGGCCAACGAGGAGAACATGGGCTCCTGCCCGGCCGACCCGGTCCTCGTGATGCAGGCCATGGGCCGCAAGATCGGCTTCATTCCGGCTGCCGCGCGGTTGGCCGACCCGGACCGCAAACTGCCGCTCCACATCTACCTGGCGGAGGCCGACATCACGCTGGAACAGGTGGCCGACGCCGTCAGCGATGAACTAAAGAAGAGCGGCCGCTGCATGATCGTCATCAGCGAGGGCTTCAATGTCGGCGAGACCGGCGCCCGGCGCGACTCTTTCGGCCACGTCCAGTTCTCCTCCGGCGGCACGACGGCCGCGGCAGTCCTCGCAAATTACCTGAACGACAAGGGCCTCCCCGTCGGCGGCGCGGCCAGGTACAACATCCCCGGCACCGACCAGCGGCACAACATGATCTACGCATCCGGCGTTGACCTTGACGAGGCGTACAAGGTGGGCCAGAAGGCGGCGCTCGTGGCGGCCGAGGACGGCAGCGGCTGGATGGCCACCATCCTGCGCGAGCCGGGCTCGGTCTATCGCGTCCGGTACGATAAGGTCCCGCTTGAGGCGATGGCGAACTCGGAGCGGAAGTTCCCGAAGAACTGGATCGCTGCGAGCCAGCGCGACGTGACCGACAATTTCCTGGCGTACGCCCGGCCGCTGATCGGCGAAGACTGGCCGAGCGTGCCGCTGGTCGATGGCCGTCAGCGCTTCGCGCGCTTTAAGCCCATCTTCGCCGAGAAGAAGTGCAAACCCTACACGCCTCAGCCGTCGAAAAAAAAGAAGTGACCTCAGACATTTAACCGCCCACCCCTTCGGGGGTGTACGTGTTTAGCATTTGCCGTGCCGTTAACCCTCTCCCCTTGCGGGAGAGGGTGGCCGACCTGTCCGGCGAAGCGACTGCGAAGTCGGAAGGCCGGGTGAGGGGTTGCCGTGGTTCGCCCCCTCACCCCCAACCCCTCTCCCGCGGAGGGAGAGGGGTGAGTTGACAACGAAAGGCAGGCATCATGGCGAAAGAAATCGCATTGCGTTACGGCATGAACCCGCACCAGAAGCCCGCACGGGTTTTCGTTGCGGACGGAGAGTTGCCGCTGGAGGTCGTCACCGGGTCGCCGGGATTCATCAACGTTCTTGACGCCCTGAACGCATGGGCGCTCGTGAAGGAACTGAAGGCCGCGCTCGGGCTGCCGGCGGCCGCATCCTTCAAGCACGTGTCGCCGGCCGGGGCGGCGGTGGCCGCGCCGCTCTCGGAGGCCGAGAAGAAGGCGTGCTTCGTGGATGACATGCCGGACCTCTCGCCGCTGGCCGTGGCGTACGCCCGCGCCCGCGGGGCCGACCGGATGTCGAGTTTCGGCGACTTCGCCGCCTTCAGCGACCCGCTCGATGCCCCGTCGGCCGAACTCCTCTCGCGCGAGGTCTCCGATGGCTGCATCGCCCCCGCCTACGAGCCCGCCGCCATCGAAATCCTCCGCCAGAAACGCGGCGGCAAGTACCTGGCCCTGAAGATCGACCCGAAGTTCGAGCCGCCCGCCATCGAGCAGCGGATGGTCTATGGCATCTGGCTTGAGCAGGCACGCAACTCGGTCATCCCCGGACCGGAACTCTGCAAATCAATCGTGACGAAGGCGAAGGACCTGCCGCCGTCCGCCGTCCGCGACCTCGTGGTGGCCACCGTTGCGCTCAAGTACACCATGTCGAACTCCGTGGCGTTCGCCAGGAACGGCCAGTGCATCGGCATCGGCGCGGGGCAGCAGTCGCGGGTCCACTGCACGAGACTGGCCGGCTCGAAAGCCGACCTGTGGTGGCTGAGGCAGCATCCGAGAATCCTGGAGGCGCAGTTCAACGAGGGCGTCTCGCGGGCCGAGAAGAATAACGCCATCGACCAGTACCTCCTGGAGCGCCCGACGCCGTTCGAGAGGCGCGTGTGGAAGAAGGCCTTCGCCGTGCCGCCAAAGCCGCTCACCTCAAAGGAACGGCGCGAGTGGCTGAAGCAACTCGACGGCGTCAGCCTCTCGAGCGATGCGTTCTTCCCGTTCCGCGATTCCATCGACCGCGCCGCCCAGTCGGGCGTGAAGTACGTCCTCCAGCCCGGAGGCAGCGACCGCGACGACGTCGTCATCAAGGCCTGCAACCAGCACGGCATGGTGATGGCGATGTCGGGTCTCAGGCTGTTTCACCA
>CAYGWP010000564.1:0-6524 GCA_964353455.1 uncultured Anaerolineales bacterium
CTGGTCCGACACGACAGGGATGCGCTAGCACTCCAGCGCGGCATCGCGTGATGACGAGTGGCATGCCCACGGCGCTACTACCGTGGGCATGCACTGCACTGAGGGCCTGTGCGCCGGCCCGGCGGCAGACCGGATTCACGCTCCTGGAGATTCTGCTGGCGCTGATGCTCCTGGGGCTGCTGCTGGGCGTTGCGGCGATCAACTTCGGGGCCTTCCGCAACAGCCGGGCGCTGGAGGAAGGGGCCTCGCAGATGGAGACGGCCCTGCGCATGGGGCGGGCCGAGGCCGCCAACCAAGGACGCCGCGTCCGCATCGCCTTCGCCGAAGAGAGCGGCGCCGTCCTGGTCCTCTGGGAGCCTGAGCCGCTGGCCGAGCCTGGCAGGTTCATCCCCTACGACGCCTGCACGTGGGACGATTATCTGACGACGGAGGGGGTGCGGATCGAGCGGTGCCAACTCGTCGGCGCCAGCATCCACCGGCCTGCCGACTGGGCCGACGGAAGCGGAGGCACGCCGGCCGAGTCCGCCCTGGAGGCCATCACGTTCGAGCCGGACGGGTCCAGCGACTCCGCCGTCATCGAGTTGTCGGCAATCGACGTTACGGATGTCAGACGCGCGGTGGTTGAGATTGACGGTGTGACGGGCACCATCATCAGCCGCATCCTTACGTCGGAAGAAGTTGCGGGCCAGTAAGCATCGTTTAGCCGCGAGTCGAAGACGAGCGCGTTCATTAAGACACGAAGGGAATTGCGGATTGCGGATTGCGAATTGCGGATTTACAGCAACTGCGCGGCGCTGTGTTAGCCGCCCGCCTCGGCGGACGCGGGCGGTTAGTGCGCGCGCCGTCGCCTTGCTCGAAGTGGTGCTCGCCCTTGCGGTGTTCTTCGGCGTGGCGGTGGCGATCCTGGGCGGCCTCAGCATGTGCATGCGGTCGGCGCGTCAGGTGCGGCAGGAAGCCCAGGCGGCCGACCTGGCCGTCACGCTCCTTTCGGAGATCCAGTTGGGCCTCGTCCAGATCGCCGACGCCGGCCCGACCCCTTTCGAGGACCCATACGCGGAATGGACATGGCAGACCGTCGCCACGCCCGTCGAGACGCTGATCGAGGGGGCCGACCTGACGCAGGTTGAGATCATAGTCAGGAACCCTGGCAACGGATACACGTTTCGGCTGTACCAGTTGCTGCCTGGCGCGGAGGAAGAGACGCCCGGCGGCACGACGGCGATGGCGGCCGATTCCGGAGAGACGCCATGAGACGCCGCACCCTTCGCGGTTTCACGCTGCTTGAAGTCGTGTTGGCGGTGACGCTCGCCCTGGCTCTCATGGCGGCGATGCTGACGTTCTACAAGCAGGCGGCCGACGTGCGCGCAATCGTCAAGGAGGCCGCCGAGACGGTAGGCTCAGAGCGGACCGTGATGAACCTGGTGACGGCCGACGTCCGCGCCGCCCTGGTCTGTAGCCAGGTCGGCTTCGGCGTGGAAGGTAACATCGACGGGATGCGACTGGCGACGACGGCACTGCCGGGCGCCACCGTCTGGGCCGTCCAGAGGACAACGGAGGGCCCGGCGGCGCCCGCCGAGCGCGACGTGCAGATCATCGGCTATCGCCTGCGCATCACGGAAGACGAGCAGGGGCAGCCGGTCATCGAGGGCCTGGAGCGCACGTACCAGAAGGTTCTCACGGCCAGGACGGCCGAGGAGGGGAAGGAGATTCTGGGGACGCTGCTGGCACGGCGCTTGAAGTTCCTGCGCCTCCGGTACTGGGACGCCGGAGCGGGGGCCTGGAGCGAGGGGTGGGGCGGGGGCGACCTGCCTGCGGCCGTCGAGATCGTCCTGGGCATCGAGCCGCTTCCTGAGGGCGTTGAGCCATTGGAATATCCATACGAAACGTTTCGGCGTGTGGTTTACGTGCCGGCGGGCGCCAAGGCGCCGGGCGGAAGCGCGATCGTGCGCGGCCTCGGCGGGGAAAGCGCGCCATGACAGCGAGAGGCGTGGTCCTGGTGGCGGTGCTGGTCGTGACGGCCCTTGTGGTGGTCGTCGCCCTGGGGCTGATGTTCATGATGCGCGCCGAGGTGTCGGCCTCGGCGGCCAACACGCGCGGCGAGCAAGCCTATGAGGCCGCCGCGAGCGGCCTCGCCCGCGCCACGACGATCCTCAAGGCCTCGGCCGGCGACCCCAAAATCTGGTACGACTACCCCGAAGTCTTCCTGAACCAGTTCGTCGCCGACGACGGCGCGAACCGGTGGTACTTCACCGTCTATGCCGACCCGGCGGACCCGCAGCAGCGCACGCCGCGCTACGGCCTCACAGACGAGGCCGGCAAGATCAACCTGAATGTCGTGACGGCCGAGACACTCCTGGGGCTGCCGAACATGTCGAACGAACTCGTCGATTGCCTCATTGACTACCGCGACGCCGACAGCGACACCCGCCCCGAAGGCGCGGAGCAGGACTATTACGACCACCTGGAGACCCCGTACGTCATCGCGAACGCCCCCTTGAGCAGCCTGGAGGAACTCTTCTTCGTCAAGGGTTTCACCGCGCGGATCGTGTACGGCGAAGATGCGAACATGAACGGGATCCTCGACCCGAACGAGGATGACGGCGACGAGACCTTCCCGCCGGACAATCGCGACGGCGTCCTCGATAAGGGCCTGCGCGCCGTGGCCACCGTCTATTCGAGCGAACGCGACGTCGATAACAACCGCCGCCCGCGAGTCAATATCAACGGCGACCCCGACGCCGCCAAGCGCGCGGGCCTGCCGGAGCGCGTCACGCAGTTCATAAAGATGTACCGCGAGGATGGGGGGACGTTCCAGCACGCGAGCGACCTCCTGGAGATGCGGCATCAACTCAAGAGCAACCCCAAGAACCAGCCGGGCCTGAAGGCCGGGTCGTGGATCGAGCCGCAGGTGGGGGCGGCGGAACTGCCCATCATCATGGACCGCCTGACCACGCGCGCGGAGTCGAAGAGGCCCGTCCAGGGCCTCGTGAACGTCAACACGGCCCCCGCGGAGGTGCTGGCCGCACTGCCGGGGATGGACCCGAACCTCGCCCAGCAGATCGTCGATGCCCGGCGCGACCTTGACCCCGACGCCAAGAGCACGGTGGCCTGGTTATATACGCAGAACCTTCTGGACGCGGCCGCGTTTAAGACGGTGGCGCCGTCCATCACGGCGCGGAGTTTCCAGTATTCCGTGCGATGCGTCGGTTTTGGCGTGCCGTGCGGCCGCTACCGTGTGGTGGAGGCCGTGGTCGATTTTTCGGGCAGTGCGCCGCGGGTAGTGTATCTGCGCGACGTCAGCCGTCTGGGGCCGCCGTTCGCCCTGGACGCCGAATCCATAGAGCGAGGGCAGTGACCATGACAGGACTCGTGGCAAGGTTCGGGGGCCTGATGCGGCGCGGTAACCGCCGCTTCAGCGCCATCGATTTCGACAGCCGCCAACTGAGGATCGTGCACGCCGAACAGACTTCCGGCGGCGTCCGGATCGTCAAACTCGCCACGGCGGATATGCCCGAGGGCCTGAACCTCACCGACGCGCAGGCCGTGGGCGAGTTCGTCGGCCGGACGCTTGCGCAGATGCACCTGAATAATGCATCTATCGTCATGAATGTGCCGCGCGGCCAGGCGGTCCTCAAGCCTCTTGTCCTGCCGCCCGTGGCCACGACCGGCGAACTGGCGAGCATGGTCCAGTACCAGGCCGAGAAGGAACTGTCGTTCCGCCCGTCGGAGGCCGTCATCGACTTCACGCTCGAAAGCCACTACGGCGCCGCCCACGCCGGCGAAGACCACGCCGAGGGGGAGCACGTCCTGGTGGCGGCCGTCCAGCGCCCCGTCGTGGAGTTCTACCAGAAGGTGGCGGCGGTGGCGGGCGCGCGGCTTCTCAGGCTGGGCCTCAGGCCGTACGCCAACATGCGGTGCGTTATGGCATACGCCGCGCATGAAGCGCAGGGACGTGTTGCCATTGTCCATATCACGGCCGACGAGGCGGAGATCGACATCTGCGACGCCGGGGCGGTGACGTTCAGCCGCTCGGCGGTGGTCGCCGTCCCGCCCGCAGGCGGCGAGGAAGCCGCCGCAGCCGAGGCCGCCGCAACCGTCGTCACCGAAGTCACCCGCAGTCTCCACAGTTACCTGGGCGTGGAGCGAGAGAACATCATCGACGCGATCCTGGTGGCGGGCGGCACGGGCATCGAGTCGCGCGTGGCCGAGGACCTTGGGCGGCGTCTGGCTGTCCGCTGCGAGATGCTGAACCCCGCGCAGGCGCTGGGCCTGGAAGACGAGGGCCCGGCGGCGTCGGCGTTCATATCCGCGCTGGGCCTGGCCCTCGGACAGCGGCCGGACGTGAAACTGCCGTTCAACTTCCTCGATCCGAAGCGGGCGCCTGTCCAGCGCGACCTGCGCAAGATGGCCACGGTCGCCGTCATGGCGGGCCTCGTGGTGGTCCTCGTGGCGGTCCTTGCCGGCGCATCGCTCCATTACTATGCTGCGTCATCGCGCCTGGCGGCGCTGCGGAGCGAATACAACACGCTTACCGACGGCAACCGCAAGGTCACGGCGCTCGCGAAGCGCGTCGAAACGATCGACTCGTGGGTCCGCGCCGGCCGCAACTGGCTCGACCACTGGGCATACCTGAGCGAGGCATTCCCGTCGTGCACCGACACGTACATCACGGCCATCAAGACCAATCCGGACGGCTCGGTGAGTTTCACCGTCAAGGCGCGGTCGAGCGAGGCGATAAACGATCTCAACAAGCGCCTGGAAGCGGCCGGCTACGATTTCAAGGTCGGCCAGGTGAACACCGGCGCGGACCCGTACGGCTACACGTACGCGACGAGCGTCAAGGTGATCACGAAGCCGACGATGAAGGTGGACCTGGCGTCAATTGCGCCGGCGCCGCGGCCGGAGGACGATGTGTCGGCGCAGGAGTTCGGCAAACCGCCGGTGGCCGTCGCAAAGGCCGAGACAGGCGCCGCGAAAACGGGAGAACAGCCCGCTGACCCGGCGGCGGCATACAAGGCATGGCGGCTCAAGATGGAGAAACTCTACAGCCAGAAGCCTCCTTCGTCGCAGGTCGAGGCCCGCCGGGAGTGGGATGCCACTCTTCAGGCGCTGATGAAGGAGCGCCCGCAGGTCGGTCCCCCGCCGCCCCAGCCGAGCGGTCCGGCGTCCAGCAGGACTTTTCGCCATAATTAACCATGAATAAACGCCAAAAAATCCTGGTTGCCAGCGCGGGGTTCGCCGCCGTCGTGTTCGTCACGTACCTGGCGATCAACAGGGTCCTCCTGATCCCGGCGGCCGACTGCGAGAACCAGGCCATGGACCTCCAGGAGAAGATCCGCCAGGCCAACGCCCAGAAGAGCAAGGAAGACACCTACCGGAAACACCTCAAGGAACTGGCCGGCGACACCTTCGGCGCCGACGAACTCAAAGTCATCGAGCAGGTTCGCGCCGTCGTCACCGACGTCCTGACCGTCAGCGGCCTGAGCGCGCAGAACCTCTCGCTGAAGCCCCTCGCCGGCTCGCGCGTGCCGGGCGTCTATCGGGAGGTCGGCTGGTCAGTCCGCGCCAGGGGCAAACTCCCCCAGGTCATCAGTTTCCTCTACCTGCTGACGAAGGAGGTGCACCTGCACCGCGTGGACAACGTGGTCCTGACGCCCGTGATCGGCGGCGAGGTCGAATTGCAGGCCAAGTATGCGACGCTCCTCCTTGAGTCGCCGAAGGGTGAGAAACTCGTGACCGACGAAGACCCCGGCCTGCCCGACGCATCGCTCTTGGAAAGCCCCGATCGCCAGCAGTACCAGGTGATCGCGTCGCGCGACCTCTTCAGGCCGTACATGCCGGCGAAGGCAAAGCCCCCTGAGGCCCCCCCGCCGCCGCCTCGCGAGCAGCCGCCGCCTTCGCCGCCCAGGACCAGCGAAGGCCGCTTCCGCGTCGTCGGCCTTCCCACCTTTAACGGGCAGGCCGAAGTGGCCGTCAGGAACTTCGGCAGCAACAAGACCACCTTCTACAAGCCCGGTGACGACCTGGCCGGCGGCAAGGTCGTCCTGGTCGATTACCGGCCGCTGCCGATGCCGAAGAAGCCGGAGATTCTTTCCGAAAGTCGTGTGGTGCTTCAGATAGGAAACGAGTATTATGCCGTGGAACTGGGTCAGAGCCTGGAAGAGAAGCGAGCGCTGAAGGGCGATGACGTCCCGCCCGGGCTTCCGAAACTCGAGGTCCCGCCGCCGGCCGAAGCGCCGCAGCCCGCGCCCGGTTCCGCCCAGCAGTAGCGGTCTAACGGGGAATGCAGCATCGCGTCTAGGGGACTTGCCATGCAAACGGCACGCATGATTCGAGCCGCGCTTGCGGCGGCCACCCTGTGTGTGGCAGCCGCGGCGACGCCTCCGACATGGGCAGCGGCTCCGCCACCGGCGGGGCCGACAACCGAGTCAACCAAGTCAGCGCCCGCGGCCGAGACGCCGAAGCCCGCCGCGCCCGCCAACGTCGCCGCCGAGACGAAGGCCGCTCCGGCCCCCGCCGCGCCC
>CAYGWP010000565.1:0-15044 GCA_964353455.1 uncultured Anaerolineales bacterium
CTTAGAACGTGTATGAGAACCGCCTGGGCCATGTGGCACACCCGCCCTCGGGTGTGCAATTCCGGCGGCAAAGCCTGTCGCCGACACGAGGCGCTCAGCCGAGGGCGGCTGAGCCACAGGGTTTTCATACACGCTCTTAGAGCAAGTTCATTTCCGATGTTCATTGGCCCTCTCCGTTCTCCGGGCGTCCTCAGGGAGGCGTTATCTCGCCGCTCATGTCCCACAGGTCTTCCCAGGTCTGGCCGTCCTTCCAGAGGAAGACCTGGCCCTTGATGAGGCGGCAGTTCCTGTCGATGCCGGCGATGGTTTTCATTTCCGCATCGGTCAGCGGCGCGGCAACGGTGCACTGGAGGTTGCTCAGGTACTCGTTTCGATATATGGAGAATGGAATCGGGACCTGGCCGCGCTGGACGGCCCACTTGACGCAGACCACGGCCGGGTGGACGCCCAGCCGCCTGGCAATGCCGACGATGACCGGGTCCTGGATATCGACCGTGTCGGTCTCGGTCTTGTCGCGGTCGGGCCGGGTGGGCGACCCGATGGGGCAGAAGCCGATCGGCACGATTCCGCCGGCGGTCACGAACTTGAAGAGTTCCGGCTGCTGGAAGTGCGGGTGGAGTTCCATCTCGTTCACGGCCGGCCTGATGCGGGCGTCGCGGAGGACGAGTTTCAGTTTCGGAACGGTCATGTTCGACGTGCCGATGTGCCGCACAAGGCCGGCATCGACCAGGCGTTCCATCTCGCGCCAGGTCTTCATGAAGTTCTCGTGGATGTAGGGTTTGGCGTTTGGGCTTCGCGACTGAACGTCGCACCCCGGGGCGTGATAGTTCGGGAACGGCCAGTGGACGAGGTAGCCGTCGAGGTAATCGAGGCCGAGGTCCTTGAGGGACCTCTCGCACGACGCCGCAACATCCTTCGGGTCGTGCATGTCGTTCCACAATTTGGAAGTTACCCACATATCTTCGCGCCTGACGCCGCCCTTCAGGATGGCGCGGAGCGACTGGCCGACCAGGTGCTCGTTGCCATAGACTGATGCGCAGTCGAAGTGCCTGTACCCGACGGCGGCGGCGCCTAAGACGGCCTCGGCCACCTGCTCGCCGGAGAAGCGGTCGGACCCGAACGTGCCCAGCCCGATGGCGGGTATCTTCGCCCCGGTATAGAGCGCCTTGGCGGGGACCTTTTTCGGATCGACGCCGTCGGCGGCGATGCCGAATGAAGCGGAAGCCGGTTTGTCCATGACAGGCCTCTTCTTTCCTTTTCAGGCAGATGCTCGGCCGGGCGGCCCGGTTCAGTCTGTCAACCCGCCGGCGGCATGAGCGTCCGCAGGAAGGTTGCGCTCTGACGAAGGGCGGCTTTTCGCGTTTCCAGCGTGGCCTCATACGCGCGGTCTTCCACCTCGATGCAGACCGGTCCGCGGTAGCCCACGTCGCCCAGGACGGAGAGGAAGCGGCCCCAGTTCACCTCCCCGAGGCCGGGCAGTTTCGGGCAGTGGTACTGGAGCGGCGTGGCCAGGATGCCGACCTCGTCGAGGCGGTCCTTGTCGATCCGCACGTCCTTGGCGTGCACGTGGAAGATGCGCGGGGCGAACTCGCGCAGGGGTTTCACGTAGTCGATCTGCTGCCACACGAGGTGCGACGGGTCGAAGTTGAGGCCGAAGTTTGCGCTCGGGATCGCCTCGAACATCCGCCGCCAGATGGCCGGGGTCGTGGCAAGGTTCTTCCCGCCGGGCCACTCATCGTTCGTAAAGAGCATCGGGCAGTTCTCGATGCCGATGCGGACGCCCTGGTCCTCGGCAAACTTCACGAGCGGTTTCCAGACCTTCAGGAACCGGGGCCAGTTGTCGTCAACAGTCTTCGTCCAGTCGCGGCCGATGAAGGTGTTCATCCGGTTGACGCCCAGCATGGCGGCCGCGCGGATCACCTTCTTGATGTGCTCGGCGTACACCCGCGCCTCGGCCTCATCGGGGGCGAGCGGATTGGGATAGTAGCCCAGGCCGCTGATCGCCACGCCGGAAGAGGCCATGAGGCCGCGGATGCGGTCGGCCTCGCCTTTGCTCATGGCGGCAACGTCGATGTGGGTGACGCCGGCGTACCGCCGCTCGGCCTTGCCCTTCGGCCAGCACATCAGTTCAACGCACGCAAACCCCTCTGCCGCCGCAAAGGCGACAACTTCTTCGAGGGGCAAGTCCGGAAGGATGGCACTGACGAAACCGAGTTCCATTGCCCACCTCCTCTTTCCAGGTGCCGCATGGCCCGGCCTTGTGTCCGGGCGCCGACTGTGCATAATAGTACCACGGATGAAGCCTGCCGCAAGCCAAGACGGTTCTTGGGTTCGGGCCTTGCGGCACCTCTTGTCTCCGCCTTCTAAGGAAGCATCCCCTGCGTGGCCGGATGAAGTATCAGGGCAATTCGCAACTCAATCAGTCTCTGGGCCTCCGCGGGTTTGCGCTCCGGGTGAATTCGCCCCGCGGCCGGCACACACCCAATCGGCTGCCCCTCGTCTCGGCCAGGGCGGCGGCCGGCGACATGAGAAGCGGCTTCATGGCGACGCCTTTTTCGTCGCGGCGGCGGGGCTCTTCAGAAGGTTCTCCAGAAAGATGTACGGATCGTTTCCCGACCAGGGCTTGAAGACGATGTCGATGTCGCCGTCGCCGTCGATATCGCCCGCCACGGCCTCGTGGCATCGCTTGCCCTCCAAGAGGACGTGCTCCCGCCACTCGGTGCCCTTGCCATCGACGTTTTCCCAGAGGATCCACCGGGTCGGCGCCTTCGAGAAGGACCCGCACCCGCCCGAGAAGATGTCGAGGTCGCCGTCGCCGTCGAAGTCCGCGATGCAGAGCGAGTGGAGGTCCTGGTCCGTCTCGGCGATGATGTGGCGGACCCAGACCCTGCCCTTGCCGTCCTTGTTCTCGAACCACGCCAGGCGGCCGCGGTCGCAGTCGCACTCGCACATCACCACGTCGTTCTTGCCGTCCTTGTTGAGGTCGATCACCCAGGAGCGGGTGGTCATGGGGAACTTCGCGGCGGGCAGACCGAAATCGAAGTCCTTGTGCTCGACCCATTCGGCGCCCTTGCCGTCCTTGTTCTCGAACCAGACGTTCGTGCGGACGACGTCGATGTCGCCGTCGCCGTCGATGTCGCCGGCGCCGTGCGGCGCGATCGCCCCGTGCACGGCGTCGCCGATCCGGTGGGCGACCCAAGGCTGCGCAGGGTCGGCCGGGATCTTGTACCAGACGATGCCCTCCTTCTGGGACATCATGACGACCTCGAGCCTGCCGTCGCCGTCGATGTCGGCGGCCACGCAGTCGTGGGCGTTCGACATAGCGCCGTTGGGGAACTTCGTGAACTCGGCCTCGCGCGGGTTGCCGGGGTTCCTGTACCAGGCCGCCCCGGAGACCTGGTCGATCCGGCCGTCGCCATCGACGTCGAAGGCCGTGCCGCCGGCCTCGGTCGGGGCGCTGCGGCCGAGCCTGTGACGGACCCAGTTGTCGGGGCTGACGTACTGAAACCACCAGATGTCGCCATTTTGCTGTCCCATGACCCAGTCCGGGCGGCCGTCGCCGTCGATGTCCACGAGCGAGGTCTGGCTGAGGTTGGTCCCGCCCCTGCCGATCTCGTGGACCTTGAACGCCGGGAAGGCCGTCGCGGCCCCGGGCGGCACCGCGGCCGGGGCCAGGAGTCCCGCGGCCAGCGCGAGGCCGCACGCACACGCGAAAGAGATGATCGCACTTCGCACTGCCGCATTGCCGCAGCGAGCCATTGCCCACGCTCCTTTCGCCCCGAAAACGGCCCCTGGTCTGACACATTCCCTGGACCACTTTTCCGGGGCAGGTCATGCGAAGTTACGCATCCCGAGGGTTCACGCCCGGTCCCGGCCGGACGAGCCTTCACCATCCCTTGATCAAGTGCCAATCGGCGTATGGGTCATCATAGGTACACAAGAGTTTGTCGATGACGATGGCAGGCGCGGCCACGGGCAGCACCTCGTTCACATAGTAAACGTGGGTGCGCTGCTCGATGAAGAGTTTCGTGAGGGTGAGCGGATAGTCAACCACCCGGTCGCCTCTCTCGCACTTCCAGAACCCCATGGCCGGCCCCGGCCAGAGGTTCGGCAGGCTGGCCGGCAACTCTATTTCGATGTATTTCCATCCGTCGAAGTTGACGGAGGATTGGGAGCGGATGTCGTCGCTGTTCCATTCGTCCTTCAACCCGATGAAGGTCCAGACCTCGCCCTTGGCGTCCCTGAGTTGGGGAATGACCCTGCCCCAGCCCGAGTTGCCTCTGACGTAAAGCCCGAGTTTCGTGGGCTTGCCCGGCAGCACGATGGGTTTGGGCGGCACGACGGCCGAGTACCACGGTGCCAGTTTTCGCTCCTTTTCGGGCGGCCGCAGGACGATCTGGAGCGCCTTTCCGCCGTCGAAACTCTCGGCCGGCGACGCGAGCATGTCGCCCCTGAATCGCGGCAGGTCGAAGTTGTTCTCCTCGAGACCGGCGTCCTGCTGCCCGTCGATCCGCCAGGGCGAATCGAAGTCCTCCACCAGCGCATGCCCTGCGGCCGGCTTGCCGACGTGCACGGCCTCGCCGGCCTGCACGCTCCTGACCTGCGCCGCCTTGATCCCTTCGACCCAGATGGGCGAGGAGGCGACCTCGACCGTGAGCACTCCGCCCGCGCTTGCCGCAGGGCGCGTGTTGCCCATTGCGTCGGTGATGCGGACGGCCGAGTCCTTATCAAGCGTCAGGGCCACCGGCCGTTTCCCGTGGATGGTCCAGAGCGCAAGAACATCGCCCGCGCCGAACTTGCGGCTGAATGCCAGGCAGAAGGTCGAGAGCGAGCCGGTGGGGTAATACCTTTCGAATTTCGCCGCATCCAGGACGCGGGTCATCGTGGCGTAGGCCACGGCCGACTCTCGCGGGTTGCCGTCGCCGCCGCCCTCGGGCGCCACCTCGAAGAAACCGGTCGCCCCGTAGTGGGTGTGGCCGTACGGCCCGGACGTCGAGAACACCATGCCGACCGAGGCCTCGCGGGCTATCCCCAAAGCGAACTTCAGCAGGTGGCACCGGACGTAGTAGTCGGCCTGCTCGCGCTGGGAGAGCGAGCCGGGGCAGCCCGGGAAGTACATGTCCTCGGTGCCGTAGATCGGGATGTTCTCGCAGCCGGCCTGTTTGCGGAAATCGCGCAGGTAGAGGAGTTGGCTGGGCTCAATGGCGCGCGGCTGGCGTTCGGGCATCCGCTCGAAATAAGGGATGTCGATGCCGAACGCATCAACATACTCTTTCGGAAGCCCCCGCCTCATGAATTCGATGTGGAAATTCGGGCTGGTGTTGCCGAACGTGTACTTGACGTGCTTGAACTCCGGGTGCTCCTGCTTCAACTCCTTGAGCGTCTTCCCCAGCCAGCACGCCCGCTCGAAGAGTTGGTCGAACTTCGTCTTCTCCTTCTCGTTCAACTCGTAGTCGGGCTCGCCGTAGTAGCGGCCGGGCAGGGCGAAGGTCTGCTTGCGTCCGAGGTTCGCCTCGCCGAACACGAGGTACAGGTCCTGGTCCGGGAAGGCGTCCCTGGCCTTCTTCAGCCCTTCGAGCATCTGCGGCTTGACCTGCTCGTCCCACTTTTCTCTCGGCACCTTGTCGAGGTTCATGCCCGGCATGAAACTCCACGCGTTCGTGAGGCGGTAATGCTTGGCGACTGCGGCGTCCGCGGGCTGGAGCGCCCAGCGCCCGCCCAGTTTCCAGATCAGCCGCATGGTCTCCTCGGTGTTGATGGGGTAACCGTAGCCGCCGGTCCCGGGTCCCCAGTTCCACACGCCGAAGAAGGAGTCGGACGAGGTGGCCTTGCGCGTATCCGGCGGCAGGTAGCCCAGGGTGGTTCTCTTGATGAGGCAGAGGCCCTTGTTGGACAGCGCCGCCTCCACCTTGTAGAGGCCGTACTTTTCGAGCGGCAGCAGGTATCGCTTCGACAGCGCGGCCTGCGCGGGGACCTCCCAGTCATCAGCGATCTTCTTGGCGCCGCCATACGGGTCCTCGATGTCGATCCGCATCGCTGCGCTCTGGGCCCTGGCCGAGGTGTTCCGGACGAGGACGTTCAGGTGCGGCCGCTCCGGCTCCACTATAAAATGCCCGACCTCATCGGTCGTCACCACCATCTGAAGGGGGCTCTCCTCGAACGTCATTCCGAGGATATGAACCGAACTCATCAAGCCCCCCGCAAGCGACGTGTAGTTGGAGGGGTCCGGGTAGCCTCTCGCAAAATGCAGCCCCCGCGTGATCTCCACCTGGAAATCCCGGAAGCAATCCTTCTCCAGGTAACTCTGCATGAGGCACGGCTCCAGGGGGACCCGGATCACGTGCAGCCAGAGGTCCCTGCCCTGCGGGCCGGCCACCTTGATGGTCGCCGCGGCGACGCCCTTGGCAGGCCCGTCTCCGTACGGAACGCGGCAACTATAGTCGATGATCGTTCCCGTGCGCTCGCTCCGGAAGAAGCGGAATGATACCACGGGCTCCGTGTCCGCCTCCTTCTCGGAGTACGCGAGAAGATAGAGGTTGCTGTACCACCCCTTGGGCGTCTGGAGGACGATCCTCGAAGGATGACGGACCAGGCCCGACGCCCCATGGAACGGGCTGCCCATGAAGCCGATGCCAAAGCCGGTTTCCAGCGGGGCGCTCCATCCGACGTCAATATCATCCTTCCCATCCGGCCCGGCCCGAAGCAGGAACGGGATGCCGCCGGCGCGGATCAGGCCGGACGGCAGCCCGGCGGCTTTCAGGCCGTGGTTGTGATAGCCCGCCAGGTCCAGGGTAAGGAATCCCTCCTCGGGTTTCTCCGGGCATTCCACCTCCAGGTCGCGGAGCATGGCCTGTGCCGGCAGCCGCAGCGAGATTCCGCCCGACAGGCTGGCCGGTTCCTTCACCTCGCCGACCAGGCGGCCGTCCACCCACATGCGGACCGTCTCGCGGGCGACATCGATGCTCACCTGGGTCCAGCGTTCAGCGGCCAGGGGTTGGGCATCATTGGCCTTTGCCACGGCCCTCATGCCCTCGGCGAGCCGCTCGGCAAGGAACTCCCCTTTGAACGCCGCCACAAGTTCCTGCCACTCCTCGGTCATTCCCTTGATGGCGATGCCTTTGGAATCGAGTTTGAGGGTGTAGCGAAGCGAGTCCTTGCCGCCCTCTTCGCGGAACTTGTAGGTGGCGCGGGCCCACAGGTTTGAGCCGTCGGCCAGGGCCCGGATATCTATCGAAGTTCCCGCATGCCAGAGTTCGACCTGGTAGCCGCCCTTATCGCTGCGCGCGGCGGTGAGGATGACCTTCGCCAGCGCCCCCTGTTTGGGGGCCAGCCTTACCCAGGCGGTGACGGAGTACGGGACGGCAAATGACCGGTCACATGAAACAACGATGTCAGATTCCGCCAGGAGCGCCGGCTGGCCGGCGTGCTGGACTCTCCTTACAGGCCCCTCTACGGTACAGTCCTTCAAACCTGCGAAATCTCGCGCCAGACTGAGGGCCGTGGTTACCTTGCCGGTCTCGTATCCCTGGGCAAGACTCCATGCAGGATGGCTGACAGTCAGTGCAAGCAGCCCTGCCAGCCAGACGGCCCTAGGGCTTAGCATGCCGATCTCCTTCAGTTCACATTGAAATCTCACTTCCGCGACCGTCGGTTGAGATGACCCGTTGGCAGGCGTTCCCTTACTGCCCCCCCCATGCATATCCGGCCACCGAGCGGATGTCAATCGGGATTTCAAGGCAGAGATCTTCGACACGCTGTCGGAGGCCAAGGTGCTGGTGGAACGGTGGCGACGGGAGTATAATCAGGTCCGTCCGCACAGCCTGTGGGGGCAGGTCATTATGAACCTATACCCATGCCGCGCTATCGTGGGACTGGCGGCTTTTCTGGCGGCCGCGCCGGCCGTGCAGGCCCAGCAACTCGCCTCGCGCATCCGTGGACACGCTGCCGGAATGCCTGGAACGGGAGCCCAACGACCAGCCGGCCGGCGCACAGCCGGTCGCGCTTCCGGTCATCGTGAACGGGCGCATTGATAAACCGGGTGACTGGGACGTGTTCCGTTTCGAAGGGCGCGGCGGCGAAGTTGCGGTAGATGTCGCGGGCGGCGGCGGTGCGTTTGCGGCGCTGGCCGCCGCTCAGCATAACGGCGTCCGGGGCGAGGTTCAACCGCGCCATCGCTCGCCGGATCGGTTCCTCCGAATCCCTGCGGGCCGGTTGCGGTCGCCTGCGGCGTCGCCTCTCGCCGGGCCGTCCAGCGGACGGCGCGCAGCAGGAGGTCGTGCAGGCCGTCGGTCTGTTCCGGATGCGGGCTGAACACGATCACCCGCCCCTTGCCGCATTCACCGGTGACGATAGCGGGCGTGTCGATCATGGTCTTGGGGTCGGCGCCGTTCTGCCCGATGCCGGTTCTGTACCAGGCGAGTACGGCGTACGGCGGCAGGTCCTCCTTCCGGCCGGGGGCGAGGATCGGGCCCTGAGCGAAGCGGATCTCCAGGCGTGCGGCAGCGGGCCTGTTGAAGAATTCACGGCCACGGGGGGTGAGTTCGATCTCGACCTGACCGTTTCCCCGCCTCCAGTGCTCGCGGTCGATGCTGTCGCCGTTGACGACGGCCAGAGACCAGGTGTAGTTGCTCGTGGCCAGGTAGGCCCCGGCGCAGATGCCGACGTACCCGCCGCCGCCCAGGATGAACTTCCTGACGGCTTCCCGGCCGCCCTCCTGAAGCCCGTTGGCCTGCCCGCTTCCACTGCCGCCCGCAAAGATGACCGTGTCGAACTGGGCGAGCGCGCCGTCGCGGATGTCTTCGGGAGCGATGCGCCGCAGGAGGACGTCCGCCGCCGGGGTCAGGATCCGCTCGAATCGCGGTGGGGTCTTCGTGGAACTGGTGCCAGGGCCGTCGTAGATGGCGGCGTAGACGGTCGCCGGCGTCGGCCGCGCCTGCGGCACCATGCCGCTGGCATCGCCGGCGACCATGCCGAGGTGCTTCAGGAGCGCGTGGACCACGATGCGGTGCTGGCGGACGCGCAGGGCGAGCGGCTGATCCTTATACGTAGTCTCCACGATGAACGCGCGTGCCCCGAGCCGCTCGCCGCAGGCCCGCGCCAGGGAGCCGTCGGCCCCCCCGCGAAGGCGGGCGAAGCGCTTCTCGGCGTCGGCGACCGTCGCGTTGACGGCCGCCAGCATCAGGTCCTGGAGTGCGGCCGTCTCGGGATGCGGCACGCGGATAATGCTGGACCCGACGCTCTCGGAGCCGGCGGATCGGACCCCCGACCCTTCGTGCAGGTCCAGGACGTAGTCGGGCCGGTGTTCGCGGACGAATGCCCAGAGGGCCTTGGCCATGGGGCCGTGCGCGGTATCCTCCTTGCCGCTCAAGGGGAAGTTGCGGTTGAGATCGGTCAACTCCTTCGGCTCGCCGGGGGCCTCGCGCGTCCCGGCCTCCAGGCCAGGGACGTTGCACCGCGGGACGAGGATCAGGCGCCCTTTGGCAAGGGGCCAGTAACGGATCTCGTCGGCGGCCTCGGTGCCGGCGGGCTCGTTGCCGTGGATGCCGCCGGTCACCAGGACCTTCGGGCCTTCCGTGCCGCTGTCCACGACCCAGTAGGGGGTCTGAAAGGCGGAGCCTTCGGCGATAAGCCCGGTCCGGGTCGCCGTGGCAGCGGGCCTCAAAGTGGGTGCGGCCGGGGGATTGGGCTTCGCGGGGGTTCCGCCATTCTCCGCGGCCCACGCATGGGTCAGGAGACAGAGGAATCCGAGGAGGCCCGCCGCGGCCATCCGCGTCCGCATTTTGCGCCCCTTCCCCTGCCGCGAAAAGAAGTGCGGAGTGCGGAGTGCGAAGTGCGGAGTGAAAGGCACGGCGGCGCACTTGCAGGTTCTCAACTCCGCACTCCGAAGGATGATTTGGGCGCCCTCGTGGTCGGCGAGGTCAGAGCGTCCACGGCTCGCGCAGGGCGCGGCCGCGCATGCGGTTGGCCTCGTCGTCGCCGATGAATTCCTCCTTGGCGGGGTCCCACTTCAGCGATCGCCCGCACCGGTACCCGATGATCACGAGGTGCCCGAGCGACGCCGAGCGGTGGCCGAGTTCCTCGCTGCAACCGGGCTGCTGGCGCGTCCGGATGCACTCGAGCCAATTGGCGTGGTGGTTGTTGGACCCCATCTGCGGATCGCGGGCCGGCAGGTTCATTTCCTTGAAGATCGCTTCGGGGGCGCCCTCGACCGGCCCGCCGCCATACATGGATGTGAGCCACCCGCGCTCGCCAACGAAGACGCCGCCGAAATTGCCCGCCAGCCGCGCCGTGTCGGGCACCGCGCGGTATAGGCTCTTCACCTCGCCCCAGGACTCCACGTGATGGAGCAGCGTGCCGTTGGCATATTTGCATGTGAGTGTGGGGAACTGGCCGCTCGATGGATGCAGGATCTCCACCGGGCCGCTCGCCTCCACGCCCAGGGCATACTGGATGACGTCGGCCGCATGCGAGTGGTAGCCGGTGACGGCGGCCACGCCGAAGTCCTCGCAGAACGACCACGGCACGACGCCCGGCGCCGGGTTCCGGTGGTAGAGGCGGTTGTAGGCGTGCCACGGGGCCGGGCCGACCCAGAGGTCCCAGTCCAGGCCGTCGGGCACCGGCTCGGCCGGCAGGTCGGGGTTGATCGGCACGAACGATGGGCCGACGCCGCCGGCCTGGGTCTTGCCCCAGATCGTGAAGACCGACTTGATCTTGCCCAGCCCGCCGCCGCGGACGAACGCGCACACCTGCCGGATCGTGGGGATCGAACGGTACTGCGTCCCCGTCTGGAAGACGCGGCCGTAGCGGCGGACCGCCTCGACCAGCCGTCGCCCCTCCTCGATCTTCAGCGTGATAGGCTTCTCGCAGTAGATGTCCTTGCCCGCGCGGGCGGCGGCAATCGACAGCGGGGCGTGCCAGTGGTCGGGCGTGACGATGACGACGGCGTCGATGTCGGGCCGGGCGAGAACCTGGCGGAAGTCGTTGACCGCGTCGCATCCGCGGTACGCGCCGCGGGCGTGCTCGTCGGCGTAGGCCTCGTCGGCGACACGCTTGCCCTCGTCGCGCCGCACGCGGTCAACATCCGAGACGGCCAGAAGTTGCACGGCCGGATCGCTCACCAGGCGGCGGAGGTGGCCTCTGCCCATCACGCCGCAGCCGATCAGGGCCACCGTGATCCGCTTGCTCGGGGGCGCCGCCCCATCGGCGCCGCGCGAGGAGGCAGGGACGACCCATGGCGACGCGACGACGGCCGACGCCGCCGCCGCGCCGCGGAGGAAGCCGCGCCGGGTCAGACGGCCGGCGCCGGTGAACTTCGGATGCGAGACGCGTCCCATCGTGGGCCTCACTTTGACAGCCTCAGACTGACCTTGTTGAAGCACTCGATGCTCCGAGCGATCTCGGGCATCGATTCGAGCCAATTATAGGCGTACTCGATACCGAACATCGTGGGCACGAGGCCCAGGCGATGGACCTCGGCGATGAACTCCTCGACCTTCCCGACGCCCGTGCCCCACGGCACATCGTGGCCCTGCGGAGTCATCTCGTTCAGATCGTGCACGTGCACCGTGATCACGCGGTCCTTGAGCGTGCGGAGCCCCTGGATCGGGTCGATGCCGCTTCGCATCCAGTAGCCGAGGTCGGGGCAGGCGCCGATGCGGCGGCTGCGGCCTTCGCATGCCTTGAGCACGCCCTCGGGATGCCAGTACACGGGCGAGAGTTTCCGGTCGTGATTGTGGATGGCCACCTTCAGGTCGTACTCGTCGCAGAACTTTTCGATCGTGTCGAGCGCCTCGGGCGCCGGCTCGGACATGAACGTCTCGATGCCGGTTTTGCGCCCGAACTCGAAGACCTTGCGGCAACCGGCGGGGTCGCCCGGAATCTCCTGAATGTAATACGTGAGCAACCGAACGCCCGCGGCATCGAGTTTCAGGCGGACCTCGCGCAACTCGTCGTCGGTCAGGTCGGGGCCGAAGAACTTGTCGATCTCCCGGCTGACCTTCTGGAAACTCAGGCCGCCCATGAACGGCAGACCGAGCGCAGCGGTCTTCTCGATCGCCTCAAAGAATGTGTATTTTTGGAAGGTGTAGGCCTCGATGCCCAGGCGCCAGCCCAGATTCTCCTGGGCGCGGAGGGCCGGCGTCAGGAGCCCGCTCGGAATCGTCGGGGCCGCAAGGTCGCCCAGGGCGAACTGGGCCGCCCCGAGGTAGAACTCCAGCATTTTCGGGTCCCAGAAGACATACGGGTTGTGGGCGAACGCGCAGTAGAAGATGCGCCCGCGGCCGTAAGACCGCACCCACGCCAGCGCGTAATCGTTGTCTTCGCGATACGCGCGGTCGTGCGGCTGGCCCGAGAGGTCGGTCTTCTCGGTGTCAATCGCCAGGAGCACGCGGTCGCGCTTGCGCGAATAGGTCCCCTGCGGGCGGAAGAACTCGTCGCGGAACTCGAAGCCCTTGCCGCCGAACGGGCGGCACAACGGGTGATCGGGGTCATCCAGCCTGATGGTGACGAGTTCGGTGTTCGCGCGGTGGTACGCGCCGCGCATGCCGAGCATGATGGCAAACTCCGGCCAGTCCTCCTTCGCGCCCTCGGCCCACCGCGTGAACGCGACCGACGTGCCGTGCACACCCATCAGCCCGCCGCCGCCATAGACGAACTCGAGCAGGCTCTGCCGCAGGGCCGGGGCCTCAAACAGGTTGCCCACCGTGTTGTTGAGGAAGACCGCATCGAACTGCTTCAGGCTCTCGGGCCGGAAGACGGCCGGGTCGCGGCTGATGACCGTTTCAAACGCCCCGGTCTTCCGGCCCATCAACGTGAAGGCCAGGTTGGCCGTCGCAGTGGAGCGGTGCCCGCCGTACTGGACGTTGAGGTCGAAGATGAGCAGTTTGCGGGGCTTCCGCGGCTGTGCCGGCGCCTTGGCCGGGAGCGCGGCTTCGACCTTGGCCAGTTCCTCGGCGTCGAGGACGATTTCCGCCCCCGGCCCAAGGCCGGGCCACGGTGACGCGAGCATGCTGGCGGCAGCCGTCGCGCCGGCCAGGAAGCCGCGCCGCGTGAGGCGGCCCGCTCGCGCCGCGGCAAAGGGGTGGGGGTCCTTCGGAGCAGCCGCCGCGTCTTTCAAGCGGTCACGTCGTTTCATGGTCATGTCTGGCTCACGCAGCCGTCGCCGTTCAGCCGTGGCGCAGGCTAACAGGCCGTTGAGAAAGGTCTCTTGACAAGCATGGTATCATGCCGGTCGCCGTGGTCAAGGAGGACGCTCGGCCGTGCAGCATTTGAAACGCGCGGCCAAAGATGTTACTCTCTGAGGCGACCGGCGGCAAATCGGGAACTCTCCGCGTGACCGAATCCGGCATAGCGATCCAGATGCAGGGCGTAAGCAAGCGATACCCCGGCACATTGGCCGTGGACAACGTGGACTTCACGGTCCGCGCCGGGGAGGTCCACGCCCTCATCGGCGAGAACGGCGCCGGCAAGTCCACGCTGATGAAGATGATCGCCGGGGCGTTCGCCGATTACACCGGGCGCATCCTCGTGAGCAGCCGCGAGGTCCTGCTCCACTCGCCTGCGGCCGCCAAGGCCAACGGCATCCAGATGATCCACCAGGAACTGAGCCTCGCCCCTCCCCTCTCGATCGCCGAGAACGTGCTGGCCGGGCGTCTGCCTGCCCGGGGGCCGCTGCTGGACCGCGGGGCGATGCTCGAAGAGGCGAGGCGGTGCCTGGCCCGGGTCGGGCTGGACATCGACCCGCAGACGCCGGTCGAGGAAATCAGCCAGCACGAGGCCCAACTGGTGGAGATCGCCAAGGCCCTCGGCAACGACCCGTGCATCCTGGTGATGGACGAGCCGACGAGCGCCCTTGGGCGCGACGAGGTTGAGCGGCTCTTCGAGATGATCCGGAACCTCCGGCGGCAGGGCCTGGCAATAATCTACATCTCTCACCACCTGTCGAAGGTCCTCCGGATCGCCGACCGCGTGACGGTGCTTCGCGACGGCCGCCGGGTGGCCACCGAGGAAATCCGCGATGTGACCTCCGGGCAACTTGTGGAGATGATGGTCGGCCGCAGCGTCGCGGCGCTCTACGCCGAGCGCAACGCCCGGCCGGGCGCGGAGCGGCTGCGCGTGGAGCGCCTCAGCCGCTACGGGTTCTTCCACGACGTGTCGCTCTCCGTCCGCGCCGGGGAGATCCTCGGCATCGGCGGGCTTGCGGGCGCAGGACGGAGCGAACTTGCGCGGTCCATCTGCGGCATCGACCCGGTGGACGCCGGGCGGGTGCTGCTGGACGGCCGCGAGCCGGCGCCGGGCGGCTACCGGGCCGCTATCAGGGCGGGCCTTGCGTACCTTACGGAGGACCGGAAGACGCAGGGGCTGGCGCTCCGGATGAGCATGGCCGAGAACATCCTGGCGGCGCTCATCCCGCGGCACTGCCGGGCGGGGATATACTCGGCCCGTCGCGGCGCGGGCCTGGTCGAGCGTCTCGTGCGGCTGCTCGGCGTTTCGCCGCCGGAGCCGAAACGGATGACCGGCACGCTCTCCGGCGGCAACCAGCAGAAGGTGCTGCTGGCGAAGTGGCTGGCGACCGACCCGCAGGTGCTCATCCTCGACGAGCCGACGCGCGGCGTGGACGTGGGCGCGAAGGTCGTCATCCACCGGGCCATCGCCGAGGCGGCCGACCAGGGGCGGAGCGTCATCCTCATCTCCTCGGACCTGCCGGAACTGGTGGGCCTGTCGGACCGGATCGTCATCATGCGGCGCGGCCACATCATCGGCCAACTCGGGAAGGCCGACGCCACGGAGGCATCGGTCCTGCTTGCGGCCAACGGGGAAGGAGCGCTCGCCCCCGCATGAAAGGCGCGCCGACCATCCAGGCCGACTCCAGGGCGGACGACGCGAGCCGGCTCCACGCGGCCCTAAGTTTCCTGGGCGTGTACGTGCTGGTCCTTGCGCTCTTTGCGGCCGGGTGGCTCATCTCCGGCGATTTCCTGACGCGGCGGAACCTGATGAACACGCTGGAGGCCGTGACGCTGCTGGGGATCGTTTCGGTCGGCGTCGCG
>CAYGWP010000566.1:0-3315 GCA_964353455.1 uncultured Anaerolineales bacterium
TGTTTGGTTGGGGTTGTCCTCTCAGTGGGTGCGGTCTGGGTCTTCGACGGCGAGGCCGGTGGGCCGGCGGCGGCCGCCGCGGACGGCCCGGCCATGCCGGTGCTCCCCGACGGGCTGGGCGTGAACATCCACTTCACCGACCCGAAGCCGGGGGAGATGAAGATGCTGGCCGACGGGGGCTTCCGGTGGGTCCGGATGGACTTCTCCTGGGGCGGCACCGAGAGGGCCAAGGGGGAGTACGATTTCGGCGCGTACGAACGGCTTCTGGCGGCGCTACAGCCGCACGGCATCCGTGCGCTCTTCATCCTCGACTACTCCAATAAGCATTACGACGGCGGCCTGTCGCCGTGCTCCGATGAAGGGCGGCAGGCGTTCGCGCGGTGGGCCGCGGCGGCCGCAGGGCGGTTCAGGGGCCGCGGCATCCTCTGGGAAATGTACAACGAGCCGAACATCGGCTTCTGGAAGCCCAAGCCCGCTGTGAATCAATATATCTTGCTGGCTATGGAGGTCGGCCGGGCGCTCCGGGCGGCCGCGCCCGAGGAATCGTACATCGGGCCGGCCGCCTCCGGCGTTGACTTTGAGTTCCTCGAGGCGTGCTTCAAGGCGGGGCTGCTGGAGTACTGGTCGGCGGTGTCGGTGCACCCGTACCGGCAGTCGCCGCCTGAGACGGCCGCCGCCGACTACGCGCGCCTGCGGCGACTCATCGAGCGGTACGCCCCCGCCGGCAAGCCCGTCCCCATACTCTCGGGCGAGTGGGGATACTCGTCGGCCTGGGCGAACTTCACCGAAGAGAAGCAGGGCAACTACCTGCCCAGGCAGTGGCTCACGAACCTGGCTAATAATGTGCCTATCTCGATATGGTACGACTGGCACGACGACGGCAAGGACCCGAAGGAGGCCGAACACCACTTCGGGACGGTCCTGAACGGGTACTTCGCCGGGCGCGAAAGGCCGTATGACGCGAAGCCCGCGTACCTGGCGGCTCGGACCCTTGCGACGGCCCTAGCGGGCCGGCGCTTCAACAAGCGCCTGGCCGTCGGGTCCGCCGACGACTACGTGCTGATCTTCTCCGACGCGAGGTGCGACGGCGTGCGTCTGGCGGCGTGGACGGCGGCGGCCTCGCCGCACGCGGTCGTGATTCCGGCCGGCCCCGGCCGGTTCGCCGTCACCGGGCACACGGGCGACTCGCTGCCCGCGCTCGCGGCGGATGCGGCCGGCCTTCCGGTCACGCTCACCGACTCGCCGCAGTACCTTTCGCCCGAGGGGCCGAACGACCTGCTGCGTGTTGCGGCGGCCTGGGAATCCGCGCCGGCGGCGGTCCGGATGCCGGCCAGGCGCAGCGCGACCGTGGCCCTGGGCCTCGCGAACCCGCTCACAAGACCAATCACCGTTGCGACCGGGCGGGGCGCGGCGGCCGAGGTCGGCCCCGGCGAACGGATATTGATAACCACAACCTTCGACCTGATGCGGACGGCCGACCCGGCGCCGGTCCGGATCGAATGCGACGTCAAGGGCCTCGGCCGCATCGCCCAGGAGATGGCGGTTTCGGCGACGAACCCGCTCCGCCTGTCGCTCGTCCCGCCGGCCGGCGCGAATCTTGAGGTCCGCGTGGAGAACCCTTCCGGCGAGCCGCTCCGGGCCGCCATGCGCCTGACGGACCTCGACGGCCTGAAACCGGCCGCCGCGAGGAAACCCTTCCAGATCAAGGCCGGCGACAGGGAGACGACCGTCCGCTTCCCGCTCGAGGGCCCGGCTGCGGCCGCCTGCCGGTTCGGCGCGTGCGTTGAGGATGCGGCGGGGGAGGCGATCGCCGTCGCGCCGGCGGTCTCGTTCGCCGCGGTGGACGATTTTTCGCGCTACACGGCCGAGACGCTGCCGCAGGCATACCGCGTGGTCGGCGACGGCGACGGCCAGGTCGCATCGACGCAGACGGCGTCGCGGGCGTCGCCGCCCGACGGCCCGCCCGCCCCCGCCGTGGCGACCCTGAAGATTGCGTACTCGTGCGAGGCGGGATGGAAGTTCGTGCGCCTCGTGCCGCAGGGCGACGAGATGAAGAAGATCGAGGGCCGGCCCAGGGCCCTGGGCCTCTGGCTCTACAGCGACGGCACGGGCAACTCGCCGCGGGTCCGGTTCACCGACGCCACGGGCCAGACGTTCCAGCCTGCGGCCGACCCGATGAAGTGGAAGGGGTGGCGCTGGGTCGAGTTCAGGCTGGACGATCCGCACGCCGGGCACTGGGGCGGCGCGGGCGACGGCCGGATACATTACCCGATCCGGTGGGACACGCTCCTCCTCATCGACAATGTGGGAAGACAGAAGGTGCAGGGGGAAGTGTACCTTGCGGCCCCGACGCTGATCCGCTAGGGTGGCGGGCGTCGGAAAAAATGCGTCGTGTCGCGGCGGGCGGCCGATACAATATGCAATTGTCGTGGGCCGCGCGAAGCGAGGAATGCCGCATGGCAATCAAGCCAGTTCCATATCCGCCGGTGCCGGAGAAGGTGCGGCCGTTCTCGCGGCTCGACCGGGCGTTTCAGAAGGTGCTGCCTGCGTTCCTTGCGCCGGATTGCAGGGTCAGCGACCTGTTTGCGTGCAGGCTGGCGGACTACGAGCCTGCGGGTGCGCGCGAGGATGTGACGATCCGGTGGTTCGAGAAGCCTGAGGGGTTCACGCCGGAGCAGACAGCATTCATGGCCGGCCAGGCGGGCCGGCTCGAGTGGGCCGGGTGGCGCCTGCGGATGCTCCTGGGCTGGTGCTGGCTGGGCCTGGGGGCCTTGGGGGGGCGCACCGTGCATTTCACGTTCGTCCAGTTTGGCGGCAGCGGATGCAGGCCGTATCGGCGGGTCATGCGGCCGCGCACCGCCATCGTCGGCCTATGCTTCACCGCCCCCGAGGCCCGCGGCAAGCGGATATATCCGTACGTGGTGTCGCAGGCCCTGGGGCGACTGAAGGCGGCGGGGTACGCATGGGCATATATCCAGACTGACGTTATGAACGTGCCGTCGCTGAAGGGGATCCGGAGCGATCCGGGCTGGAAATACGTGGGTCGGCTGCTCCTCAGGCGGCGGGCGCTGGGGCGGTTCCGGATTGAGGCCGCTACCATTGATAATCCGGAGGGGACGGTCTTCGGGTGATTCGCCGCTGAAAAGGCGATTGACTCCGGCGCCGGGTGCCGATATAGAATTCACCGCACGAGCCACCCTGGCCTAATTTTAGGGCGCGTCCATTGTGAGGACGAGGTCCAGGTGTAACCCCTGGGGGTGGCTCCAATCATTTATTGCGCGGCCGCCAAGGCGGCCGGCTAAATGTCATCTAGGG
>CAYGWP010000567.1:0-7338 GCA_964353455.1 uncultured Anaerolineales bacterium
CAACCCGAAGCACGAGGTCACGATTGCCATCACAGGCAAGTACACCGCCGTCCGCGACAGTTACGCCAGCATGATCAAGGCCATCGAGCACGCCGCCGCCACGCTCGACTCTCGCGCCAACATTCAGTGGATCGACACCACCGACCTGACGGAAGCCGACGCCGCAAAGGCCCTCGCCGCGGCCGACGGCATGATCGTACCCGGCGGGTTCGGTGCGCGCGGCACGGAAGGCAAGATCGCCTGCATCCGGTACGCACGCGAGAACTTCATCCCGTACCTGGGCCTGTGCTTCGGGTTCCAGATGGCGGTGGCGGAGTTCGCCCGGAACGTCTGCGGCCTCGCGGGCGCCAACTCCACCGAGATCCACCACGACGCGCCGCACGCCGTCATCGACCTTCTGCCCGAGCAGTACCAGGTGAAGGAACTGGGCGGGACGATGCGCCTCGGCGGCAAGGACGTCGAGATCATCCCGAAGACGCTGGCGTCGCGGATGTTCGGCGGCGCGGCGACCGTGCGGCTGCGGTTCCGGCACCGCTACGAGGTCAATCCGGACTACATCGAGCGGCTCCAGAAGGGCGGCCTGGTCTTTTCGGGCAAGGCCCCGGGGCAGCCAATCATGCAGATACTTGAACTTCCGGACCATCCGTTCTTCGTCGGAACGCAGTCGCATCCGGAGTTCACGAGCCGGCCCCTGAGGCCGTCGCCGTTCTATCTGGGCCTGGTGGCCGCCGCCCTCGGACGCAGCGCCGTCGGCCCGGCCGCGGTCCCCGGACAGAAGAAGAAACGCAGGAGGTAACGAGACATGGCCATCGAATTGCCGAACTCCGGCGAGCCGGCGGGTCCGCCGCCGCCCCCAGACCAGGGCCGCATCCACGTCGATTCCGACTGGAAACGCCAGGCGCAGGCCGAGAAGGAGCGACTGGACCGCGAGGCCCAGCGCCCCCCTGCCGCCGGGCCCGCCACTGGCGCTCCGGGCGCGGCGCCTTCGGGAGAGGAGGGGCTCCCGCCGCCCACGTTTGCCGCGCTCGTCCAGACCCTTGCCACACAGGCCGCCATCTTCATGTCGCACGAGCGCGACCCCGACACCGGCGCGCCGGTCCGGAACCTGGAACTGGCGAAGCATAATATCGACTTATTGAGAGTCATCGAAGAAAAGACGAAGGGCAACCTTACGCCGGAGGAGAAACGCCTCCTCGAAACGCTCCTCTACGAGTTGCTCATGGCCTACGTGGCGGCCGCAGGGTAGGCCGGGCAGGGGGCGCGGCATGAGATGCTCGGCGAACGTCTGCATGGCCATAGCGGCGACGGCGCTGGCGATGTTGATCGCCGGATGTCTGTCTTCCCAGCCCCCCGCCGTTCCCTCGGGCTTGACTGCCGAGCAGAAGATCGACGTCGGCCGCGCGGCCGCCCCCCGGATCGAACAGGAGCACGGAGGGCGGCTCGACAACCCCGCCGTCCAGGCATACGTCCGGGCCGTCGGGGAGCGCGTCGCACGGTCCTCCTCGCTGAGCGGTTGGCCGTACCATTTCTCGGTCCTCGCGAGTCCGAAGGCCGGCGTCTTCGCGCTCCCGAGCGGCCACGTCTATGTCTCGCGCGGCCTGCTGGAGCGGCTGGAAACGGAGGGCGAGTTGGCCGGTCTCCTCGGGCATGCGCTCGGACACATCATCGCCGCGCACGCCGAGCAGAGGGCCGGCACGGCCGATGAACTTGCGGCCGCCGCCGCCGGCGCGCGGGCCTTCCGACCGGGCGGGTCCGCCGCACCGGCCGAGTTCCAAGGCCTCGGCGCAGTCATCGGGCGTCTCGCCGCCATCCAGTACACGCCCGAGCAGGAAGCCGAGGCCGACCGGTTAGGACTGGATTATATGGTTGCCGCCGGGTATCATCCGGCGGAAATGATTCGACTGGCGGCGCTCTTTGCGTCGATGGAGGGAAAGGGAGAGGCCGAGTTCGCGAGGGCGCATCCGAGCCCCGCGGACTGCGCCGCCGAGACGCGTGCGGCCGTCAGCCGCAAGTATCCCGACCGCGCCGGCCGCGTGGGCCGCGAGGAATTCCGGCGCGAAGTGCTTGATCGCCTGAGGGCGGGGTAAGGAGATGTTTCATGCGGACGCCGATACTCCTGGGGTGGAGCCTGGTGGCCGTAGCCGTTCTGACGGTGGCGGGATGCGGAGGGAGCGCCGCCACGCATCGCCAGGCCGAGCAGACGTACTTGCACCTGGCGGCAGGCGATGGAGCCGAGGCGCCCGCGCCGCCGGCCGCTGCGGTCGCACGATCCGCCGCCAAGCCGGTGCTCCTCTTTGCGCCGCGCGAGGACCTGAGTCTGGCATCCGCCGCCGCAGAGTCCGCGCCGGTGCCGGCGCCGGCGCCGGCTCAGCCTGCGGCGGCTGGAGAGAAGGCCCCCGCCGCGGCCGACCAGTTCCCGTCCATCCAGAACATGTCCTTCGGCCAGGTCCTCAAGCAGGACCTCCGTGAGGCGCCCGGCAAACTCTGGAGCGGCACGAAGTACTCGTTCGCTAACGCCCAGAACCTGCTGGTGCTGAGCCTCGCGTTCGGCGCCGACCGCATCGTCCGCAACAACGCCGACAAGGAAGTCCGCGACGAACTCGCCACCGAAAACTCCAGCCTGCATGCCACCGGCGACTTCGGCAGCGTCGTCGGCAACCCCCTTCTTCACGTCGGCATCGGTGCCGCATGGTACGCCGTCTCGGTCTATAACCAGGATGCCCGGAACCACACGCTCGCCAAGGTCCTGATCGAGGCCCTGCTCATCAACGACATGGCCACGGGCCTCCTGAAGATCTCCGTCCACGACCACTCTCCGAACGGCGAACATTTCGGATGGCCGTCTGGACATATGTCGTCAAGCATGTGCTTGGCCTCGGTCATCCACGAGTACTACGGCTGGCAGGCCGCGGTGCCGCTTTACCTGCTGGCCGGCTACCAAGGTGCCACGCGCCTTGAAGACCGCGAGCACAACCTCTCGGACCTCGTGTTCGGGGCGGCCCTGGGCTGGGTCATCGGACACAGCGTCGTCAAGGGCGAACTGCCGCAGGTCGCAGGATTCACGGTCCTTCCCTACGGCGGCGACGGGTCAGGCGGCCTGATGTTCCTCCGGCAATGGTAGCCGCCGGAATCACGGATTGCCGCGACCGGATATCAACGCCCGCCGCACGCTGCGGCGGCCAATCTTTGGGGTCATAGCCGATGCGGTCCCTGGCGTGTATGCTGGCGGTCGTGGCGGTCGTGACGCGGTTCGACGGCTGCCTCAGCCAATCCTCCGAGCCTGCCGCGGGTCCCCCGTGGCTCGTCGCCACCGGCGACCTCAATAATCTCTATGTCGCCGCTCCGGCCGACATAGATGGTACGCCGGGCTTCCAGTACTGGCAGCGCGACGCCCGCGCCATGTGGCACGCAGCGTGCCAGGGGCAGGGGGACCCCGTCGCCGTCACTGCGTACCGCGAGGACCTGATGGTCTTCTTCTCGAGCGGCCGATACGGTCTGTTTGGCATCGAGTGGCCGACAATCCATCCGTCGCCGATTCACGCGAAAACATCCGGCAAGGAAGAACCCGGCCAGGCGCAGGAGGGGGGGATTCCCTGGACCCCCGGTGCGGCGTGCGAGGACGGCCTGGCGGCCGACATCTTCGGATGGGACGCATCCGGCGAGCCCCTGCACGCCCGCTTCGAGGACGAGAAATGGACGTGGCGGCGGGTTGAGCTGGCCGTCGATCGCGCCAAGACGCTCGATCTCTCGGCCGTCCGGCACGCGGGACGGCTGTTCGTCATCTGGCGCGAGAGGGAGCCGGCGCCGCTGACGGGCGCGGCGGCGGGGTACCGCCTCCGATTCATCTATCTCGACAAGAACCGCTGGCTGAGCCCCGTGACGTCGCGCCTGCACGTGGCCGCGGCGCCCGGGGGGCCTGACGGCCTCCGCACGGTTCACGTGGCGTCGGCCGGCGGGACGATGGCGTGCTTGTTCCTGAAGCCCTCCGACAATCAAGACCCTCCGAAGTGGACGCTCGCCGCCTACGCGACCACCGATGAGGACTGGCATGAAACAGGGCCGGTCGCGGGGACTATTCCGGCGGGTCCGGTGGCGCTAGGGCGGCAGGGCGGAAGGTTCTACGTGGCGTGGATGGCCGACGGCCGGCCGCAGGTCGCGCCGCTCGACGTGCCGGCAGCGCGGCTCGGCGAGTTTGTGCCGCTGGCCGTCTCCGCCCGCGGTGAAGCCGACGTCCCACTCAACGCCGGCGCCATCGCGGTCCTTGCGATGACGTTCCTGGCTCTCGTTCTCCTGATGGCAACCTGGCACAGGATGCGCGGCTTGGCGGGACCGGTTTCCGCGGCCGCAGCGCCCGGCGGAGCGGTCCCGGCCGCGATTCCGAGGCGTGCGGCCGCGTGCGTCCTCGATTACCTCCTCATAGGTTTTATCATGGTGCCGCTCATGCCGAAGTTGCCGAACGACCTCCTGGAGCGGGCCTTTGCGGGAGACACGCGATTCCTGCCCGAGATGCTGATAGTTCTCGGCATGCACATCGTCCTGGTCGTCGCCTACTTCAGTGCGACGGAGTCAGTGCTCGGCGCGACGATCGGCAAGCGGCTCTTCGGCATCGAGGTGCGCGGCGAGTCGGGCCTGCCGATCACATGGAAGCAAGCCGTTATAAGGAACGTATTTCGCCCGGTTGATGAGTTCCCAGCGTTCTACCTGCTGGGGCTTTCGCTGATCCTGCTGGGCCCGAAGCCGCAGCGTCTCGGCGACAGGCTGGCCCACACGCTTGTGGTGACGCAGGTTGGCCGCGCGGCGCCGCGGGGGAAGTCGTAGCGCGCCAGTCGCGTGGTGCTGCGCATGGCGGCGGCGCTAAGCGGGTCAAGCAAGAAAACCTGAAAAATCTGACGACCATTGTTGAAGGCTTAACCCCCCAGGTATTGTGGTTATCTGCTGTTGGCCCCCTTTCTGTTGAGTTTCTTCCGCGGGTCGGCGCGGAACTCAAAAAATTCCTTCGGGAAATTTCTTGACTCTCGGTGCATAAAAGTGGTAAGTGAGTACCATTAGGTGGCCGATAAATTGGGGGAAGTGGGTTGTTGTGGGGCTAGGTCGGCGCCGGTGGGGAATCGGTCGTGGCATTTCTAACGGGCGAATATTGTCACGCGATTGACTCGAAGGGTCGGCTGACGATCCCGGCCAAACTCCGGGAATCGATCAACGCGGCCGAGGAAGGGTTCGGGTTTATCGCGGTCGCCATGTTCGACAAAGTTCTATATCTTTATACGCCGAATGAATACCGGCTGATATCGCCGAAACTGGCGCCCCGTCTGGAGGCCAACGCCGACGTCCGCAAGTTCAAGCGCCTCCGTTACGGCATGGCCGAGCACGTGGAGGTTGACGGCCTCGGGCGCATCCTCATCCCCGATCGCTTCCTGAAGCGATGCAGCCTGACGAAGGATGTGGCCCTCGTCGGATGCGAGGACCACATCGAGGTGTGGGACCGCGCGCGCTGGGACGCCTTCTCGGACGAGAACGTGCCGCAGCAGGACGAGTTGGCCGCGCGGGTCATGGCGCTGGTCAATGACGGGGCGGCCCCGGCCGCGCCGGCGCCGCAGGCGGCGGCAAAAACGTGACCCCCTTGGGGGTCGTTCGGGCGGGGGAACCCCCCGGGCGGCCCTTTACAGATAACGGCGAGAGCCGAGTCGTTTGTCGGCCGTCGCGGCGTCGGAGAACCCGGAGCCGCGCGGCAGGCCGGATGCAGGGCAGGAAACCAGAGCGAGGGAGATAGCCGTGGACCGAATCGCCGATGCCGAATCCGTTGAGTTGGTCCGGAAGGCCGTGTCCGACCCGCATGCCGAGGCGTACCTGTCGGCGGACCGGCTGCACAATGAGGTCAGGCGCCTGGAGGCCCGCGTGGCCGGGGTCCGCCGTCTCGGCGGGCCGTATCGCCGGGTGGACCTCTCGGAAAGTGTCCGCGATCTTCTGGCGCGGCTGGAGGCGGGTGCGACGCTCAGCACCTACGTGCACTGAGTCGCTGGAACATTAAGGCGGGGTCGGCGTGAACGCTACCTCCGGGCACGTCCCGGTGATGCTCGCCGAGACACTCGATCACCTCCGGCCCGCCCCGGGAAAAGTCATCCTGGACGGCACGGCCGGGGGGGGCGGACACGCGGCGGCCATTCTCGACCGGCTGAGGCCGGGTGGGCGACTGATCTTGCTGGACCGTGATGAAGAAGCCCTCGAGCGTCTGATTGCCCGATTCGGACGTTCGGGTGATGTTCGATACTTTCACGCCAACTTCCTCGATTTCGACCAGGCGCTGGCCGAGGCCGGCGAGGCACAGATCGATGGCGCCCTCCTTGACCTGGGTTATTCAAGCATCCAGATGGCGGAAAGCGAGAGGGGTTTCGCCTTCGACCAGGCGGGTCCGCTCGACATGCGTATGGACCGCAGCCAGCGCCTCACGGCCGAGGAGATCGTCAACCTGTGGCCGCCCGAGCGGCTCGCCGGAATCTTCCGGGAATACGGCGATCAGCCTTTCGCGCGGCGTATCGCGCGGGCGATCGCCGAGGCCCGCCGCCGCGCTCCCGTCCGCCGGACCGACGAACTGGCCGAGATCATCCGCCGGGCACTTCCGGCAGACTTCCGAAAGGCCCAGCGCATGCACCCGGCGACCCGCTGCTTTCAGGCCGTCCGGATTGCCGTCAACGACGAACTTGTGAGCCTCAGGAAGTTTCTGGACAAGATCTTTGACTACATAAAACCCGGCGGCCGCGTGGTTGTGATCTCGTTTCACAGCGGCGAGGACCGGATCGTCAAGAACCGGTTCCGCGATGCGGCCGGCGAAGGACGGATCCGGCTGCCCGTCGCGAAACCGATCACGCCCGCGCCGGAAGAGGTCCTCGCGAACCCGCACAGCCGTAGTGCCCGCATGCGGGTGGCCGAGGTCCTGTCGGCCGCCGGTTGAGATACTCTCGGTAGCCCTGGGCGGTCGTCGCCGTGACGGCCGCCGCGGAAGGGGCGCAGGAGAAGTGCTGCAATGGGTCGCACCAGAGGTGGGGGTAACACCGTGGTTCGAGAAGCCAGGTATGGACTGTTGGTGGGGTTGGTGTTCATCGTTCTGTTCGGATTGATCCTGAGCAGCCGCGCCGGCTCTGCGGTGCCGGAACATGCGGTGCTGCCGACCGGCGAGAGCCTGCGCCATCGCACGGGGGTCGAGACGCTCACGCGGACGGTCGATCCGTTCCCCGGCGAGCGCGCGCTGGACGTCGGCGCTGCGGAAACCCCTGTGGCTGCCGTGCCGCAGCCCGCCTCCGTCGAGGCTACGGCGGGCAGGCCCGCCGAGGAACGGTTGCC
>CAYGWP010000568.1:0-27918 GCA_964353455.1 uncultured Anaerolineales bacterium
CCGTATTATGGGCTATGAACATCTTTGGATACTAAAGTCGTACCTGGACGGCGCGCAAGAAGACGTTGCGTCCAAGCGAAAGGTCGGTTAACATGAACCCGAGCCGCCACCAAACCTTCAACTGCCGGCGGGACATCCTCCCGCTGGAGTGCCGCAACCAGGGACTTGCCGCCGTCCTGCTGCGCTTGGGCGCTCCGGCGAAACGCTGCCGCACATTGCAGAAAGAAAAGCCAGAAGACGCACCCGCCCAACCCTGCAAGCAATTGAGTGAGCCTTTGCAACCATTCCTGCCGCTCTCCAAGGACGGAGAGCATGACAGCGCCGGAGCCAAGCAGCCCCATAAATGCGACAACCCGCATCCAGACGGCAAGATTCCCGACGACCCGCTTCTGCTTTTCGTTATTTCCCTGAGAACTTTCGGCAGGGGGTATGGCGGACATAGTTTTTTCTCCTCAGGGCCTGGGGGGAGAGGGGTTTTCCCCTTTAATCCCCGCTATCTGTGCGTGGACAACGTGGCTCAATTCAGGGGCCGCTCTCATTCATGGCCGCCCATCGCTCCGCGACCCGCTCTTGCAGAGTTAGGATACCGCCGAGGCTCTTGAAATGAATGCGCTGGCCCTTGTCGAGCACCTCCCCCAGTTGCTCCAGGAACCGCCTGATCCATTCACCGTCGAGACTCTTGGAGGCGCCGCTCAGCCGGGGAATCAGGGGCCTGCTCAGCAGGAACGGCCCCAGGGGCTCGCCCGGCGTTACGTTCTTCAGCGGCGGCAGGCGGAGCTGGGCGGCCGCCTCGAGCATCTGGCTCAGCGCGTCGTGGGCCTGCCCGAGGACTTCGAGGGCGACGTGAAACTCTTCCTGAGTCAATTCCCGCTTGCCGGCCAGATGGCTCAGGGTTGCCTGCACCTGCTGGTTGTGGGCGGATAACTTGCCGTGGATTTCCTGCACGGCCAGGTGAAAGCGGTAGCGCTCTTCCATTTCCCGCCGGGCCTCTTCACCGACCTGGCGGGCCATTTCGTAATGGACCAGGAAGGTCTGGCGGTCCAGGCCGGCCATCCAGTCGAAATCCTGGTCGAGTTCCTTCTTGACCTGATCGAGCAATCGCCCGGCGTCGGCGGCCCGGTAGCGGACGCCCCGGAACTGGAAGTCCTTGCCCTTCAGTTCGACGGCGCCGTGCGCCAGCGGGGCCACGCGCCCGTAGTCCTCCTGGCGGGCCCGGTGTGCTTCCATCCGGGCCTTCAACTCGTCGCCGTAGAGCCGGGCGTGGGCCTCGGCCAGCCGGTCCGCGCCGGCGAACTCGGCCGGGGCGGACCGGACGAGTTCGTCCAGGTCGCCCAGCGTGAGGTAGCGGTGGTCGTAGAGCCCGTGATAGCGGGGGTGGTAGGTGGTCTCCGCGTGCTCCTCGTCGATGAAGGCCTGGACGACATCGGGGGCCTCCAACTTCACCTCTTGCACCTGCCGGGCCACCTGGTAGAGCCGCAGCGTGACCTTCGCCCGCACCTCCGGCGCGTCCTGGAAAAGGATCCAAGGCGATCGCTCGTCGATGGGGCTGCGGATGTAATGCCTCTTGGCGTTCACCTCACGGTCGTGGTTGGACGGGTGCGTCGCCCACATCTTGGGCGCGCTGGTGTCTTCGGGCTTAAAGACCTGCACCACTTCCCGGGGGTCTTCGGGCAGGACCGGAGGTTCGCCCAGGCGCGGGTCCTTGCGCAGGACGCGCAAGTACTCGGTCGCCCGGGTCTGGTGGTAGAACAGATCGCGGCTGTAGAGTTGATGGTCAGCGGCGGCGGCGAGGTCGTTCCACGCCTGGGCCAGGGCCTCGGTGGCGAAGTCGAGGCGGGCGAGGCCGTGGATCAAGGCGTCGCTGCCTGTCACGCTGACCGCCACCAAGTCGGCGTTGAACTCCATCTGCCGCGACAGAGAGGAGTTGGCGAAGTTGATCACCCGGAACAGGCCCTGCAGGGTCTTGCGCAGCCCCCACAGCACTCCGGTGAAAGCCCAGACGAAGACGGCGATGCGAATATCCACGCGGCGCAGCGCCGCCACCACGCGGTCGAGCCAGTCGCGGCCGAACACGATGTCGGCGATGATACGGTTGGACATGTACACGTAGTTGCCCAGTTTCATGCTGCCCTGCGAGAAGTGTCCGAACTCGTGCGCCAGCACCGCCTTGAACTCGCTCAGGTTGATCTGGTTAACCAGACCCAGGCCGATGACCAAGTTCTTGTGCGTGGGCAGGAACAGGCTCAGCAACGACTCGTGGTAGAAGACTGCGGCGTTGACCTCCGGCGTGATGTAAACCCGGTGCGGCGGCCGCGCCCGGGTGTCCTGGCTGATCTGGCGGATGAACGCGAACAGGACGGGCTGGTCCTTCTCGGTGACCTCCAGCCGCTGCCCGCGGTCTGCACGCCGCCACTTGAAGAAGCCCTTCACCAGGAACAGGCAGAGCAAGCCGGAGCCGATGCCGAAGATCACCGACCCGCCGCCAGAATCGCTCTTCCGCGGGGTGCGGCGGCTGTAGTATCGCTCGGCGTCGGCGGAGAACTGGCGGGCAACCTGCTCGGACTCCAGCGCTTTCTGCTGCGATTGCTCGGCCGACCCAGGGTCGTTGTGGCGGACGGCGCGGCCGATCAATTCCCAGCCTTCCTCCTGCATCTGGAAGGACTTGTTGCATTGCTCGATGAGCCGCTGCTCCTCGTGCGGCAGCCCCCGGACTTGGGCCAGGCGCTGGCGTTGGGCCCGCCACGGCGGCAACACGTCGCGCTCCAGAACTTGGAGGAACCTGCCGTCGTCGATCTTGCCCTGTTGCCGCTGCTGCGCGGCATCGTTGTAAGCCCTGGTCAGTCGTTCGCCCGTCCGGAGAGCATCGCGCAGCAGGTTCCGGCCGGTGGGGCTGTCCGGCGCCAGCGAGGCGAAGGACCAGTAGCAGAGGTACGCCGACCCGGCGACGAGGCCGAGGTACAGGAAGGCGAACAGGAACAGGCTCGTCAGGACGACGATTACGCGCACCCGGTAACTTGTCGTGGGGGTCGTGAGGTCTGGCGGTACGTTCGGAGGGGCCGGAGGATAAGGGGCAGCACCGTCAGCCATCGGGAAGCCTCCTGGGACACCCGTCTTTGCCCGGCGAGGACGCGCAAGGAGCAGTACGAGTGCCAAGGTACTGTTAGCGACTCAACATCTGGCCCATGAGACCTCTACTGATAGGAAACTTGATTTGGCAGCGGGGCCGCGGCCGGGGCCCGGGGGGAGAGGGGAGGTGACCATAGTCGTTCTCCTGGATGTCTGGTGTTGCTGGAAACAATATACCCTCGATCTCGGTGGTGTCAATCGCGGCGGGTCAGGAGACCCGCCGCGCAAACACGCAATATTAAACCGCTCTATATCACTTTTCCCACGCAAACGACCCCAGCGCCTCGGCCAGGTCGATGCCGAGGCGATCTTCATGCGCCTGGGCGACTCGAACCCATTGGCGGCTGGCGCGATCCCAGACGATGTGCCGCGAGAATTCGGCCGTCTGTGCCGGAACGCCGAATTCGGCGACAACCCATGATGCGAAGGTGCGGCCCTGGGTGACATGGTGGCGCCAGATTTTCTCGGTGGTCCAGTCGCAGCGTGCGAAGGCGTGCCGTGCGAATCGCTCCTGGCGGTCAATGATGGCGTCGGGCGCAGCGCCCTTGATGGAGGCGGTCAGGCAGGCCCCCGATGAATCGCGGCTGCTCCATCCCATGTGCAGGTCAAGGGCGTGCAGCAATCGCTCGCCGCCGGCGATGGTCCGGCGCAGATAGTCCCGGACGCCCGTGGTTTCCGGCATGGTGAACGCCTCCCAATCGCGGTTCATGTTGCCGGCGGGGCCTTTGCCGTAGAGGCTGCCGACGTTCATGGCCGGCACGATGTGGAAGACATAGCGCTCGCGCAGCGGCTTTCCGGCGTCTGAGAGAAGGTGGCGAATCATCGAGCCCGAGATGCGCGCGCCGGCCCATTCCGTGGCATGCTGGTAGCCCTGCACGTAAAACGTGCCTTCGCCTTGTCCGGCCGGGCCTATGCGGACGGCGCACACCGCCTGGTCGTTCTGCGTCCGGGCGATCTCCGTCACCTTGGCAAGCGGCGATGCGCGACACTCGGCCAGCAACTGCTCATGGTTCCGCGCAAACCACGGCATGCCGACGGCGATGTAGAGGGGCGCCGTCCCGTCGCCGGCATCAACGGTGAATCGCGCTGACTGTCCGTCCAGCCGCACATCCGCCACGCTTTCCCAGTGCAAGAGATCGGCGCTGACGTTGATGGCGCGGTCGAGGACGGTGGCGAAATTCTTGTTCCCCCCATACTCGGCCTTGGCCTTGATGTCCGGATCGTCGTCCGGCCAGTGCAGTTCGATGGCCTGCCGGCCTCTTGCCCCCGTGAGGCGCGCGGTGAACCAATACCACAGGTTGCCGCTTGCTTTGGCGGGCGTGTTGGGGCGGCAGACGAGTGCGCCGTCCTTCAGCCCCTCAGCCACACAGCACCCGCCGGAGAAGTCGCCATCCAGAACAGGGCCGGTCTCGGCGGCGATCAGCGGCGCTAGTCGCGTGGTCCACAAGGCCGCGGCAGGCGCAGCAACGGACAGCCTGACGAATGATCGACGCGTAATCGCGGTCAAGGGATTCTCCTGATGCTAGGATCGTTGTCCGATCTTAACTTCTCGTTGCCGCCTATCGCGTGGCCTTCGGATCGACCACAAGCACGGCCGAGCCGATGAAACGGCCCGCCCTCAGGTCCGCGATGGCCTCGTTCGCCTGTTCCAGTGGATACGGATGGACGATCGTGTGAACGGGCACCTTCGGGGCCAGGGCGAGGAACTCCTCGCCGTCGGCGCGCGTCAGGTTCGCCACCGAACGCAGCACCCGCTCCTCCCACAGGATGGAATAGGGGAACGCGGGGATATCACTCATGTGAATGCCTGCACAAACCACCGTGCCGCCCTTGGCGACGGCCCGGAGGGCCACGGGCACGAGGTCGCCGACGGGGGCGAAGATGATGGCGGCATCGAGCGGTTCCGGCGGCCTCTCGTCGGACCCGCCCGCCCACTCAGCGCCCATTTCCAGCGCGAACGCCTGGCCGGCCTTGTCGCCCGGACGCGAGAAGGCGAAGACCTTGCGGCCGTGGTGCCGCGCCACCTGGATGAGGATGTGGGCCGCAGCGCCGAAACCGTAGAACCCCAGCCGCCGCCCGTCCCCCGCCTCCGCCGGGGCTTCCGACTCCGCCAAGGCTTCGCCGGACGAGCCGGCGGGCAAGCCCGCCAGCCGGAGCGACCGGTATCCGATGAGGCCGGCGCACAGGAGGGGCGCGGCCTGGAGGTCCGGGTATCCTTCCGGAATCGCGAAGCAGAACCGCTCGTCGGCGGCGCAGAATTCGGCGAACCCGCCGTCGATCTGGTATCCGGTGTAGCGGGCGTTGTCGCAGAGGTTCTCGCGGCCGCTCAGGCAGAACTCGCACCGGCCGCAGGTCCAGCCCAGCCACGGGACGCCTACCCGCCGGCCGATGGCGAACCTCTTCGCCCCCGGCCCGAGCGCCGCCACCGGCCCGACGATCTGGTGTCCGGGCACCAGCGGCAACTTCGGCGCCGCCAGTTCCCCATCGACCACGTGCAGGTCCGTCCGGCAGATTCCGCAGGCCGAGACGCGGATGAGCACCTGCCCTGCGCCGGGCACGGGGTCGGGCAGGGCGGCCAGCCGCAGCAGCGTCCGCGCCGCATCAAGGACCATTGCTCGCATCACATGCCCCCGATGTGCCGACTTTCCTTCAGATGGCTCGCTACTCAGGCGACCAGTCGCGCGCGCCGTGGACGACCGCGGTAATCCAGACCTGATCATGCTCAAGTCGGTACATGATGCGGAAAGCGCCGTAGATGATTTCGCGGCAGGAATCGCTTGTGATCTCAGGGATGATTCGGCCTGACTTTGGGAAGTCTGCCAGGCGGTCGGTTGCCTCAAGTACTCTCGTCACGAATAGTGCCGCTTGCTCTGGAGAATCACGGGCGATGTAGTCGGCAATGGACTCAACGTCTTTCAGGGCCGACGGCGCCCAGATCACTTGACCCATTTCTGGAGTCTCTTCCTGGCGGCCTTATGGGGGATGCCATGGCCTTTGCGGATCTCGCGCTCGCCGTGCTCAAACTTGGCGTTGATGTACAGAGCATGGATAATGTCGTCCATGCTGGACTCATCAGGCAGGGCATCGATCACGCCTTTGGCGACATGCTTGGCAACCATCGAGCACCTCCTTCTTCCTGACCCTCATTATACATTCCGGCCGTAGCATTTCCAGACGGCACAGAGAACAACTCTCTCGCCGGCTACTTATTTCGCCGGCCAAAGTTCTTGACCTTGCCGCAAAATAGCGCATACTTGTACAGACAGGACGGAATGTACAAGAAGGAGGCAAGCGCCATGGCCGAAATCGCTGTCGCCGATGCCCGCAGGAATTTCTCGGATGCCGTCAACCGCGTCGCATACGGGAAAGAGCGCCTGGTCATCAAGCGCCGCGGTAAGGGCATTGCCGCAATCGTCCCGATGGAAGACCTCGATGCCATCGAGGCGATCGAGAACAAGATCGATCTGGCGGAGGCGAGGAGGATTCTCTCGAACAAGCGAGAGAAGCCAATCCCGTGGGAGAAGGCGAAGAAGCAACTGGGACTGTGATACATCATGGCCTATAGCATCCACATAGAGCCTTCGGCCATGAGGGCCTTGGCGAAAGTGCCGCTGCCCGACCGGCTGAAGATTAAGGCCAGGATCGATTTGCTGGCCGCCGCACCGCGTCCGCCGGGCGTTGTGAAACTCTCGGGTGCGGAGAACCTGTACCGCATACGTGTGGGCGATTACCGCGTTGTTTATCAGATCCTCGATAAGGTCCTGCGAGTGATCGTCATCCGCATCGGTCACCGGGGCGAAGTTTACCGCGAGCGGTAAGCGGCAGGGGGAGGGGCCGCCCACTTCGTAGATAGCGGTTCATTTCGGCCTCTGCCCTCCGTATAATCCCGCGTATCAACCGGGCGGTGCGGAGAACCTGTGGACGCGTTCCTGACGAGCCTTGCCATCGTCGTCTTGGCCGAGATGGGCGACAAGACGCAACTGCTGGCCATGGCGTTTGCCGCGCGGTTCCGCTGGCAGACGGTCCTCCTGGCAGTGTTCGCGGCGACGGCCGCAAACCATCTCCTGGCCGTCCTCGCGGGGTGCTACCTGGCGACGCTCTGCCAGATGGAGTGCGTCAAGGCCACCGCGGCCGCATCGTTCGTCCTGTTCGGTCTCTGGACCCTGCGCGGCGACACGCTCCACGGCGAGGACAAGCGGTTCAACCTCAGCCCGTTCTGGACGGTGGCCATCGCGTTCTTCATCGCCGAGATCGGCGACAAGACCCAACTGTGCACGGTGGCGCTGGCGGCCGAGTTTGGCGCGGTCATCCCCGTCTGGGCCGGCACGACGCTCGCCATGATCATCGCCGACGCCATCGGCATTATTGTGGGTGTGGCGATCCACAAGAAGATACCCGCGCGGCTGGTGAAATGGATTGCGGCGGGCGTGTTCATCCTGTTCGGCCTGTGGGGCTTGTACGAGGTTGCGCCGGCTGAGATGCTGACTGTCCCCTTGATCGCCGGTGTGCTGGCGCTGATCGTGGGGCTGGGCTTCCTGGTGACCCGCCTTGGCGCCGCCCGAGCGGTCCCCGCCCATTCGGCCGACGCCCCGGCGGGCGAGGAGTAGCGTGCCGGCCGCGTCTGGTGTACCGCGTCACGGGGTGGCGGACGTGACAATCCGGAACTTCGTCATCTTCGCCGCCGATCCCGAGCGGCGCCGTGTTGTCAAGGACCTCGCGGAACTTAAACTCGATATGTCCAACGCCCGCGACGTGCGGATCCTGCCGTGAGGCACTTCCCTCCGGTCATAGCCTGCCATCGAGTAGTACGACAACGGTACTTCCAGGTTTTGCGCGGCGGGTCGGGAGACCCGCCGTGCAGCGTATGAATCCAGCGCTGTCGTATCAAGGCCGTCCGGGCATGACCAGCGGCGCCATGTGGTCCCGGACGAACCGGTCCAGGAACGTCTGGACCTCGGCGTACCGCGCGAACCGCTTCTCCTCGGCCCGGAACTCCGGCGTGTGCGCATCCCTGCGGTCGCCGGTCCAACGGACCCCCAGTTTCCTGTGCACGAGTTCGTGGTACACGATGAAATCGATGACGTGTTCGGGCACGTCGCGCCTGTCCAGCGAAGCGCTGACCATCACGGTGTCGCGGACCGCGTCGTAGTGGCCCAACTTGCAGCCCGTGAACGTCCGGCTCCAGCAGAGCGCGGGGCGGCAGGGCTCATCGCCGAAATACGCCGCCCGCACGCGCTCCAGCGCATCGGACAGCGAATGGTGGAGGCCGGGGACCTCCTCACTACCGTCGCCCCGCGGCTCGACTTGCAGGAGGACGGCCTGATATGCGGGGCTGGCCATCGCGTCCAGAACAGGCCGCTTGCCGCCCTCTCGCAAGAGGGCCAGCCCGGCCAGCAGGCGGAACGTCGGCTCGTCGAACGTGATCATCGGCGTGGGCAGATGCACGAGCGTTCCGTCGGCGGCGGCCCGGACGCGGTACACCCCCTTCATCGGGCGAAAGTGAATCACCACAGGCGCCCGGAAGCGGCCCTGGCGCGCCTGGGCCTCGGCAAAGGCCGCCTGGGCCGTCGCCAGGCCGCGCAGGTACGCCGCAAAGTTCTCCGCCCGCACGAAGTACGCCAGCCAGTCGCGGATTGCGCGGGCCTCGGGCTTGAGTTGCCCGTCAAGGAGGCCGCTGGCCCGAAGCCCTTGCTCCATGGAGGCGCCGGTGGTTTGAATGTTTGCGTACACCGCTTCACGTCGGCCGTCGTCCTCCGCCAGCGAAAGCCGGGTGAGTGTGTCGTCGAGCCACGCCCGAAGTCCGGGGAAATGCACGGTTCCGGGCGGAGGCGCATCGTTCGCGGCATCATGCGCCGGCTGGACGCTGCTGAAGTCCACCCCGGCGAGGAACTGGTACGCCGCCCTGGTCGGCGCTGGAAGTGCCGCCGGCCCTGCGCCGGCATCCTTGAGCGCGCGGTCCGTCACCTCAAGGGCCTGACGCACGGCCTCTCGCAGGGATTCCAGCCGCGCGGGCGAAACGCCCTCGGCAAGTTCATGCCGCACGCGCCGGGCAAGCCCCACGACTCCGGTAATGCGAACTCTGTCACTCATTTCTTAACACCTGCGGCCAAACCCCAAAGGAAAGCCCGCAAGCAGCTGACCTGCGGGCTCTTACGTTCTGGCTGGCGTGACTGCACGAACTTGGAGCCAGTAGCCTCACTCCTTGCGCCGACTATATGCCCCAAGTTGTTGATGTCACGTGCAATCACCTGGCCGGCGGGGCTGCGGCCTGGTTGACGGCCCTCGTCGCGCGGGCCTTCAGAAACTTGTTGAGATCGTAGCGGTACACGTCTTTCATCACCACCAGCCGCCAGCGTGCGACCTCAACGCCCTTGTCGAACAGGATCACCGTCGGGATGTAGAAGATGTCGTACTTCTCCTTGATCTCGGGAGACACGACGTCGAGGTAGCGCGTCATGGCCATGAACCGCGCGACCTTGATGCGGCCCCAGTACTCTCTTGCCAGGTCATCCATGACCGGGTCTAGCGGCGCGCAGGCGGGTCAGCCAGGCTTGTAGAAGTTGACGAGGACCGGCTGCTCGGACTGGAGGACGACGCTGTTGAACCGGCCCGGCGTGACCTCGACGACCCGGCTCAGGCCGTCGCCGAGGGCGCAGCCTCCGGCGAAGAGAGGCACCATCGCGCAGCCGACGAGCCAGAGCATTGTGGCCCGCTGCGGGCGCCGCCCGGCCGCAGTCGCGCGGCCGCAACAGCCGACCCGTACGGGCCGCGGCACGAAGAGGTTGCTCATTGAACACCCGCTCATCTGCATTCCCAGGGTAAGGCCCTCGCCGCCCATCGCCCAATGAGCAGGCCATTGTAGCCTGCCGCCATCTTTTGGCAAGCCCGACGTTGAGCGAGCCGTTTGCGTTGTGGCTGTTTTTGTCGGATGAAGGGGCGGGGGCGGAGGGGGGAATGGCTATGGGATTGGCGTCCGCCTCAGGCGGATTCAAGGACGCCAAGAGCGCCAAGGGCGCCAAGGGCGCCAACCCCCGGAGATTGGCGCCCTTGGCGCTCTTGGGTCGGGCAGGAGATCCGATTGCCGTCAGGCCACGGCACGCCTGCCGTGCCAGGGGCGGTCTTGGGTCGCCTGTGGCACAGCCGCCCTCGGCTGTGCACCTGCGAAACTTCTCGAAACTTTGCGAAACTTGCTGAAACCTGTCGAAACTTGATCGGTTTTTCGCGATTCTTGTCAATTCTGTTCGCTTCGGGGGTCAATTCGTATGACAGCGCCAGACTCATACTTCGCGCGGCGGGTCTCCGCACCCGCCGCGCAGAAGAGAAGCCCATAACCGTTTGTGGTTGCGGGCTTTGGCTTACTGGCTGGCGTGACTGCACGAACTTCGAACCAGACGCCTCGGCGGTCGAGCCCTTCCTTGAGGCCTTCTGCGGATTCGTGGAACCGCATCTCCTTACGGCGGCGAGGCTTGGGCGCGAGCCGATTCCGGAAGCATCCTGACGTGGGCCCGTGGGCTCGGCGTGGGCCCGTAGGGGAACACAACCACGTTACTTCGGAGGCTCCGGAGTGCTGGCAGGCTTAGGCTTGGCCTCCGGCGGCCGCAACGGGATCGCCCGGCCGGTGAGCATTCGCAGACGAAAGCCTTGAATCCAGACGTTGATGAAATTATCCCCGACGCCAAGGCACTTCACATCCGGAAATCCGCAATCGGGCGGCACGGAAAGATTCGACCGCTCTCCTGTCCAAGTCATGACCTGGGTGTCGTCGATGCTGGCGCTGATTTGGGCCTGGCTCTTGGCTGTTGTTACACGGATGCGAAGCGTGTAGGCACGGTCCGGCACAATCGGACGCGTTCGGCTCGACATCGGGTTGCGCCATGCTTCGCGGATCTTTCCGTCAACACGGTTGAGCGTACACCGGCAAGGTTCGTCGCCCCGACGACCCATCCACATGTCGAAGAGCGTGCTCGTGTCCGACAAGGGAAGCAGGAATCTTAGAAGGTTTCCGGGACTTGCCGTTCGCTTGAACTTGACCTCGATCTCGTAGTCACCCAGGGGGGCCACCGGCACACGGATGCAGTTCCAACCCTTGTCATCACCCACCCGGACGCGAAGGGCGCCGTCCTGGAATCTCCATGTGCCCACGAGCGTATCCTTCTCGAGGTCTATGAGCCCGAGAAGATCCACCCATTGGCCGCGGCCGAACATCTTGATTGGCGGGGTCCAGAAAGCCGCGCCGAGGGCCTTCAGGTCCGCCTCGACCTTCTTCAAGGTCACGGCAGCCGTGGACCGCTCTTTGTCCTCCTGGGTGTGCACGGCACAAAACCGCTCGCAGTAGGCTTTGGCCCGCCGGAGCATGGACGCCTTGCCCCCGGGGCTCATGTCCTTCGCCTGCGAAAGGCCCAGATACCAGTTGGCCAGCATCGGGCATGCCACTTCCGGCGCCAGGTCCACGCCCTTGGCGGCGGCCGGAACGCACTTCTGAAGGTCCGCTTCACACTTGTCGTCCACGTACTTGGCCGCCTCTTCGGGGTTGTCGAGTTCCACGAGCAACAGCCGGATAAGTTCACTGCGTTTCTCGCGATTCTCCGGGTCGGCCTTCAGGTCCTCCTTGAGCTGCGGCACCTTGCCGGCAACCTTCTGCTGTTCCATGAGGTGCTTGATGTGGGCGCCGATGCCCTCGACGTTGGGCGACTTGATGTCGCGGGCGACCGTCAGGGCCTGGCGGCAGCGCTTGAGCGCGTCATCGAAGTTGCCGTCCTGGGCCTTGTCGCAGGCCGTCGAGAGGAGGACATCGAGGAACGCCTCGGCCGTCTTGATCCGATCTTCGCCTCGGGCCTTGGCGTACTGCTCCTGGCGGATTGTCAGGACTATCTCCTGGCACGCGGCCGCCTTCTCAGGGATATTCGAGGAGAGGAGATCGGCTGCCGCCAAGACCGTGTTGTACCCCTTCGGGTCCTTGGCGCCGAGTTCACAGGTCTTCTCGCACAGGAGGGCGAGGAGCGGCGGATTGGCCTCGGCCTTCTTGGCACCCTCAAGCATCTTCGCCGCCAAGGCCACAGAGGCATCCTTGGATTTCTCCGCAGCCTTCAACTCCTCACCATACAGCCGATTGAACGTATCCGTTGCCTCTTCGGCCCAGATGGGTGCGGCAATGAGAAGGAGAATGGCAACTGCAACGAGACGGGTCGTGCTCATAGTGGTTCCCCCGACCTCATGGTCCTGAAATGGAATGCCCGTATTCTCCCCGCGTGAGAAGGGCCTGTCAACGGTCTGTGCCTGCGGCCTGCGGTGTTGGGGTCTGCCCGCGAGCCCCTTTAGCAGAGGCCCGTGCTCGCGCCCAAGAAGGGCCAGACTGAGATCCCTTGCCGCGGTGGCCCGTGAACACCGGTTGGCCTTCTGGATGTCCTTGTTGCTCGGCCGGCGGCCCGCGAGGTACTCCGCAACAATCCACTTCTGCCGCTGATTCAGGTGCTGCTGGGCGGAGCCATTGCGAAGCGGAATAGATCGAGGCTCATGCCTTGCGGTTCTCCAAGCCGTTGATGAGGCCGCTGATCATCTTCGCAATGATTTCGAGTTCATTGCGCATCGCCGCGCAAATCTGGGCATCAGCGAGTCCGCGCCGTCGGGCGATCTCCAACAGGGGGACGCACTCTTGGACGGAGCCGCGGGCAATGGTGAAGAAGTTCCTGCGATCCGGCTTCGTGAACCGCCCGTTGCCCTCGGCCAGGTTGGTCGCGATGGACACAGCGGCGCGGTTCAACTGATCTGCCAGGAAGTAATATCCGCGCGGGAAGCCGGTGGTCAGGACGGTTGCCTTCTCTGCCAGGTCAACGGCCTTCTGATAGACCTGCAGGTTCTCGAACATGAAGGCCATAGGCACGTCCCCCCGGCTGAACGGAAAACGGCAAGAACAGGTGAGCAGGAGAACAGGAGACCGCAAGCGAGCCTTAGCCCTGCCTGCCGTACTCTTGTTCCGTTCAATGCCTTGCCGTTCTCACCTGTTCACCTGCTCCAATTCTCGCCTGCTCTGCCAATTTTTCGCCGGCGGCGGCGGCGAAACGGAAACGACTGAACAGGTGAGCAGGAGAACAGGAGACCGCAAGCGAGACTTAGCCCTGCCTGCCGTACTCTTGTTCCGTTCAATGCCTTGCCGTTCTCACCTGTTCACCTGCTCCAATTCTCGCCTGCTCTGCCAATTTTCTCCCGCAGGCGGGAGAAAATTGGCTGGGGATCCTGGATTCGAACCAGGACAGACAGATCCAGAGTCTGTCGTGCTACCGTTACACTAATCCCCAGCCCGAGGTAAATAACGGGCGATGATCTGCCCGCGCAGGCTCTGGATCGGCACTTGTCAGTATAGGCCGAATCGGGCCGGAATCAAGGATTTTGCCGCGCCACCGCCCCTGCCGGCAACAAGGCGCCACCTGAGGCTTTGCACGGCCCGCCAGTCCGTCGGGCGGGCCGCGCATTGTTAGGGCCTTGCCGCGCATCCCGCATCCGCCATCTGCCTGTCGCTCCGCATTGCCGCAGACTTGTATCATAGCCGGGTCGCGGCTATACTTCGCCGGCGAGGCCGGGCGCTTAGCTCAGCGGGCTAGAGCGCCTCCCTTACAAGGAGGAGGTCGGAGGTTCGAGCCCTCCAGCGCCCACCAGGCCTCGTTCGCCGCTTGTGGCGAACGAAGCCTGCCCCGCCGGAGCGGCCTCGGCCGCGAAGCCGGGCGATAGCGCCTGATGAGCCGACCGCGGCGAACTTCGCCCGGGCAAGCCGCAACATCGACGGCATGTGACGGGGGCCCGGGCGGTCCACGGATGAAAGGCGGATCATGAAAAGTCTGTGCGGAATCGTTTCGGCGGTCGGGGCAGTCCTCGTCATGTGCGGCACTGCGCTTGCCACCGAGACCGAGAACCTCGGCATCCAGGTCCTGCCCGCGCCGGGCAAGGTCGCCATCGACGGCAAGTTCGACGACTGGGACCTGACGGGCGGCGTGTTCGCCTGCGGCGACGTGGAAAACCAGCGGGCCACCTTCGCCGTCTGGATTCACGCCATGTACGACGCCGAGAACCTCTACATCCTCGCACGGTTCATCGACGAGACGCCGATGAACAACCCCGGCCAGACCATCGGCGACATGGGCTTTAACGGCGACTGCCTCCAGGCGCGCTTCATCACCGCCGCAGGCGCCCCCCAGGAACGCGTCGCTCACATGACCGCCTGGAAAGGCCGCGACGGACCCGATCTTATCGACATTACTTATGGAACCTTCGGGAAGCCGCTGGAAGGAAACATCAAGGACGCCAAGACCCAGGGCGCCCGCCAGGCGTTCCTTGCCAATTCCGACGGCAAAGGGTACACGCAGGAGATCGCCATTCCGTGGCGGCTCCTTACGCGCGACGGCCGCCCGCCGGAGCCCGGCGGACAGTTCCAGATGACCGTTGAGCCGAACTTCACCGTCGGCACGCGCGGACGCCTGACCATCAAGGACATCTTCAAGGCCGGCGTACCGGTGGACCGGGTCTTCACGTTCCGCTCGTCGCAGGTCTGGGGCGCGGCCACGCTGGAGCGCCAGGGCAAGGTAGCCCCGCGGCCGCTGCGCCTGGCCGACGCGAGGGAACTGCCCGTCCGCATGGACGGCGGCCTGCCGGTCGTCGATTGGAGCGCGCTCGATAAGCCGCGCGCCTCCGAGTCCGTGGCGACAATCCGCTACACGATGCTCACTGATGGATATGTCTCCATGATTATCCGCGCACCCGGCGGCGAGGTCGTCCGGCAGCCCCTTGCGGCCGAGCAGGTCTCAAAGGGCCGGCACGAGGTGGGCTGGGACGGACTCACGATGCCCATCTGGAAGAAGCCCGGCGACCCGGTTCCGCCCGGCAAGTACAAGTGGGAGGCGATCTGGCATACCGGCATCGGCCTCAGGCTCCGCGGCTGGGCGTCCAACTCCGGCATCGCCCCCTGGGACGGCCTCACGGGCAGGGAGGGCTGGGGCGGCGACCACGGCGTCCCGAGCGCGTGCGCCGCCGATGGTCAACGCATGTACATGGGCTGGAACGGTTCCGAGGCGGGCAGGGCGGTCGTCGCCTGGGACCTCGCCGACGGCCGCGCCAAGTGGCGGCACACACGCGGCGGGATGGGCGCGGCGGGGTCGCTGGCCGTGGACGGCGGCACGGTCTATGTCCTCGACGGCGGCAAGGTCCTGTATCGCCTCGACGCCGACACCGGCGCCTACAGCGTGTGGGAAGCGACCAACGCCGCCGAGATCGAGATCAAGGCCCTCTGGGGCGCCGATGCCGATGCGCCCGCCAAGGCCGACTTCGTCGAGGCCCGCGACGGCACGGTGTACCTTGCCTTCACGGCGGGCAACCTCATCCTCGTCCTCGACGGCAAGTCCGGCAAGGTCCTGAAGAAACTGGCCGTGCCCGCTCCCGGCGACATGGAGGTCCGCGCCGGGCGTCTCTTCGTGGTCTCCGGCGGAGAGAAGGTCCTCTCCGTCGATGCCGCGAGCGGCAGGGCCGAGGCGGTCATCAGCGGCCTGGCCGCCGCATGGGGCATCGCGCTCGATTCCGGTGGAAATATCTATATCAGCGTGCGCGACCCCGATAGCCAGGTCAAGGTCTTCGACCCTGCCGGCAAGCCCGTGCGCGAAATCGGCCGAAAGGGCGGCCGAGCCACCCTCGGCCCGTGGACGCCCGACGGCATCGCCTTCGCCGCCGGCATGGCCGTCGATCCCCAGGGCCGGCTCTGGGTCATGGAGGGCGACCATCATCCCAAGCGCGTCAGCGTCTGGGACACGAAGACCGGCGCCCTGGTGATGGACTTCTTCGGGTCGGCCCATTACGGGGCCGGCGGCGGGACGATCTTGCCCCTCGACCCGAACGTGATGGTCGGCGAGGGCTGCGAGTGGCGGATGGACCCGGCGACTGGCCTGTCGAAATGCACCGGAACTATTGAGCGGCGGTTCGTCGGCAGCGTCAAGTTCGCCATCCTCTCCAATAAGAAAACATACCTCCTCTCCGGTCCCGACCTGCACGGCCGGCCGCTGTATCGCATCTACGAGCGCGTCGGCGAGGGCGACTACAAGTTGCGGGCGACCATAGACGGCGGCATTGCGTCCAAGGCCCCGGCAAAGAAGGGCGAGACCCCGCCTCCGCCGCCGGTCACCACCTTCTGGGCCGATGAGAACGGCGACGGCGAGGTCCAGCCCAGCGAGACGGCCGCGATGCCTGGGGCGTCGAACGCGACGTTCTACCTGGGCATGTCGTACGGCTTCGGGGCGGACCTCGCGCTCTACGCCGACAACACCGTCCAGGGGCCGATCCGCGTGAAGGTCGGCGGCTTCACCGCCTGCGGCGCGCCGAAGTACGACCTGGCCGGCGTCGAGAAGATCCCCGTGAGGGGCATCCCGTCGGACGACGGGCGGGTCCTCCTTTCGCCCGGCGGCGGCAGTCACTACGAACGCTTCACGGCCTACTCCTTGCCGGACGGCAAGGTCCTGTGGACGTATCCGAATACGTTTACGGGCGTGCACGGTTCGCACGCCGCGCCCCCGCCGCAGACCGGCCTCGTGCGCGGCATCCTCAGCATCGTGGGGACGGCCACGCTCCCGAAGCCGGTCGGCCGCATCTGGGCCGTGGCGACCAACGTCGGCGAGTGGCACGTGCTGACGGAAGATGGGTATTACCTGTCGCGTCTCTTCGAGCCCGACCCGCTGAAGGTCCAGTGGCCGGCCGAGGCCAGGCCGGGGGCCGTGATGGACCGCGCCCCGCCGGGCGCCGGGGCCGAGGACTTCGGCGGCGCGATGATCCAGGATACGGATGGCCATGTCTATATCCAGGCGGGCAAGGCGGCACTCTGGAACCTCCTGGCCGTCGGCTTCGAGAACGTGAAGGCCCTCGGCTCGGGCGAGGTCGAGATCACCGCCGAGGACGCCAGGAAGGCCGCCGCCATCCGTGAGCGGCTTCTCCAGTCCGCAACCGGCGCCCAGACGCTCACCATCCGCCGCGCTACCCCCAAGTTCACCGGCGACGTAGCGCGGGATTTCCCGGGGGCACAGGTCCTCAAGTACGAGCGGCAGCCTGCCGCCGCCGTCCTGACGGCCGCCGCCTGGGACGATGAGTTCCTCTACCTGGGCTGGGCCGTCAGGGACGATACGCCGTGGGTGAACGGGGCCGACGCCGCCGAATTCATGTACGCCCGCGGCGACACGGTCGATTTCCAGTTGGGCGCGAATCCTGCGGCGGACCCGAAACGCCGCGAGGCCGGCAAGGGGGACTTCCGCCTCTCCATCGGGCCCTTTAAGGGCAAGCCCGCCGCGGTCATCTACCGGAAGGTCTCGGACGAGAAGTCGCCCAAGACGTTCTCTTCGGGCGTCATCAGCGAGTACAAGATGGACTTCGTGCGGGTCCTTGAAGATGCGCGCATCCAGGTGAAGGCCGCGAAGGACCGCTACGTGGTGGAGGCGGCGGTTCCCCTGAAGGCGCTGGGCCTTGCCCCCAAGCCGGGTCTGAAACTGGCCGGCGACTTCGGCGTCACCCACGGCGACAAGTCCGGCGCCGATACGATGCTCCGGACCTGGTGGAACAACCAGTCCACCGGCATCGTCAGCGACGAGGTCTTCGAACTGAAGATGGAGCCGGCCAACTGGGGCCAGATCACTTTCCAGGAGTAGGGAGGCCGCATGAATCATCGTATATGTACTTATGTTACCGCGATTGTTGCGCTTGCGGTCCTTGCCGCGACCGTCTCGGCCGCCGAGCCGGCACAGTGGCCCAGGTTCCGCGGCCCGAACGGCTCAGGGCTGGCCGACGCTCCGAACGTCCCTGTTCAGTGGACCGAGAAGGACTACAACTGGAAGGTCGAACTCCCCGGCGGCGGGCACTCTTCGCCCGTCGTCTGGGGCGACCGCCTCTTCGTCACCAGCGGCATGCCCGACACGGCCAAGCGGATCATCATGTGCCTGAGGACAGCCGACGGCGGCACGCTGTGGAAGCGCGAGTTCGAATCCGCGCCGTGCAAGCAGAACGACCTGAACTCCTACGCCACGACGACGCCGGCCGTCGATAAGGACCGCGTCTATTTCTCGTGGGCCACGCCAGAGAAGTACATGGTCGTCGCCCTCGACCATGACGGCCGCGGGGTCTGGCAGCGAGACATCGGGCCGTTCATCAGCCAGCACGGGCACGGCGGCTCGCCCATCGCCTTCGAGGACCTGGTGATCGTTGCGAGCGAGCAGGAGGGGCCGAAGAGTTTCCTGGCGGCCCTCGACTCCAAGACCGGCCAGGTTCGCTGGCAGTGCGAGCGGCGGAGCGAGAAGGCGGCGTACTCCACGCCGTGCCTCTATCAGCCGGAGGGCGGCCCGCCGCAAGTCATCTTCACGAGCCAGGCCCACGGCGTGACGGCGGTCGATCCGAAGACGGGCAAAGTGATATGGGATGTAAGCGATGCGTTTCCGAAGCGCGTCGTCGGGTCGCCGATCGTCGCGTCGGGCCTTGTGATCGGGGCCTGCGGCGAGGGCGGGGCCGGGATGCACACTATCGCCGTCCGCCCGCCGAAGGCCGGCGGCAAGGCGGAGGTCGCCTACAAGATCCCCAAGTGCCCGTACGTTCCGATGCCGGTGGCGAAGGACGGCCTCATGTTCCTCTGGAGCGATACGGGGACGGCGTTGTGCATCCGCACCGAGACGGGCCAGGAGGTGTGGCGCGAGAAGGTGGGCGGGAACTACTACTCCTCGCCGCTGTGGGTGGGCAACCGCATCTACAACATCTCGACGAAGGGCGAGGTTGTTGTCATGGCGGCCGCGGAGAAGTACGAACTCCTCGGCCGCACGCCCCTCAACGAGAAATGCCACGCCACTCCCGCCGTCGTTGATGGCCGCATGTACATACGCACCTGGTCGCACCTCATGTCGATCGGCAAGCCGTAAGAGCCCGCGGCGCGCCGGCGTTGCCGAGTACCCGCGGCCCTTCGGCTGTGCTCAGGGCAGGCTCTTACGGTCGCGGCTCGGGAGAGTCATTTTGCCGGCGGCAGCAGGTCGGTGCTCGCTATCGTCGGGCACCAGAACTTCTCGATGTACTCCACCACGAGGCGCGTCCCCTCATCGTGGCTCACGTACGGCGGGCGGGCGGGGTTGTACATCGTGTCGGTGAGGTCCCGGACCAGGGCGACGCTGGCGCCCCTCTGGACCAGGGCCTTGATGGCGAACGAGCGGTTCAGGATGCACATGTTCGTGTGGACACCCATGATTATGACGTTCCTGATGCCGCGCTGGTGCATGAAGTTCCAGACCTCCTGGCCGCTGTCGGAGATGCCGTCCTTCGCCTCGTCGATGTCGATGGCGGGGTGCTGGCGCGACCAGGCCTTGAACCACGATTTCTCGCCGGTGTCGGACCCCTGGTCGCTCGCATCAACGGGCAGGGGCGGGACGTCCCGCTTTTCGGGCTGCGGCATGGCGACGGCCGGGGCGTCCACCATGCGCTTCCGGGCGGGCGAATCCTTGTAGAAGTCCATCGTCTCGCTCGGGGCGTGGATGACGGCGATGCCGGCGGCCCGCGCGGCCTTGACGGTCTCGTTCATCCGCGGGAGCAGGGCGGCCAGCCGCTCATTCGCCCCGCGGCACCAGTGCTTGTCCCACACGTCGCAGAGGATGAGGACGGTCTCGGCGGCCTTCCACTCGGCCGGAGCGACCTTCGCCTGCCAGACGTTGTGGCCGCCGGCGTCCTGCACGAGCGACTGCGTCTTGAGGTTAAGCCTGATGATCGGCGCTTCAGCGGCGGCAGCGCCGCCGGCCGCCAGTGCAAGGAGCAGGCCTGCTGCGAGGCACAGGGTAACGTGCATGTGGACACCTCCATGCGATAATGCGCATACCCGCGACCTTACGGTCGCGGCTCGGGCAGAACATCGACGATAAGCCCGTCGTACGCAAGCGAAATCCCGCCGGGCACTTCCGGCGCCGGCGGCAGCGACCGCTCCGTCTCCTCGTGGTCTAGGTCGTGCGTCATGTGGATGAGATAAGCCCGCCGGGGGGCAAGGTCGCGGACCATCATGACGGCATCGGCCACCGTGAAGTGCGTCGGGTGCAGCCGGTGCCGCAGGCCGTCGAGGAACAAGAGGTCGAGGCCGCGCAGGGCGTCGCGCGACGCCGCCGGCACACCGCAGCAATCCGGGCACCAGGCGAGCGATGAGGCGTCGGGGGCGTCGATGCGGATGCCGGTGGCGAGGTGCGTCCCGTGTTCCAGGGGCACGGGCGTGAGGCGGTGGCCGGCGATCTCGACCGGCCCAATCAACGCGCGCCACTCGACGATGGGGATGCCGAAGAGGCGGTACGACGGGTCGGTGAGCGCGTACTCGAAGATTCGGTAGAGGTCGGCAAGCGTGGCGGGCGATGCATAGACGGGGACGGCCTTGCCGGAGAGTTCTGCGAAGCGGCGGATTTCATCGAAGCCCATGACGTGGTCGGCGTGGCTGTGGGTGAAGACGACGGCGTCGATGCGTTGGAGGCCCGCCGCGAGGGCCTGGAGCCTGAGGTCGGTGGTGGTATCAATGAGAATCGCGGCCGTGCCGAGGCGCACCAGCGCGCTTGTGCGTGTGCGCCGGTTCCGCGGGTCGCTCGATGTGCAGACCTTGCACCGGCAGCCGATCATCGGCACGCCGTGACTCGTGCCCGAGCCCAAGACGTGAATCTGCACCTTTCGTCCTTCCGATTTAACGCAGAGGCCGCAGAGAACGCAGAGAAAAAGAGGCAGAGAAAAACAGAAAGATTTAGATTAGAAAAAAGAGACAACAGATAGTAACTATTTGTTTTTCTCCGCGCTCTCTGCGGCCTCTGCGTTCAAACGAAACGGCGACTAACCTTTCTCTGCGAGTTCCGGCGGCAGGTCCTCGGTGTGTTTGCACTTGGGGTACTTGGAGCAGCCGAGGAACGGGCCGCGGCGGCTGTGTCGGATCACGAGTTTCGCCCCGCAGTCGGGGCAGTCGCGGTCGGTGGCGACGGCCTTGGCTCGCGGCGCGCGGCGGGGTTTCCTGGCGGCGCCTTCGGCGGCCTCTCCGCCCTCGACCTTCGGGGCCGAGCCGAGCGGCCGCGCGTTGCGGCACTTGGGGTACCCGGAGCACGCCAGGAACGGTCCGCGGCGGCTGGTCTTGACGACCATGGGGGCGCCGCACTTTTCGCAGTTCACGCCGGTCGGCTCAGGCCGGATCGGGTTGCCGTCCTTGTCGCAGGGGAGCGTGCTGCGGCACTCGGGGTACTTCTCGCACCCCAGAAACGGCTGGCCGCGGCGGTTGTAGCGCATGATCATGGTGCCGCCGCACTTGTCACACTTGTGCTCGGTGCGCTTCGGTTCGGGTCGGGCGGCCTCGCCCTCCGCGGAGCGGGTGTACTTGCAGTCGGGGTACTTCGAGCATCCGAGGAACGCCCCGTGCTTGGACCAGCGCTTCACCAGGGGCGCGCCGCAGTCCGGGCACGGCCCGGCTTCTTCGACCGGCTGATTCTTGGTGGATTCCATTTCTTCTCCCGCCTTGGCCAGGTCGGCCGAGAAGGGTTCCCAGAACTCGCGGATCACGCTCAGCGAATCGATCTGGGCCTCCTCGACCTTGTCGAGGTCCTCTTCCATGTGGCTGGTGAATTCCACGTTCATGATGTCGGGGAAGTGCTTGACAAGTTTGTCGGTGACGATTTCCGCCAGGTCTGTGGCGTAGAAGCGGCGTTCCTTCTGCTCCACGTAGCCGCGGTCCTGGATGGTCGAGATGATTGCGGCGTATGTGCTGGGCCGGCCGATGCCGAGGCTTTCGAGTTTCTTGACCAGCGTGGCCTCGGAGTATCGTGGCGGCGGCTGGGTGAAGTGCTGGGCCTCTTCGAGTTTCCGGAGGTCGAGCGGCTCGCCCTCCGAGAGGAGGGGCAGTTGCTGCTCGTCCGGCGCGAGGCGCAGGCCGGTCACGCGCGTGTGTCCGTCCCAGACGAGGACGCGGCCGCGTGCCTTGAAGACCCCGCGCGTGCCGTCGGCCGCGGCTTCGACGTCGGCGTCGGTGACGTCCCAGAGGGCGGGCTTCATCTGGCTCGCGACAAACCGTTTCCAGATAAGTTCATACAGCCGCGCATCGTCGGCGTCCAGGTACTGCCGGACGGACTCCGGCGTGCGCGCCACGTCGGTGGGGCGGATGGCCTCGTGGGCCTCCTGGGCCCGGTCGCGCGACTTGTAGAACATCGGCTGGGCGGGCAGGTAATCGGGGCCGAACGCCTTGCCGATGTGGTCGCGGACGGCCGCAAGCGCCGCAGGGGCGACGTGGTACGAATCGGTTCGCATGTACGTGATGAGCGCGACGGACCCCTCCGGCCCCAGTTCCACTCCCTGGTACAGCGCCTGGGCGATGGTCATCGTCTTCTTGGCGCTGAACCTGAGTTGTGTTGCGGCGGTCTGCTGGAGTTGGCTCGTGATGAATGGGGGCGGGGCCTTGTCCTCGACGCGGCGTTTCTTGACCGCGAGGACCTTGTACGCCGCGCGGCGGAGTCGGTCGCCGATGCCGCGTGCGGCATCGCCCGTCGCGGGCCGGAACTTCTGGCCATTAACCTCCGCCAGGAGGGCCTTGAAGGTTGCGGCGTCGCCGCGCCGGCTCAGGATGGCGCCGATGGTCCAGTATTCCTCGGTCTTGAATGCGCGGATTTCGCGTTCGCGTTCCACGACGAGCCTGACGGCCACGCTCTGGACGCGGCCGGCCGAGAGGCCCCTCGCCACCTTCTTCCAGAGGAGGGGGCTGAGTTTGTAGCCGACCAGCCGGTCGAGGATGCGGCGGGCCTCCTGGGCCTGGACCTTGGTCATGTTGATGCGTCCGGGGTTGGCGAACGCCTCGGCGATGGCGGAGCGCGTGATCTCGTTGAAGACGACCCTGCGGACCTTGGCCGGGTCGAGGCCGAGCGACTCGCACAGGTGCCAGGCGATGGCCTCGCCCTCGCGGTCAAGGTCGGTCGCCATGAAGACGCACTCGGCCTTCTTGACGGCCGACGCCAGGCTCTTGACGACCCTTTGCCTGCCGCGGAGGATCGTGTACTCGGGCTTGAAATCGTTTTCGATATCGACGCCCAGTTCGCGCTCCGGCAGGTCGCGCACGTGACCCATCGACGCCGCGACATGAAAATCCTTGCCGAGATACCGCTCGATGGTCTTGGCCTTGGCCGGACTTTCGACGATGACTACGTTCTTTGCCGCTCTTGCCATGAACCCTTCCTGACTCCAGAACCCCTTCGCAGGAGATGCCCTAATACTGTCGGCATCCGCGGTTGTCAAGGGACAAAGAAAGTTCAGAGTGAAAAGTGCAAAGTGAAAAGTGCGACGTTCAGAGTGATGGAGCAACAAATCATCCCGGACGCTTGCATCTGCGCATCCGGCGCATTAACCTATAGCAGTATGCTTTGAAGATGCCCGCCGGCGGGCAGGTCTTGCACTTTGCACTTTTCACTTTGCGCTCTGTTTCGGAGGCGCCATGAACTTCGAGCAACTCATCATCAAGAACCGCTCCTGCCGGCGCTTCGACCAGAACCGGGCGGTCGGCCTCCAGACGCTCCGGTACCTGGTGGATATCGCCCGGCGCACGCCCAGCGGCGCGAACCGCCAGCCGCTCAAATATATTCTGGTCGCCGATGCGCCGCGGTGCGCGCGGCTGTTTCCGCACTTGCATTGGGCGGCCGCACTCAAGGACTGGGCCGGCCCCGCCCAGGGCGAGAGGCCGACCGCCTACATCATCGTCCTGGCCGACAAGACCGTGGCGCCCAACCCCGGCTGCGACCACGGCATCGCGTGCCAGTCGATGATGCTTGCGGCGGTGGAGCGGGGCTTCGGCGGGTGCATGGTGGGGTCCATCGAACGCGACGCCATACGCGCCGAGTTCAAGGTCCCCGACAAGTTCGACATCCTCCTGGTGGTGGCCCTCGGCGTCCCGGCCGAGAAGTGCGTCCTGGAAGAGGTGAAGCCCGGCGGCAGCACCGCCTACTACCGCGACGCACAGGGCGTCCATCACGTCCCCAAGCGGCGGCTGGATGAGATCATCGTCGATTTGTAGGGTGCGTGCTTCGTACGCACCACCCCACCGGGCGACCACCCCACGTTTAACTGGTGCCCGCCGCGGCGGGCACCCTACGTTTAATAATTATTCCAGGCGTAGGGCCGATGTTATTTCAATACGGCGATGGTCGCCCCGCGGCCGCCCTCGTGTTTCTCACCGTAGTGGAACGAGGCGATGAGCGGGTGCTTCTTCAGGATCGCGTGAATCGCATCCCGCAGCGCCCCCGTGCCGAAGCCGTGGATGATCCGCACGTTCCCGAGGCCGGCCAGGCACGCCTCGTTCAGGTATCGCTCCAGGTTCCGCACGGCTTCCTCGACGTGCTGGCCGATGAGGTTGAGTTCAGGCGCGACGGCCGCAGGGCGAGCGACGACCGTTCGCCCCTGCGTCGCGGGCGGCGCGGGCGACTCGGCATCCGGCTGGCATACGGCCGAGGCGTCCACCTCGATCGAGAGGCCCCCCGCATCCACGGTCACCTTGCCGCGGCGCTCATCAATGCGGCTGACCGTTCCGTGCCGCTTCATGGTCTCTATCCAAACCCGCTGGCCGACGAGTAGGGAGGCGAGCGGGATGGCGGGGCGCGGCTTGGGGGCGAGTTGCCCGGCCTTCTTCCTGAACGAGTCGCGTTTTTCCTCGACCTTGCGGCGGAGTTGCTTGGCGGCGGCGGCATCGGCGCCCGCGCGGCGGGCCTCTTCAATCGCCCGCTCCATCTCGCGGCGGGTGTTATCCACGAGGCCGCGTGCCTCCTCGACGGCCTTGCGGAGCGCCTCCTTGCGCTCGCGCTTGGCCTCTTCGAGGCGTTCGGCCAGGTTCTTGCGTGCCTCTTCGGCCTCGGCTCGTTCGCGGCGGGCGGTCTCGGCATCGGCCTCGGCCTTCCGGAGCGACTGCGTCAGGCGCGCCAGCAACCCCTCCATCTCGATCGCCCGCGAATCGACCAACTTCTCGGCCGTCGCCAGAACCTCCTCGGGTAGTCCGAAGCGGCGGGCGATCGTCAAGGCGTGGCTGGCGCCCGGCAGGCCGATAACCAACTGGTACGTCGGCGTCAGCGTCTCGGGGTCGAACTGGACGGCCGCGTTCTCCATCCCGTCCTGCTCGTGGACGAAGCCCTTGACCTGCCCCAGGTGCGTCGTGACGACCGTGAGCGCCCCGCGGTCGTGCAGGGCCTTGAGGATGGCGCAGGCCAGCGCCCCGCCCTCGACCGGGTCGGTGCCTGCGCCGATTTCATCGAGCAGCACCAGCGACCGCGGGCCGGATGCGGGCACGGCGTCAGTCTCGGCGGGTGGCACGGCCACGCGCTGTTGCGTGACCGTGCAGGTGTCAAGCGAAGCACGGTCACCCAACATCGGGTGACCGTGCCACCCCCCTGAATGAGGCTGGCCGAATGCCGAGAGAATTTCGTTGATGTGCCGGATGTGGCCGGAGAAGGTCGATAGGTTCGCTTCGATGCTCTGCTCGTCGCCGATATCGACGAGCACTCGTTCGAGAAGCGGGAAGGTTGAGCCTTCGCGGGCCGGCACGAGGAGGCCCGTCTGGGCCATGAGGCAGAGGATGCCGATGGTTTTGAGGCTGACGGTCTTGCCGCCGGCGTTCGCGCCCGTGATTGCGATGGTCCGCACGCGGGCGCCGATCTCGAAGTCGAGCGGGACGACCTTGTGTCCGCCGGGGGTGAGCGAATCCTCCAGGATCGGGTGCCTGCCGCCGATGATCCGCAGGACGCCATCCTCGGCGAACGTCGGCCGCGTCATCTCGTGGGTGCGTGCGTAGCGTGCCGCCGCGCGGACCAGGTCGAACTCGACAAGCACTCTGGCGGTCGCGCGGAGCGAGTAGAGGTATCCGCGCACCAAAGCCGTGAGTTCGCGGAGAATCCGCTGGACCTCGCGCTCCTCATCGGAGGCAAGGGCACGGAGTTCGTTCCCCATCGCGACGACGAACTGCGGCTCGACGAACGCCGTGTGCCCGGTGTCGGAGCGGTCGTGGACGATTCCGGGGACCTGGCCGACCTGCGTGGCGAGGATGGGGATGACGTAGCGTCCGTTCCGCTGCGTGATGTAGTCGCCCGTGAGGTAAGCCTTGAGGTCGGCGCTCTGGACAAGGGCTTCGAGGCGGTGTCGAAGGCGGTCCTGGAGTTCCTTGAGTTCGCGGCGGATCCGCCGCAGGTCCGGCGAGGCGTCGTCCGACACCGTGCCGTCGGGCAGGATGGCCTTCTCGATTGCCTCCAGCAGTTCCGGCGCCGGGGCGAGGTCGTACGAGAGTTTCGCGAGGCTTGGGGCGGCGTCGCGGAGACGCTTGAAGACCTTCTGTAAGTCGCGAGCGTTCCGGAGGACGGCGGCGATGGTCTGGAGTTCGGCCGGGGCGAGGGCCGAGTCCTCGATGGCAGCGCGGTCGAAGGCCGCCTGCGGGTCCTCGAAGCGTTCGACGGCGAAGTCGTTGCCGCCGGCAAGGACCGCAGCGCCCTCGGCGATCCGCTCGGAGCGCGTGCGGATGGGGGCAAGGTCGGTCATCGGCCGCATGTCGCGCGCGGCCTGTGCGCCCATCGAGAGCATGGCCCCGGCGGCGATCCGGTCGAGGACCTTGGCAAATTCGAGACGCGCTAATGTGTGTTCATCCATGAGTCACCGTGATGCGGAAAAACACGCGCCGCGCAGGCGCGGCGGCTAACTGGGATACGCGCCTGCCGAAAACCTTGTTGCCGGGAACCGGCGTGCTATAATACGCATCCGGCGTTGAGGAACAACGCCATTTTTTTCGTCCAGCGGGAGCAGGCGGCAAAGGAGAAGATGATGACCCCCATCAGCGTGCAGTTGTACTCGGTGCGAGAGGCGGCGGCGAAGGACTTCGTGGCGGTCCTGAAGAGGATTGCGGCGATAGGCTACAAGGGCGTTGAGTTCGCCGGCCTTCATAACCACAAGCCCACGGATATCCGCAAGGTCCTCGACGACCTCGGCCTCGTGGCCTCGTCGGCCCACACGGCGCTGCCGACGCCCGAGAAGGCCGCCGAGATCATCGAGACCGCCCAGGCCCTCGGCTACAACTGGATCATCACCGGCAAGGGCGGCAAGGATTTCGAGACCCTCGACGGCCTGAAGAAGGCCGCCGACGAGTTCCAGGCGGCCGCCGCGCGCCTGCCCAAGAGCATGTCCCTGGGGTACCACAACCACTGGTGGGAGATGAACAAGTTCGACGGACGCCTGGGCCTCGACCTCTTCCTTGAGAAGGCCCCGGCCGTATTCTCGCAGGTAGATGTGTATTGGGCGTGCAATTTCGGCCAGGTCGATGTGCCCAAGTTCGTGGCCGACCACAAGAGCCGCATACCGTGCCTCCACCTGAAGGACGGCCCGCTCGTCCAGGGCCAGCCGCACACCGCCGTCGGCAAAGGCAAGATGAACATCCCGCCGATCGTGAAGGCGGCCGACCCGAAACTCCTGAAGTGGCTCATCGTGGAACTCGACTCCTGCGCCACCGACATGATGCAGGCCGTCGAGGACAGTTACCGGTACCTCGTCAGTTCCGGTCTCGGCGAAGGCAAGCGCTAGGCGGGGCGTGAGGGCATCCCGCGCGGCGGGCAGGAATGCCCGCCGCGCTTTAGCACGGCGCGGCCGGACAACATATTGCGCGGCGGGTCTCCGTACGTGTTTAGCGTTTGCGGTGCCGTTGACCCTCTCCCCTTGCGGGAGAGGGTGGCCGAAGGCCGGGTGAGGGGTTGCCGTGGCTCGCCCCCTCACCCCCAACCCCTCTCCCACGAGGGG
>CAYGWP010000569.1:0-7137 GCA_964353455.1 uncultured Anaerolineales bacterium
GTTCCGCGACCAGATCCTCGACACGATGGATCTTGAGCGGGAGCGCGGCATAACGATCAAGGCCTCAGCGGTGACGGTCGATTTCGATCACGGCGGCCGCCGGTACATGCTCAACCTCATTGATACGCCGGGGCACGTCGATTTCCATTACGAGGTCAGCCGCGCCCTGGCCGCGTGCGAGGGGGCGATCCTGGTGGTCGATGCCTCTCAGGGCGTTGAGGCCCAGACGGTTGCGAATGCGTACCTTGCTCGGCGGGGCAAGTTGGCCCTGGTGCCCGTGGTGAACAAGATCGACCTTGCCTCCGCCCGGCCGGAAGATGCGGCGATGGAGGTGGAGCACCTTCTGGGCACGGCGGCGGAGGACTGCATTTTCGCCTCGGCGAAGTCGGGCGTGGGCATCGACGACATGCTTGCGGCGGTGGTGGAGCGGCTGCCTGCCCCGGCGGGCGATGCGGATGCCCCGACGACGGCCCTCATCTTCGATTCCACGTTCGACGAGTACCGCGGGGTGATCGTCTATGTCCGCGTGTTCGACGGCCGCCTGGCCACCGGCGACAAGATCCGCACGATGGGCACGGGCGACGTGTACCAGATCATCGAGGTGGGCAAGTTCCGGCCGAAGGCGACGCCCGTCGATAGCCTTGCGGCAGGCGAGGTGGGGTACGTTGTCGCCAATATCCGCACGGTGGCGGCTGTCCACGTTGGCGACACGGTGACGCAGGCGGCCCGTCCGGCGACGGTGGCGCTGCCGGGGTACCGCGCCCCGCAGCACATGGTGTTTTCGGACTTTTATCCGGGCCCGAGCACGCAGTTTCCGGAGTTGCGTGATGCGCTGGAGAAACTGCAACTCAATGATGCGGCGCTCCAGTTCCAGCCCACTTCCAGCGAGGCGCTTGGGTTCGGGTTCCGGTGCGGGTTCCTGGGGATGCTGCACATGGAGATCGTGCAGGAGCGTCTGGAGCGTGAGCACGGTGTTGAGGTGGTCCAGACGGCCCCGACGGTTCCGTACCAGGTGCTGCTGGCCACGGACAAGGTGGTCGAGGTGGATTCTGCGGGCGACCTTCCGGAGGAGAGTGAAATCAAGGAGATCCGCGAGCCGATGGCGCGGGTGAACCTGATCGTGCCGGCCGATTCGATGGGGGCAATCTATGCCCTGGCCGAGGATCGGCGCGGCAAGTTCAGCAAGACCGAGTACCTCTCGGCCGACCGGGCGATCCTGACGTACGACTTCCCGCTGGCCGAGATCATCTACGGCTTCTACGACAAACTCAAGAGCGCCACTCGCGGCTACGGGACGATGGACTACGAGGTCACGGGCTTCCGGCCCGACGACCTGGTGAAGGTGGATATCCTGGTGGCCGGGCAGCGGGTGGAGGCCCTGTCGTTCATCGTGCACCGGATAAAGGCGGAAGTGCGCGGCCGGGCGGTGATCATGCGGCTGCGGAGGGAGATCAGGCGTCACCAGTTCGAGGTGCCGCTCCAGGCGGCGGTCGGGGCGCGGGTCATCGCCCGCGAGACCATCAAGGCATACCGCAAGGACATCATCGAAGGGATGTCGGGCGGCGACGTGACGCGGAAGCAGAAACTCCTCAACAAGCAGAAGAAGGGCAAGAAGCGGATGAAGATGGTCGGCAACGTCGAGATTCCGCAGAAGGCCTTCATGGCGGTGCTGGAAGGCGGCGAGTGAACGGAGAATGTCGAACAGCCAACGCCGAACACCGAATATCGAAGGAATGGCGCGGTGGCCTGAACTTGGGTGTTCGACATTAGGCGTTGGGCGTTCGATATTCGCCGTTGGCGTTACGGATTGACACCGCCGCATGTTAGGCGGAGAATATCCGGCATGAGCGAGAAGGTGCAAACCATCCTGGCCGAACTCCGCCGCAGGTTCCAGGCCCTCTACGGCCCGCGCCTGGTGAAGATGATCCTCTACGGTTCCCAGGCCCGCGGCGACGCCGAGCCGGGGTCCGACATCGACGTGCTGGTGGTGCTGGAGGGGCCGGTTGACGCATGTGAGGAAATCCACCGCACCTCCGATGACGTGTGGCAACTCTCCTACGAGCACGAAGAGACGATCTGCTGCGTCTTCATGGACGAGCACCACTTCTCCACCCGCAACGGACCGCTGCTCCGGAACATCCGCAGAGAGGGCGTAGCGCTGTGACTGAAGACCAGCAAGACCTTCTGGAGATGGCCCGCGACAGCCTTGGGGCGGCCCGCCTGCTGGCGGACTCGGGGTACTACGGTTTTGCGGCCGCGCGGGCCTACTATGCCATGTTCTATGTGGCCGAGGCGTTTCTTGAGGGCGAGGAACTCGCGTTCTCAAAGCACTCGGCGGTGATTGCGGCGTTCGGCCGGGAGTTTGCACACAAGGGGAAGGTGCCAGTTGAGTTCCATCGCTACCTGTCGGATGCCCAGGAACTTCGTTTCAGCGGCGACTACGGCATTCCGCGCCAGATCTCGGCGGAGGAGTGCCGCATTGCAGTGGACCACGCCGCACAGTTCATCGAGTTGGCTAAGCGGCTGATCGGCCCCTTGCCGCCGGAGACTTGAGTTTCACCTGCCCCTCCGGGCCACCGGCCTACGCCTTCGCGGCCCAGCGGAACTTGGCCGAGGCGGAGCGGGGGTTGGCGCGGCGTTCCTCGGGGCCGGGGCGGATCACACCTTCCGCAATGGCTGAGTAGGCCCCCACCTCAAGACCTTCGCAAAACGCGTGTTTCACGAGGCGATCCTCGCCGGAGTGGAAACTCACGATGCCGATGCGGCCGCCGGCCTTCAGGCACGCCGGGGCGACGCGGAGCAACTGACGCAGGGCCGCAAGTTCATCGTTCACAAGGATTCGCAGGGCCTGGAAGGTTCGGGCGGCGGGGTGGAGGTCGTCGCCGGTGGCTGCCACCTCTTCTCGCCACTTGCGGCGCGAGAGGCCCTTGACTGCGAAGACGAGGTCCACGAGTTCCAGCGTGTGGGTGATGGGCCGGCGGTCGCGCTCCTCGACGATGCGGCGGGCGATGGATTCGGCGTCGGGCTCGTCGGCAAAGTCCGAAAGGGCGGCGGCGATCTTTGCCTCCGGAAGAATCCGCAGGAGGTCGGCGGCCGTCCGCGGAATCCGCGAATCCATCCGCATGTCCAGCGGCCCGTCGAACTTGTACGAGAACCCCCGCGTGGGGTCGTCCACCTGCATCGAGGAGACCCCCAGGTCGGCGAAGATGATGTCGGCGGCCCCCAGGTTCTCCTCGGCCAGTGCCCGGTCGATGCCGGCGAAGTTGCCGCGGCGGAGGATGATGTGCGGGCCGGCGGCGGCCGATTCTTCGCGCGGCGGGCAGTCTTGCCCGCCGTGTGGTGGGCAAGACTGCCCACCACGCTCACTTGTATCGGCGCGCGGGCCGACGGCAGCCGTCAGCCGCTGGCGTGTGCGCTCGAGTTCGGCGGCATCGAGGTCGAACCCGAGGAGCGTGCCCGCCGGGCCGATCCGCCGGAGGAATTCCAGGGCGTGGCCGCCGTAGCCTACGGTGCAATCGGCCACCGTGTTGCCCGGCGCCGGCCGCAGGGCAGCCATCACCTCGGCCACGAGGACCGGCACGTGCGTCGCGGCGGGGGTGCGGCCCTGACCGCGGACGTGCTGCTGGATGTCGGGGTGCCGGTCGGGGGCGAGTTCCTTATAGCGCTGGTCGAAGCGTCTTGGGCACTTGCCGGGGTACCGCTGGCGTCGTCGTCGTGGGTTTTCGGGCTGGTCGGCGGTCATGGCGACTGCCTACCGTACGCGATTTCGTCGGCGTGTCAACTGTAGAAGAACTGTAGAAGAAAGTGCCTTGCAAAAAGTCCTTGCGGTTCGTACTATTCCTTGCGGCCCGGCGTGAGCATTCCTGGGTTTATGTGATTCCACGGCCGCCAGATGGGACAGGGGAAGTCTCTGTGTCAAAATCGCCCGAAAAAGGGCTGGCAGCGGCTGTCCGCAAGGCCACCGGCGTCGATGTGGCCGAGTGCTACCAGTGCGGCAAGTGCACGGCCGGTTGCCCGATGGCGCGGTGGATGGAGATCGTGCCCGGGCAGATCATGCGCCTGGTGCAGGTGGGCGATGAGTCGGCGACGGAGCGGCTCCTTGCGTCCGAGGCCATCTGGGTCTGCGCCGGGTGCCTGACGTGCACGCAGCGGTGTCCGAAGAAGTTGGACCCGGCGGCGGTGATAGATGCGCTGCGCGAGATGTCTTACGCCCGCGGGTCGGTCTCGGCGAAGCAGCGCAAGGTCCTGGCGTTCCACAAGGCGTTCCTGAAGGTGGTCGAGCATGCCGGCCGCATGAGCGAGGTGCCGCTGACGGGCCTCTACAAACTCACGAGCGGCGATTTCTTCAGCGACGTTTTTCTGGCCCCGCTGATGCTCGCCCGCGGCAAACTGCCGATGGTTCCCGACACGATCCGCGGCCGCCGCGAGGTGAAGCGAATCTTCGCCGCATGCCGGAAGGGGGCACACAAGTGAAACCCCTCGGCTACTATCCGGGGTGTTCGGACCGCGGGACGGGCCGCGAGTTGGGCCAGTCCATCCATGCCCTGGCGGGCGCTGCGGGCGTCGAACTACGGGAGATCGAGGACTGGAACTGCTGCGGCGCGACGGCCGCGCACAATCTGAACCACGACCTGGCGGTCGCCCTGCCGTACCGCGTGCTGGCGCTGGCCGAGGCGCAGGGGATGGAGGAAGTCCTCGCGCCGTGTGCGGCGTGCTTCTCGCGTCTGAAGGGCACGGTGGTGCGTCTTTCGCGGAGCAAGAACCTTGCGGCCCGGATGAAAGAGGTCACGGGTCTGGAATTCAAGGGCAAGGTCAAGATCATCAACCTGGTGGAGTTCATCAATCGCCTGCTGGCGGGCGGGCTGGCGGGGAAGATGACCGCGCCGCTGGGGGGCCTGAAGGTGGCGCTCTACTACGGGTGCCTGCTGGCCCGCGGCGACGATATCATTGATGATGACCACGAGAATCCGCAGGGCATGGAGGCCGCCGTCAAGGCCGCGGGGGCCGAGGCGGTCGATTGGAACTTCGCCACCGAGTGCTGCGGCGGCGGATTCAGCATGTCGTTCACCGACGCGGTGGTTGACCTCTCGGAGGCCATCATCGCCGATGCCGAGGCCGCCGGGGCCGAGGCGATCGTCATCGGGTGCCCGATGTGCCACTCGAACCTTGACATGCGGCAGTTGACGATCAACTCGCGGCGCGGGGCCGCGCATCGGATGCCCATCGTGTACCTGTCGGAACTGGTCGGGCTTGCGGCGGGCATCGACCCGAAGGTGTTGGGCCTGGACCGGCACTTTATCGACGCGATGCGTATAGTTAGCCCCCGGTGAATACACCGGGTGTCGGTGTATAGTTAGCCCCCGGTGAATACACCGGGGGGTGAACGGCGAAAGGTGAAGTAACATGGCGCGCGTAGGCGTATTCATCTGCCATTGCGGCGAGAACATCGGGCGGACGGTGGATTGCGCCGCCGTCGTCGCTGCTGCCGCCAAGATGTCCGGCGTCGTACATGCCGTCGATTACAAGTACATGTGTTCCGACCCCGGCCAGCAGATGATCAAGCAGGCCATCGAGGAGAAGAAGTTGACGGGCGTCGTGGTCGGGGCGTGCAGCCCGCGGATGCACGAGCCGACGTTCCGCCGCGCCGCCGCCGAGGCCGGCCTCAACCCGTACCTCCTTGAGATGGCCAACCTCCGCGAGCACTGCTCGTGGGTCCACGAGAACAAGGCCGAGGCCACTGCAAAGGCGGTTGACCTGGTGCGGGTGATGGTCGAGAAGGTGAAGCGGAACCGGAGCCTGTACCCGATCCGCGTGCCGATTGAGCCTACGGCGCTGGTTGTGGGCGGCGGCATCGCGGGAATCCAGGCGGCGCTCGACATCGCAAACGGCGGCAAGAAGGTCATACTCGTCGAGAAGAGTTCCTCCATCGGCGGCCACATGGCACGCCTTTCCGAGACGTTCCCGACGCTGGACTGCTCGCAGTGCATCCTCACGCCTCGTATGGTCGAGGTTGCCAGCCACCCGAACATCACGCTCATGACCTACAGCGAGGTTGAGGGCGTCGAGGGGTTCGTCGGGAACTTCGACGTGACGATCCGCCACAAGGCCCGGTACGTCGATTGGTCTAAGTGCACGGGCTGCGGCGACTGCTGGGCCAAGTGCCCGTCGAAGAAGATACCGGCCGAGTTTGATGCCGCGCTGTGCAACCGCACGGCGATCTACCGCCCGTTCCCGCAGGCCGTCCCCAATAAGCCCGTCATCGACCACGAGCACTGCATCATGCTCACCAAGGGCAAGTGCGGGGCGTGCGCGAAGGTGTGCCAGCGCGGGGCCATCAACTTTAAGGACCAGGACGAACTCGTGAAGGTCAAGGTTGGCGCGGTCGTCCTGGCGACAGGCTTTGAGTTGTGGGACCACGCGGCGTACGGCGAGTACGGCGCGGGGAAACTCAAAGATGTTATCGACGGTTTCGCGTTCGAGCGACTCGCATCGGCGAGTGGCCCGACGGGCGGCGAAATCCGCCGGCCTTCCGACGGCACGGTCCCCGAGACCGTCGTCTTCATCCAGTGCTGCGGCAGCCGGGATGAGAAGATCGGCAAGGCCTACTGCTCCAAGATCTGCTGCATGTACACGGCCAAGCACGCGATGCTGTATCGGCACAAGGTGCACGACGGGCGTGCGGTGGTGTTCTACATGGACATCCGCGCGGCCGGCAAGGGATACGAGGAGTTCGTGCGTCGGGCGATTGAGGCCGACGGCGCGGAGTACATTCGCGGGCGCGTCAGCCGCGTGTACCGGCGCAAGGACGGCAAACTCATCGTCCGCGGGGCCGATACGCTGGCCGGGCGGCCCGTGACCGTCGAGGCCGACCTGGTGGTTCTGGCCGACGCTGTCATCCCGCGCGAGGGTTCTGAGCGGCTTGCCCAGATGTTCGGCGTCGGCTACGACACCGACGGCTTCTACAGCGAGGCGCACCCGAAGTTGCGGCCGGTCGAGACCGCCGCCGCCGGCGTCTTTCTGGCCGGGGCGTGCCAGGCGCCGAAGGACATTCCCGATTCGGTGTCGCAGGCGTCGGCCGCCGCGTCGAAGGTCCTGGGCCTCTTCTCGAAGCCGGAACTTGAGCGCGAGCCGGTCATC
>CAYGWP010000570.1:0-9388 GCA_964353455.1 uncultured Anaerolineales bacterium
CTCCAGGGCGAACCGGGAACCGGCAAGGAGTTGATTGCCCGGCTTCTGCACCGGCTGAGCCGACGGTCGGACGGGCCGTTCATCGGCGTCAACTGTGCCGCCATCCACGAATCCCTCCTTGAAAGCGAACTCTTCGGCCACGAGGCTGGGGCCTTCACCGGCGCGAAGTCTGCCACGGTGGGTTTCCTGCGTGCCGCCGATGGCGGGACCATCTTCCTCGATGAAGTCGGCGACATGAGCAGCCCCCTCCAGAGCAAGTTGCTCAGGGTCCTGGAGGAGCGGGCGGTCGTTCCGGTGGGGGGGACCAAGGCTATCCCGGTCAACATCCGCGTGGTGTCGGCCACGCATCGGGACCTCGCCCGGGCCGTCCATGAAGGCTCCTTCAGGGCGGACCTCTATTACCGCTTCAACGTGGTATGCCTCTCGGTGCCCCCGCTGCGCGAGCGCCGGGAGGACATTCCCGTTCTGGTGAAGCACCTCACCGAGCGGATCGGGCAGGCGCTGAGGCTAGAGCCGAAGGGGGTGTCGCCTGCGGCACTGGATGCGATGGTGGCGTACAGTTGGCCCGGAAACGTGCGGGAACTCGCCAACGTCATCCAGCGGGCGTATGTCCTGTCCGAAAACTACATGATCGAGGTCCAAGACCTGCCGACCGAACTCTTTGCCTTTGACCCCGCCGACCCGTTCCCGACGCTGCGAGAGGCCACCGGCCGCCACATTGCCGCGACGCTCCAGTTGGCGGGCGGGGTCCGCAGCAAGGCTGCCGAGACGCTCGGCGTCAATCGCAAGACCTTGTGGCGGATGATGCGCAGGTGCAAGGTCGAGTGCCCGCCGCCCGAAACCATCGGCGCCGCCCCGTAACCCGTTTTCCCGGCGTTCGCGCCCCTCGTGACCGGATTCCGCGCTCGCGCTAGCGCGCCGTGCGGTCGGGCGCCCCCTCTGCGCGCACCAGCGGAACTTGCGTGGCCGAACGCCGCGCGGCGTGGCTGGACGCCCCATCGCCTTTCGGCGCCGCAGGCACAGTATCTTATGACGATATCGTCATAACATGCCGTGGCCGAACGCCCCGCGGCAGGTTTCCGCCCAATCGAGGCCACATTTTCGTTCGCACGCCCGAGGGCGGGCGTGCCACGTGGCACAGCCGCCCTCGGCTGTGCATCTTCGCAAACCCCTGCCAAAACACGACTTATAAGAATCTCGCGCCTGCTTCCGTCGCTTGGCGCACCCCTTGCCTATTACACGGATGAAGTCAGCACCTTGGCCCTGCTGAATCTCGGCGGACTGCCGGCGCGGGGCTTCAAGCGCAGGCCAAGAAAATGAGGAAAGAGTGCCGACCGGAGTTCTCTGCCCCCGACCGAAGAGGCCGGGGGCTGCTTTTTCACCAAGATGCCCTGAACACGGAACGGTCAAGAGGACGTGCTGGCCGTTGCGTGGAGGACGTCGTGATGCTGCCGCCGCTATTGCCCTTGGGGGCAGGAACGGCGGCAACGACTGGCGGGCCCTTGAGTTGCGCACGGCGGGCTGCGGCGGGGCGGCTTTTTTCTCGCACGGCCCTATGGCGCTTGCCGCCGGATGCCCCCTGCGGCAAGTGTCATGCAGTCGTAACTACTGTCACTGCAAGGGTTTATAAGAGCCCCGGCGGCGTCCGGGCGCATTAGCCGATCCCTAAAAAATGTGGAAAAATCCACCTCGGCGATTTGACTTCTAGGGAAATACAATGTATCTTATCCTTGCCTCAGGATAGACGACCGGAGCGCTTGCGCGGAGGCGAGAGCGTTCCACACAGACTTCTTTGCGTAATGGCCATGAAAGGTAGCAGGTAACAGGGCCGGGTTGCGGGAAATAAGGCAGGCCCGAACGGTGGCTTCGGACAGGGAGCCCCCGAAAAGTTCAATTCGAGAGTCGTAGGCGTTGTGTGTAATGGCGGCACCGGAGGGTAAAGCCTGACCGGGCCGCCTTTTCTTTTGCGCTACGGGTCATGGTTGCCGGTCGCAGGTGTGGAGCCGGGAAGCGCTACGGGGGTGATTCGCAAGTCGGCACACGGTACTGACCGTTAGGAGAGAGACAGATGGCTACCTGGGCGAAGAAGACGCTGGTGATTCTGGCCGCCCTCGGGATCGTGCTGTCAACGACGGCGGCGTTTGCCGCCCCGTTCGCCACCATCACCCTGAAGGGGCGGGTCAAGACCACCGACAACCACAACCCGTGGACGACCAGTCCGATTGCCGTCCGCGATGGCGACATCCTTGAGTACCAGATCTGGGTCGAAATGGCCGCCCCCGTCAGGGTCAACACCCAGTACACCGTGGCCGGCACCAACACCATCACCACCGTGCGGACCATCACCCGCATGGTTTCGGGGACCGACGGCATCAACTCCCTGAAGTTTCACATCTACCAGACGGCCAGCCAGGAGATCCAGGTGGACTTCGCCACCGCCGTAATGATCTCGGGCCAAGCCGACAACAGCGATTGGTATGTCGGCACGGGCAAGAGCGGCGGCACGGTGACCGCGCGCGGCTCAACCGGCAAGAACGACCTGCTGAATATCCGCCCGATCCGTGCGTCGGGCAACTACGTCGGCATCAATGGCGAGCCGAGCCTGGTCGGCACGGGCCAGACGGCGACGATTACGTCTATGGGCACCGGCGCAGACTCGCTTATCCAGGCCAGTTACCGGAACCCGGTAGTGATTGACTCCACGTATCCCGTGGTGATGAGGTTCAACGGCGGCACCCAGTGGCAGATGACCAATAGCGCCCAGGCGGATCCGGGCATGGTCCTGAACGGCCTGAGGATCTACCAGCCGTTCGCCACGGCCGATGCCAAGAAGGACGACCCCACGAACGTGTACGTGGTCGATAGCGGCAGTTCCGTCATGCTGAACGCCGATGGCACGTGGAGCGACCACACGATGGGCGAGTTCTCCTGGGACCTCGACGGCGACCACGCGTATGACGATGCCTTCGCTCGGAACCCGACGCTCACCTGGGAACAACTGACGGACCTGTACGGCCCCAGCCCGTACGGCGAACACCCGATCAGTGTGAGAGTGCAGACTGGCGATGGCGAGACCGAAACCGATGCCGGCGCACTGAATATCATTCCCGAACCGGCGACGATCATGCTGATGGCGGCTGGCGGCGTGGCGGCGGTCTTCGTCCGCCGTCGCCGGGCCTGAATAAATCAGCGGCGCCGACGGGAACCGGCAGGTGCCGAACCCGTCGGCTTATGATGAAATGGAGGAGGTTGTACATGAAGCAGGAAGGCCTGTGCACCAAGGTCATGTTTTGGCTGTTCACGATGGTGCTGGCGCCCATGCCGGTGTCGCTGGACCGGCAAAGCCATGCCAAGGCAGCGCCGCAGGTTGCCTTGGGCAATGGGGGCCCCGGCTTGCAGCGTGCCCCCAAGCGGCTGTGATGTGAAGTCTGATAGCCCTGGGAGAGTTTCCCCCCGGCGCTACGGCGCCGCGGTTCGGCGTTTTGGGCCGACGGGGCAGGCGTTCCGAGACGTCCACACGCGGAGCGCGGGTCTCACCGCGAGAGGTGAGGGCTGCGCTCCGCTTCTTCTGGAACGCAACGGGCGAAAGCAAGCGGTTGCCGAAGGCCCCGGTGGTCATCCGGCAAAGGTCTGCGCGGCCGTGATGGCGGCGGCGTCAACGATGTCTTGCACCTGGCATCCGCGCGAAAGGTCGTTGACCGGCTTGGCAAGGCCCTGGAAGATCGGGCCGATGGCCTGGCCTCCGGCGAAACGCTCGGCCAGTTTGTAGCAGATGTTGCCCGCCCCGAGGTCCGGGAATATGAGGACGTTGGCCCGCCCCCTAAGGGGCGAGTCCTTGCACTTGCGGGCGGCCACTTCCGGCACGATGGCCGCATCGGCCTGGAGTTCCCCGTCCACCACGAGGCCCGGCTCCAGTTCCCGGACGCGTCTGGCCACCTCGGCCATCTTAGCGGCGCTGGGGTGGTCGGCCGACCCCTTCGTCGAGAACGACAGGCACGCCATCACCGGCTCCTTTCCCGTGAACTGGCGCCACGACGTGGCGGCGCTGCGGGCGATATCGACCAGTTGCTCCGGTGTCGGGACCGGCACCACGCCGCAGTCGGAGAAGAGAAGCGTGCCGTCCAGCCCGAACTCTTTTCGGGGGATGATCATGATGAGGCACGAGGAGAGGGTCTTGCAGCCTCGGCGGAGGCCGATCGTGTGAAGGGCAGCGCGGATGACCGCGGCCGTGGGCGATGCGCTGCCGGCCGTCATTCCGTCCACGAGTCCATCCCTGAGGCACATAGCGCCGTAGAAGACGGGGTGCTGGAGTGCGTGGCGGGCCCGGTCGGCGGTCATGCCCTTGGCCTTGCGGAGTTCGTGGTAAGCGGCGGTGAACCTGTCGAGGCGGTCCTTGTCGGTCCGGTCGATGAACTCGGCGTCGTGGGGCGAGCCGCCGAGTTCCCACAGGCGTGCCGCCAGCGCCCCCGGATCGCCCAGGAGGACCGTGCGGCAGAAGCCTTCCTTCTGCATGCGGACGGCCGCCTGCATCACGCGTTCGTCGTGCGTCTCGGGAAGGAGTATGCGTCGCCGGGCCGGGCGTACACGGCTCTTGATATCTTCAATGATGTTCACATCGGGGTCCTTCGGGCCGTCCGCGCCTCATCGGGGCGCGGTTCATCGGTCGGTCTTGTGCGGGTGCAGCGAAAGGCCGTACTTGCGGGCGCGGTACCTTAGTTGGTCGCGGGTCATCCTCAGGAGGGCTGCGGCCCGCGACTGGTTTCCCCCCACCTGCTCGAGCGCCTTGGCGATGAGCGCCCGTTCGACCTCGCGGAAGTCGATCCCCTCCGGCCCCAGGGCTATGGCGGCGGGACCGGAGTCCTTCCCTGCGCGCGGCGTCTTCAGTTCCGACGGCAGGTCCGCCATGGTCAAGAGGCCGCCACGCGCCATCAGCATCGCACGCTCAATCATATTCCTCAGTTCCCGGACGTTCCCGGGCCAGCGGTACGCCCGCATCAGCGCCATTGCCGTCTTGTCGATGCCGGCCACGTCCTTGTGGAACTCTCGGTTGTACTGGCCGATGAAGAACTCGGCCAGCAGCGGAATGTCCTCCGGCCGCTCCCTGAGGGCCGGCAGCGTCACCGGGAAGATGTTGAGGCGGTAGAAGAGGTCCTCGCGGAAGTCGCCTTGCTCCACCAGTGCCCGCAGCACGCGGTTCGTGGCGGCGATGATGCAGACGTCCACGTTGATGTCCCTTGTGCCGCCGACGCGCCGGAAGGCCTTCTCCTCGAGGAACCTGAGGAGTTTGGCCTGTAGGGCGGCCGGCATGTCGCCGATCTCGTCGAGGAAGATCGTCCCGCCGTCGGCCAGTTCAAAGAGACCCTGCTTCTCGCGCCGCGCATCCGTGAACGCGCCCCTCTCGTGGCCGAACAGTTCGCTCTCCAGCAGCGCCTCGGGCAGCGCGGTGCAGGTGATGTTCATGAACGGCCGCTCGGCGCGCGGGCTGTTGTAGTGGATGACCTTGGCGGCAAGGTCCTTGCCGGTGCCGCTCTCGCCCTGGAGCAGGATCGTCCGGGCCTCGGACTCCGCCAGTTGCCGGAGCACGTGAACGGCCTCCAGCATCTGGGGGCTGCGGCCGACGATGCGGTCAAACCCGAACGGCTCCAGCGGCCGCGCGGCCGCCCGGGGAACCTCGGACCGCACGCGCTTCGCCTCCAGCGCCTTATTGATGACGAAGAGCATCTGCTCAAGGTCGAACGGCTTCGAGACGTAGTCGTACGCCCCCAGGTGCATCGCCTTGACGGCCATATCGACGTTCGCGTACCCCGTCATCATGATGACCGGCAGGTCGGGCCACTGGCGGCGGATTCTCTCAAGGAGTTCCAGGCCATCGGCGTCGGGCAGGCGGTAGTCCAGCAGAACCAGGTCCGGTATGATCTCTTCCAGGTGCTTCAGCGCATCGGCCGCCGTCTCCGAGCCGCGCACTAGGCACCCGTGCTGCTCCAGGCTACGGGCGAGCGCGACGCGGACGGCTTCCTCGTCATCGATAATAATGACAAACGGCTGCGGCACAGACTGCCCTCCGGCCCCTGCAATCACGAAACGGCATAGGAGTATAGCACCGTGACCGATGCCTTTCAAGCGCGCCCGCGCCCGAGCCTTCGCGCGCCCCTTCCCACTTGCCCATCTTCTTGTCGAGCCGCGGGCTTGAGCCCGCGGGTACTTTCGCGCATCGGCAACCCCACTGGCCGCATGTTGCCCGAAAAATGGTTGACCCGGACCCCACAAAGCGGCATATTCATGCCATGGGCACCGAGGCCGGATCAATGTACGCGGTCATCATGGCGGGGGGCGAGGGCACGCGCTTCTGGCCCCTCAGCCGCGCTACCTGCCCGAAGCAGTTCCTCAGCATCCTGGGGGGCGAGCCGCTCGTCGTCCAGACCCTCAAGCGCCTCGAAGGCGTCGTTCCGCCTGAACGCACGCTGGTCCTTATAAACCGCAAGCACCAGGAGGTCGCGCGGCGACTCCTTAACGGCCTGCCGCGGCAGAATATCATCGTCGAGCCGCGTATCCGCGACACCGCACCTTGCATCGGCCTGGCCGCCGAGATCGTCCGCAAACGCGCAGGCGACCATACCATCGTCTGCCTGCCGTCCGACCACATCATCCACCCCGCCGAGGCCTTCCGAGAGACTCTCCGCCATGCCGAGGCCTGCGTCGAGAAAGACCCCGCCGCACTCTACCTCATCGGCATCCGCCCGACCTACCCGGCCACAGGCTACGGCTACATACTCCGCGGCGCAAAGGTGGCGGAGATCGAGGCACAGCCCGTCTATGAGGTCACCAGTTTCCACGAGAAGCCCGCCATGGCTATCGCCGAGGCCTACTTCGATTCCGGCGACTACTCCTGGAACAGCGGCATCTTCTTCTGGCGGACCGACGCCATCCTCGACGCCATCCACCGCCGACTGCCCGAACTCCATGAGGGGCTCCAGCAGTTGGTCCCCGACCTCGACACCGACCGCATGGAATCGGCCCTTGCACGCGTCTTCCCGCGCGTGCCGCGCATCAGCATCGACTACGGCGTCCTCGAACAGGCCGACCGCGTGCGGGTCCTCGAAGGCCACTTCGCGTGGGATGATGTGGGAACCTGGCGGATATTGCGCGGCCACCTGCCCGCCGATGAGCACGCCAACGTCGTTCAGGGCAACGTCGTCGCGGTCGAATCGAACGGCTGCGTCCTCTACTCCACCGGCGAGCACCTCGTGACCGCCCTCGGCGTCCGCGACCTCATCATCGTATCGACCCCCGACGCCACCCTCGTCACGACCCGCGACCACGCCGAACGCGTCCGCGACCTGGTGGCCAAACTCAAAGAGCATCGCCTCGACCGATACCTGTGAACGGCGAGTGACTGAGTAACGAAGTGAGTGCGAGGCGCCTCTGACCCGCGCGTGCTACCGGATCCTCTTAAGGTTCCGATCCGAATGTAGTTTGCTTTGCGGGCAGGCGCACGAAGCACCGGCTGTTGTCCGGCCGGCCTCCGTCTGGCAGGAGTCTTACTTCGAGACGAGCCTCTTCGACTCTTCGTATAGGGTATCGGGGCAGATGTCCTGCTCGTGGGGCCAGACGACCGTGCCGCCTGCGGCGCGGACCTGCCTATAGTAGGCGAGATCGCGGAGTTCCCGGAAAACGCCGAAGTCAAGAAGGCCGGCGCAGTCAAAGATGCCAATCTCTCCATTCGAGAAGGTAATCTCGAGTTTGTAGTCATCCCTGGCAACCACCGCCACCACGCGAGGATTCATGGTTCACCTCAAGGGATCAATCTTGAACGGCTGCTGGCCGCTTACCGTAAGGCGCCAGTCCGCAAGGAGTTCCTCCCCGTGGATTTCAATCCAGGCGAGAACCAACCGCATCTTGCCGGGGGGAAGGCGCCCCTCCAGAACCTCCCCTTCGGGGATGGCTATCACGGCCTCATCATCCTGGTACCTGACATGAACGTGTGGCCGGCTGTGGCGCTTGTTGTCCATGAAGTACATGGCCACGATAACCCCGTAGAACATGCATATGACCGGCATGCTTCATCCTCCCGAGAGAAACTTTACCCCGGCCCGGTCGCCGAAGCAATCGGATTCCTGACATCCTGCGCGCGCCCCCGGTGTACCCGCGACCCTTCGACAGGCTCAGGGCAGGCTCTTGCGGTCGCGGCTCGAAAAATGTGGTACCACGCTGCAATCGTGCCTACGTCCCCGTGGCGGCATCGGGGGCCGCGGGCTCGTCATCGACAGGGCCGAAGAGCGTGGCGGGCTTCACGGTCGGTGTCCTCGGCCCCCTGCGCTGCCGCACGGGCCCGGCCGTCTTGGGATTCGCCGGCGGCGCGCTCGGATCAACCGAGACCGGTTCGAGGTCGGCGTTGTGCGCGCGCTTCAGGGCCTCGGCGGCATACTGCTCCGAGAGTTCCACGCCGACCCACCGCCGCTTTCGCCGCGCCGCCGCCACAAGCGTCGTCCCGCTTCCCGAGAACGGGTCGAGCACCAGGTCGCCCGGATTGGAGCACGCCATTATGATCCGCTCCAGGAGCGTCACGGGCATCTGGCACGGATGCCACTGCACGCGCTCCTTGAACGTGCCGCAGACCCGCGAGAACGTCCAGACGTCGTCGGGCAGTTTGCCTTTCGGGTTCGCCCGGATGTCGGCGTACTTAAGTTGCCTGTCCGAGGGCACGCGCACGGCGTCGGCGTTGAAGGTGAAATGCTTGGGGTCCTTCACGAAGTAGAAGAGGTGTGCGTGTCCGCGGTTGAACTTGCCCTTGCAGCACTGGCCGAAGGTGTACCGCCAGATGACCCAGTTGCGCAGCGCGGCCCGCTGGCGCATCAGGACGCGGATCTCGGCGGCGTACTCGTCGCCGATGGCGATCCAGAACGACCCCGTGGCCGTCAGCACCCGCAGGCACTCGTCGATCCATCGCTCGGTCCACGCCAGGTACTCCGGCGGGGCCAGGGTGTCGCAGTACTTGTCGTACTTGTAGCCGATGTTGAACGGCGGGTCGGCGAACACCAGGTCAACGCAGCCCGCGGGCCACGTTGGCAGGACCTCAAGCACGTCGCCGTTTACGATCCGGCCGATGGGCGGCGAATCCGTCATTCCGGTCATTCCTTTACACGCAGCGCGGGGCGATTATAATCCCGCACGCCGGCCCGAGCAAGATGGCGGGCCTCGAACATAAGGGGTTGCCTGGCGATGCGCAAGTGGTTTCTTGTTGTGCCGGGGGTGGTCCTGATTGCGGCGATGGGTCTTCTGGCCGGCGCGCCTGCCGCGCCCGAACCTCCGGCTGCCGCGCCTGCGCCCCCTCCGCCGCCCGCTCCGGCGCCCGCCGCCGCGCTCCAGGCCGACCTCGACCGCATCTTCG
>CAYGWP010000571.1:0-2143 GCA_964353455.1 uncultured Anaerolineales bacterium
CCGGCCGCGCTCGGCGCCCGGCGATGCGCGGCGAGGATGCCGAGGCGGAACTCGCCCTCTCATTCGAGCAGGCCGTCCGCGGCGTCGAGACGAGCCCCACGCTCCAGCGGCCGGGGCCGGACGGGGCCGTCCGGCCGCAGCATATCCAGGTCCGCGTGCCCCCGGGGGTCCGAGACGGCCAGCGCCTGCGGCTGGCCGGGCAGGGCGGCCCGGGCATGGGCGGTCCGGCGGGGGACCTGTACCTTGTGATCCGCGTCCAGGCGCACGCGTACTTTCGGCGCGATGGACAAGATATCTATATTGATGTGCCGATATCCGTGTCGGAGTCGGCCCTGGGTGCCGGGATCGAGGTGCCGACGGTTCACGGGCGTACGAGCGTGCGGATTCCGCCGGGAGCGGCCGGCGGCGCCCGGCTGCGCCTTAAAGGTCAGGGCGTGGCCGGAGCGGGCGGCAGCCGCGGCGACCAGTACTGCGTCCTCAGGATCGTGCCGCCGAAGTCTCTGGACGAGCGCCGCCGGAAGATCTTCGAGGAACTCCGCACGCTTGAGACCGAGAACCCGCGGGCCGATGCGCCGTGGAACTCGCCAGGACGGTGACCATGAGCCAGACCGAACCGGAAGTCTATAGCCTCCAGGAGGCCGGCAAGACCCTCGGCGTCGCCGTCGCCGACATCCAGTCGTACATAGATGAGGGTCTGGTGGAGCCGGGCCGGGATGCGGCCGGCGGGCCGGTCTTTACGCGTGTGCACATGCGGCGCCTGTGGAGCGTGGTCACCCTGAGCCGCGACCTGGGGATCAATCTGCCGGGGGTTGCTGCGGTGCTTCAACTGCGTGAGCAGTTCGAGCAGGTGCGTCGGGACCTGGCGACGCTGGTTGAGATCGTGGAGCGCGAACTGGGTGCTGATGCGTGGGACCGTCTGTGGCCTGAGGGTCGTCCGCGACCGGCGGCCAACATCTCGGTGGATGGCATCTCGGACCTGGCGGACACGGGCGGGGCGGGCGGGGCGGAGAAGCCGCCCGAAGGTCCGCCTTCGGAGGGGGCCGCGGGAGGGTCGCCATGATTCTCGGGGCGGAAGTGCCGGTTGACCTTGCGCCCCGCGTCGAGGGCTGGCTCTGGTGGCTTGCCCTGGTCTTCTGCCTTCTCGGCGTGGCGATGGCCGTTGTCATCCTGAGGCGGCGTCTGATCAGCCCGATGCCGCACACGCCCACCGACACGTCGGACGCCTGGTCGGAGGCGGGGCGGCGGTTCCCTGTGCCGCCGCCGGAAGATGGGGCCGAAGGTCCGGAGAAAGAGGACGGCCGATGACGTCGCCCGCCCCACGACCGCGTGCCACGCTCGGCCGTCGCCAGAGGATTCTGAAGACGGGCGAATTCCGCGCGGTCTATGCGGCCCGCGGACGCGCAGGGGACGGACGCCTGGTCGTGTATGCCCGGCCGAACGGGCTGGAGGTGACGAGGCTGGGCGTCTCGGTGGGGAAGCGGTGCGGCAATGCGGTCCGGCGGAACCGGATCAAGCGGCTGATCCGGGAGGCGTTCCGGCAGGTCCGCGCGGAATTCCCGGTCGGCTACGACGTGGTGGTGGTGCCGGTGGGTCGGGACTACTCGTTCGCCGAGGTTGACGGCGGCATCCGGTCGCTTCTGCCGCAGGCCATCGGGCGGTGCGCTGCCGGCCCGCGAAAGGCGGACGGATGAGGGCCGTTCTCTGCAAGGTGACTGGCGCCATCAGCGGCGCGATTGTGGGCGTGCTGGTGATGCTGGTGCGTGGATACCAGGTGGCGCTCGGTCCGCACCTGGGCGGGCACTGCCGGTTTGTCCCCTCGTGCAGCGAATACGCGATAGAGGCCCTGCGTGCGCACGGGGCGGTGCGCGGGGTTTACCTGGCGGTGCGGCGGGTTCTGCGGTGCCAGCCGTGTTCGCGGAGCGGATACGACCCTGTTCCGCCGCGGGGCACATAGTGAAAAGGTCGCGGCGGGTCGGCCGTCCCGCCTCAGTATGACAGCGCTACTTCGCGTTTTTGCGCGGCGGTTCTCCCGAACCGCCGCGTGGATTGCCGGTTATTCACACCCCTATGCGGTATTCCGGCGCGGCGGGTCGGGAGACCCACCGCGCCATTGTCCTACGTTAGATTGCACTACCCCGGGATA